>DASSZN010000325.1:0-9184 GCA_035702805.1 Thermomicrobiaceae bacterium | reverse complement strand
TCGGAGGACTCGGTCGGCATCATCATCCTCGGCGACTACACCGGCATCGAGGAGGGCGACGAGGTCAAGGCGACCGGCCGCATCGCCCAGGTGCCGGTCGGGCCGGCCCTCGTCGGGCGCGTGGTGAATGCCCTGGGCCAGCCGATCGACGGCAAGGGGCCGATCCAGACCGACCGCTTCCGCACCATCGAGCGGATCGCGCCGGGTGTGATCTCGCGCCAGAACGTCGACACGGCGCTGCAGACCGGGCTCAAGGCCATCGACTCCATGATCCCGATCGGCCGGGGCCAGCGCGAGCTGATCATCGGCGACCGCCAGACCGGCAAGACGGCCATCGTCATCGACACGATCATCAACCAGCGCAACAGCGGCGTGATCTGCATCTACGTGGCCATCGGCCAGAAGCAGGCGCAGGTGGCGCAGATCGTCGGCATCCTCGAGCGCGAGGGCGCGATGGACAACACCATCGTGGTCGCCGCCTCGGCGTCCGATCCCGCGCCGCTGCAGTACCTGGCGCCCTACGCCGGCACGGCGATGGGCGAAGAGGTGATGGAGAACGGCGGCGACGCGCTGATCGCCTACGACGACCTCTCCAAGCACGCCTGGGCGTACCGCCAGGTCGCGCTGCTGCAGCGCCGGCCGCCGGGACGCGAGGCGTATCCGGGCGACGTCTTCTACCTGCACTCCCGGCTGCTCGAACGCGCGGCGCGGCTGCGCGACAACCTCGGCGGCGGCAGCCTGACGGCGCTGCCGATCATCGAGACGCAGGGCAACGACGTCTCGGCCTACATCCCGACGAACGTGATCTCGATTACCGACGGCCAGATCTACCTGGAGGCAGACCTGTTCTACGCCGGGGTGCGCCCGGCCGTGAACGCGGGCCTGTCGGTGTCCCGGGTCGGCGGCGACGCGCAGATCCGCGCCATGCGGCAGGTGGCCGGCCGGCTGCGCCTCGACCTGGCGCAGTTCCGCGAGCTGGCCGCGTTCGCGCAGTTCGGCTCCGACCTCGACCCGGCGACCCGACGCCAGATCGACCGGGGCCAGCGCCTGACCGAGGTGCTCAAGCAGCCGCAGTACCACCCGATGCCGGTCGCCGAGCAGGTGTCGATTATCTGGGCGGCCACCAACGGCCTGCTGGACGACGTCGACGTCGAGCGCGTGCGCGCCTTCGAGGAGCAGTACCTCGACTACCTCCGCAGCACCAAGCCGCAGATCCTGGAGCAGATCACGACCGACCGTCGGCTGACGGACGAGACGATCGCGGCGCTGCGGTCGGCCACCAACGAGTTCAAGTCGACGATGTGGGCCAACGCGCCCGCGGCGACCCGCTAGCGGCGAGGTGAGGGAGGAGGCGCCCCGTGCCCACGCCGCGTGAGATCAGGCGTCGCATCCGCAGCGTGCGGAACATGGCGCAGGTGACCCGGGCGATGGAGATGGTCGCGGCGTCGAAGATGCGCCGCGCCCAGCAACAGGTGCTGGCGACCCGGCCGTACGCCGAGCGCATCCGCGCCATGACCGGCGACCTGGCGACGATGACCGCGTTCGAGGACCGCAACCAGTTCCCGCTGCTCATCCAGCGTCCGATCCAGCGCTCGGAGGTGATCCTGGTCACGTCCGACCGCGGGCTGGCCGGCGCGCTGAACACGAACGTCATCCGGCGAACCGTCCACTTCATGCAGGAGGAGCGCGCCGAGTCGCCGGGCGACATCGACATCGTGGCGGTCGGTCGCAAGGGGCGGGACTTCTTCACCCGGCTGGGCCGGCGTCCGTCCGCATCCTTCGTCAACATCGGCGATCGCCCGACGCTCGACTCGATCCGGCCGATCGTCCAGATCGCGATCGACGACTTCACGTCAGGGAAGGTCGACGCGGTCTTCCTGGGGTACACGCAGTTCATCAACACGCTGCGTCAGGTGCCGCAGGTGGTGCAGATCCTGCCGATCACGGCACCGCCCGGCGCGGGCGAAGTGACCGACTACATCTTCGAGCCGAGCCCGGCCGCGGTGCTCGAGGCGCTGCTGCCACGCTTCGTCGAGGTCGAGATCTACCAGGCCGTGCTCGAGGCCATCGCCAGCGAGCAGAGCGCCCGCATGGTGGCCATGCGCAACGCGACCGACAACGCGCGCGAGATCGTGTCCGACCTGACCATGACCTACAACAAGGTCCGGCAGGCGCAGATCACCCGCGAGGTGTCGGAGATCTCGGCGGGAGCGGCGGCGCTCGGCTAGCGGCCGGACAGGGATCCAGGAGGAAGAGATCGAGATGGCAACGACGGTATCGACGGGCAAGATCGTCCAGATCCTGGGCGCCGTGGTGGACGTCGAGTTCCCGCCGGAGCACCTGCCCGAGATCTACCACGCGCTGCTGGTAGAGCGAGAGGGCCAGGATCCGCTGGTGCTCGAGGTGCAGCAGCACCTGGGCAACGACTGGGTGCGCGCGGTGGCCATGTCGAGCACCGACGGCCTGCGCCGCGGCCTCGACGCGGTCGACACCGGCGCCCCGATCGAGGTGCCGGTGGGGCCGTCTACGCTCGGCCGCATCTTCAACGTCGTGGGCCGGCCGGTCGACGAGGCCGGGCCGGTGACCTCCGACCTGCGCTACCCGATCCACCGCCCGTCGCCCTCCTTCGAGGAGCAGTCGACGCAGGTGGAGGTCTTCGAGACGGGCATGAAGGTCATCGACCTGATCGCCCCGTTCACCAAGGGCGGCAAGACCGGCGTCTTCGGCGGCGCCGGGGTAGGCAAGACCGTCATCATCATGGAGATGATCCGCAACATCGCCTCGGAGCACGGTGGCTACTCGGTCTTCACCGGGGTGGGCGAGCGGACCCGCGAGGGGACGCAGCTGTGGGGCGAGATGAACGAGTCCGGCGTCGTCGACAAGACGGTGCTGGTCTTCGGCCAGATGAACGAGCCGCCCGGCGCCCGGCTGCGGGTGGGGCTGACCGGCCTGACGATGGCGGAGTACTTCCGCGACGAGGGCCGCGACGTGCTCCTCTTCATCGACAACATCTTCCGCTTCGTCCAGGCGGGCTCCGAGGTCTCGGCACTGCTCGGCCGCATGCCGAGCGCCGTGGGCTACCAGCCGACGCTGGGCACCGAGATGGGCCAGCTGCAGGAGCGCATCACCTCGACGCGGCGTGGCTCGATCACCTCGGTGCAGGCGGTCTACGTGCCGGCCGACGACTACACCGACCCGGCGCCGGCCACGACCTTCGCCCACCTGGACGCGACCATCTCGCTGGAGCGCTCGATCGCCGAGCAGGGACTTTTCCCGGCGGTGGACCCGTTGGCCTCGACCTCCCGCATCCTCGACCCGAGCGTGGTCGGCGAGGAGCACTACGCGGTGGCCCGCGAGGTGCAGCGGGTGCTCCAGCGCTACCGCGACCTGCAGGACATCATCGCCATCCTCGGCATCGAAGAGCTCAGCGACGAGGACAAGCAGACGGTCGCGCGAGCGCGGCGCATCCAGCGCTTCCTGTCGCAGCCGATGTTCGTGGCCGAGGCCTTCACCGGCCGGCCGGGTCGCTACGTCGAGCGGGCCGAGACGGTGCGGGGCTTCAAGGAGATCCTCGAGGGCAAGTACGACACGCTCCCCGAGCAGGCCTTCTACATGGTGGGCACGATCGACGAGGCGGTCGAGAACGCCCAGAAGATGGCCGCCGGCGAGGAGATCTAGACCGGACCGGCCGGGGCTCCGGGAGTTGCGGAGGCTCGGCCGGTGATCCGCGGCTGAGGAGACAGAGACAGGCATGGCGAAGCTGAAGGTGGAGATCGTCACCGGGGAGCGCGTCGTCCTGGTCGAGGACGACGTCGACATGGTCGTGGCGCCCGGCGCCGACGGCACCCTCGGCATTTTGCCGCGCCACGCGCCGATCATCTCGCTGCTGGCGCTGGGCGAGATGCGACTCGTCAAGGGCGGCCAGCAGGAGTCGCTCGCCGTCTTCGGCGGCTTCCTCGAGGTGGCCCACAACCGCGTGCTCGTGCTGGCCGACACCGCCGAGCGGGCCGAGGAGATCGACGTCGCCCGCGCCGAGGCCGCGCGACAGCGCGCCGAGAGCCGTATCTCGGAGCGGCTCACCGACGTCGACCTGGCGCGGGCCGAGCTGGCGCTGCGACGGTCGATGGTCCGCCTGCGCGTCGGGCGACGCACACGCGGCCGCGCGCCGCAGCCGCTCGCGCAGCAGGACCTGGCGTCGTAGGACCACGGGCGGCCACCCGGCCGCCCGCCACGACTGCCCTGGGCGCCGCTCGGCGCGGCTGCTAGACTGCTCGCGGGGACTCCGCCGCACTCCCACCAGATCCGCCGGCACGCGCCGGCCCCGCGTTCCCGTCCGCCGAAGGTGAGGGCACCGACCATGACTACCCAGGTCGCGACCGAGGCGAAGACCATCGTGATCCGCGGTGGCGCGACGCTGAGGGGCCGGATCCCGGTCGACGGGGCCAAGAACGCCGCCCTGCCGGCGATGGCCGCCGCGCTCTTGACCGACGAGGAATGCCTGCTCGACAACGTCCCGGTGCTGGAGGACGTGCTGGTGATGGTCGACCTGCTGCGCTGGTTGGGCGCCGAGGTCGACTTCGACCAGGAGAACCACCGCCTGCGGATCCAGGCGGCCAAGGTCCGGCGCTTCGACGCGCCGTCCGACCTGGTCGAGCGGATGCGGGCGTCGTTCCTGGTCTCGGGGCCGCTGCTGTCGCGCTTCGGCGAGGCCTCCTCGTCGTCCCCCGGCGGCTGCAAGCTCGGCACGCGCCCGGTCGACGTGGACCTGCGCGGCTTTCGCCGCATGGGCGGTGTCGTCGAGCAGGCAGACGGCGACTACATGATGCGCGCGCGCCGGCTCTACGGCGCCGAGCTGTATATGGACTACCCCAGCCACACCGGCACCGAGAACCTGCTGATGGCAGCGACGCTGGCGCGCGGCACGACGACGATCGTCAACGCGGCCTCAGAGCCGGAGATCAGCTTCCTCGGCTCGATCCTGCGAGACATGGGCGCGCGCGTGACCGGCGTCGGGACCCCCCACATCCGGGTCGACGGGGTGGACCGGCTGCGCGGCTACCGCGCGGCGATCCTGCCCGACCGGATCGAGGCGGGCACCTTCGCCATCGCCGGAGCGATCACCGACGGTGAGGTCATCCTGGAGCACGTCTCCGAGCCCGACATGCTCCCACTGACCTACAAGCTGCGCGAGGCGGGCGCCGAGGTGTGGTGGAGCGAGCGCTCCATGCTCGTCCGCGGGCGCGGCGAGCTGCACGCGACGGAGATCCAGGCGCTGCCCTTCCCCGGGTTCCCCACCGACCTGCAGGCGGCCTTCGCGGTGCTGATGACGCAGGCCCACGGCCAGAGCCGCATCTACGAGCGCGTCTTCAACGACCGGCTGCGCTACGCGGCAGAGCTGCGGAAGATGCGGGCCGACATCGACGTCGTCGACCGCCAGCAGGCGATCATCAACGGCCCGTCGCGCCTGACCGGCGCCGACGTGCAGGCACTCGACATCCGGAGCGGGGCGAGCCTGGTATTGGCGGGACTCGTGGCCTCCGGTGAGACGCGCATCCACGATACGCAGCACCTGCGTCGCGGCTATGAGGACATCGTCGGAAAGTTCGCCTCGCTCGGCGCGGAGATCGCCTACGAGTACTGAGGCCGGAGCGCCGGCCGGCGGCGCCGCCTTGAATTCGGCCGATCGGGTCGCATAATAAGGGGCGGCTGACTCGGCTCCCAATGGCTTATCGAGGTGTTCGCATGGACCAGGCTCCGGACACTCCCGATGCGTAACCGGGTGATTCCCGGCGTGACCATCGTGATCGTCGCCGCGCTACTCGGGCTACTGGGGTACGCTCTCTTCGCGCCCAAGCCACAGACGAGCGCGCTGGGCGCCGGCGGGCGGATCGAGCAGGGGAGCTCGGTCGAGACGTTCACGAACCGCAAGGCGCCGGGCTTCTCGATCAAGAGCTTCTCCGGCCAGGACCTCTCGCTGTCGCAGTTCCGCGGCAAGACGGTAGTCGTCAACTTCTGGGCCTCCTGGTGCCAGCCGTGCCAGCAGGAAGCGCCGGTGCTGTCCGCCATCTCGCAGAACCTGCCGGCGAACACGGTGCTCGTCGGGATCGACGTCTGGGACACGTCGTCCGACGCCACCTCCTTCCTGGCGCAGAACGACGCGCACTACCTGGTCGGGCCGGACAACGACGGCTCGATTGCCATCAACTACGGCGTGGCCGGGGTCCCCGAGACCTTCTTCATCAGCCCGACCGGCATGCTGCTCGGCAAGTACATCGGGCCGCTGACCTCGCCGGACCAGTTCGCGACGGTGCTCAAGAAATTCCAGGCCGGTGGCTGACGCGGCCGGAATCTCGCTACTGGCCGCGTTCGCGGCGGGGCTGATCTCGTTCCTGTCGCCCTGCGTCGCGCCACTGATGCCGGGCTACCTCTCGCTCATCTCCGGGGCGACCTTCGACGGCGAGCGGATCACGGGCGGCTCCGGGCGGCGCGTCCTGATCGCGAGCGTGGCGTTCGTAGCCGGCTTCACGCTGGTCTTCGTGGTCATGGGCGCGGGCGCCTCGGCGTTTGGCGGGGCCATCGCCCAGTACCGCCGGCTGATCACGGTGATCGCCGGCGCGATCATGATCGTGATGGGGCTGTTCGTCTCCGGCCTCCTCCGGCTGCCCTGGCTGTACCGGGAGCGTCGCCTGCACCGCGACGTGGGACGGGCTCTGACGCCGTCGGAGACGATGCTGCTCGGCATGGCGTTCGGCTTCGGCTGGACCCCCTGCATCGGGCCGCTGCTGGCGTCGATCCTGGTCTACACCAGCGCGTCCGAGACAATCGGCCGCGGGACGGTGCTGCTGCTGGCCTACTCGATCGGCCTGGGCGTGCCGTTCATCGCGCTGGGCGTGGGCGTCGGCCGCGCGCTGACGGCGATCCGCTGGATCACGAGCCACTACCAGGTGATCTCGGCCGTGAGCGGAGCGATCCTGATCGTGCTCGGCGTGATGTTCCTGAGCGATCGCTTCTACTACGTCACGATCGCGACGCAGCACTTCAACGCGCAGTTCGTCGCGCCGATCACGACTCGGTACGGCCTGTGATCCGGGCGAGTCTGGTAGAGTTGCCCCGGCGGTCCGAGACACGCGGGGCTTGAAGGTAGAAGGTGAACGGCCCGTCGGTCGCCAGGCTCCTGCTTCGAGTAGCCCATGCGGTGGCAGCGGTGGTCTGGCTGGGTGGCGGTGCCTACTACGTCCTGGCGCTCCGGCCACAGCTGCGCAGCGCCGACGAGCAGGCGCGCGCGCTGGCGCGGCAGGCGCAGCGGGAGTTTGGCGAGTGGGCCTCGGTCGCCACGATCGTACTGATCGCCACGGGCGTGGCGCTGATGTTCGACCGCCTGACGAACGGGCGGGGGACCGTGGCGTACGTCCTGCTGCTGACGATCAAGGTCGTCGCGGCACTGGTCGCGTTCTGGATCGCGGGGAGCTTCGGGCGGCGCTATCGGGCCCGGCGACCCGCGAGGTTTCCGATGATCGACCGATCCTGGCTGATCCTGTCCCTGGGGACAGTCGCCTTCGTGATCGGCATCGCGCTGGCCAGCATTTACCCGTCGGGGATTGGCCAGCGGTGACGCGGGGGCGCCGGGCAGGCGCCGTAGGGGAGACAGCACGCGCGAACTGGAGCGGGCGGGCCGGTGGCCGCCCGGCAGTCGCCGCGCCGACCGGAGTCGGCGCCGAGGAGGGGACGCGATGACGGGTGGAGCGATCGCCAAACCCGCGGTGGCGCAGCCGCGCCTGCGCTGGGTGAATCCGAAGCTCCTGATCGCCGGTGTCGTGATCCTGTTTGCCGTCGGCTTCCTCATCTACAACAGCATGCAGGGTTCGATCGCGGCATACTTCGTGACGGTCGGCGAGCTCCAGCAGCACGCCGCCATCGAGCAGGGCCAGCGGGTCCGGGTCGGCGGGGAGGTCCAGCCGGGCTCGATCAAGATCAACGGTCCCGGCAAGCCGATCGACTTCACGATCACCGACGGCACCCACTCCATCCCGGTCATCTACCACGGGGTCATGCCGGACATCTTCACGAATAACACGCAGGTCGTCATCGAGGGGACGTACCGCTCGAATGCCGCGTTCCAGGCGGACACGCTCCTGACCAAGTGCCCGTCCCGGTTCACCGCGACGCAGACGGCTCAGCAGCAATAGGGAGGGGACGGTCGCGTGGCGCAGCTTGGCTCGGGCGCGCTCATCGTCGCGCTGGCCCTGGCGCTCTTCGGCATCGCCGCCGGGGTCATCGGGGCGCGCCGGCAGATCCCGGAACTGGTCGACACCAGCCTGCGCGCGGTGTGGGGGGTCACGTTCCTGATTCTCGTCGCCGTCGGCGCCCTGATCACCGCGTTTCTCACGCACGACTTCCGCCTGGCCTACGTCGCGGGCCGATCGAGCCGCGACATGCCCTTCTACTACGTGGCGGTGGCCTTCTACGCCGGCCAGCAGGGGAGCCTCCTCTACTGGGCGATGATCGCCGGGCTGCTCTCGTCGCTGGCGATCTACCTGCACCGCGCGCGCGATCGCGCGCTCATCCCGTACGTCGCGGCGACGGTGCTGTCGGTCGAGACCTTCCTGCTGATCCTGCTCAACTTCGTCTCCAGCCCGTTCACGCTGCTGCCGGTTCCCCCGGCGGACGGTGCGGGGCTCAACCCGCTGCTGCGTGACCCCGGGTTCATGATGCACCCGCCCTTCCTGCTCGGCGGGTTCTCCAGCTTCACCGTCCCGTTCGGCTTCGCCATGGCGGCGATGATCACCGGTCGGCTCGGAGACGGCTGGATCCGGGCGATCCGGCGCTGGGCGCTGGTCTCCTGGGGCATCCTGGGCATCGGCCTGCTGCTGGGCGCCTGGTGGGCCTACCACGTGCTCGGCTGGGGCGGCTACTGGGGCTGGGACCCGGTGGAGAACGTCGCGCTGCTGCCCTGGCTGACCACCACGGCCTTCATCCACTCCATCATCGTCCAGGAGCGGCGGGGCATGCTCAAGGTCTGGAACATGGCCCTGGTCGTGGCCTCCTTCATCCTGTCGGTCTTCGCCACGTTCACGGTGCGAAGCGGGCTGATCTCCTCGGTCCACTCCTTCGCCACCTCGTCGATCGGGCCGTGGTTCCTCGGCTACCTCGCCATCGTGATCACCGTCTCGGCGGTGCTGCTGAT
>DASSZN010000110.1:0-44225 GCA_035702805.1 Thermomicrobiaceae bacterium | reverse complement strand
ACCCGCTACCCGACCATCTTCGAGGCGCTCACCAACGCGATCGCCTGCCAGCAGATCACGCTGAGCTTTGGCCTGCAGATCCTGGGCCGGCTGGCCGAGGAGTGCGGGCCGCCGCTCAGGCTCGACGGCGCGATGCGGCATGCCTTCCCGCGACCGGAGGACGTCGTGGGGCTCAGCCCGGAGCGGCTGAAGGAGCTCGGCTTCAGCCGGCAGAAGGCGCGGTCGCTGCTGGAGCTGGCGGCGGGGCTGGTCGACGGGAGCGTGGACCTGAGCGGGCTCGAGGCGCTCGGTGACGACGCGGCGGTGGCGAGGCTGCGACAGCTGCGCGGCGTCGGGCGCTGGACGGCGGAGTACGTGCTGCTGCGCGGGCTGGGCCGGCTCAACGTCTTCCCGGGCGACGACGTGGGGGGCCAGAACAACCTGCGCCGCTGGCTGGGCGTCGACGAGCGGCCGGACTACGCGGGCGTACAGCGGCTGCTCGGGGCCTGGCACGAGTATGCCGGCCTGCTCTACCTCTACCTGCTGATCCACGGCCTGGCCGAGAAGGGGCACGTCGAGCTGGCCGGCTGAGCAGCTGCCGCCCCTCAGTCAGAGCTCCGGGCCGCCCGGACGGCGCGACAGCTCGACCAGGTGCTCCCAGTCGTGCTCGAGCGCGCGCCGGAGCGCCTTGCGCAGGGTGCGGGGACCGGCCGGCAGGACGCGCACGGCAGACCGCTGCTCGGGCGTGGTGGCCCGCACGCGCGCCTCGACCATGGCGATGGTGCGGCGCAGCCCCTCGTCCACGTCCAGTTCCTCGCGCTCGACCGCGCCGGCCACGCGGCCGAAACCGGGGGCGCTGCCGAGCGCCGCCGAGAGGTAGCTCCCCGTCGCCGCGAGCACGTGGCGGAGCACGTCCCAGGAGGTCCGCCCGCCGCCGACGGGCACGGCCTGGAGCTCCGCTGCCCCCTGGCGCTCGGCCCAGCCGGCGAGCTCGCCCCGCAGCCAGGCGAAGCGCGCGAGCAGCCGGTCGACCTCGTCGTCGCTGAGCGGCTCGAGGTCGGGCCCGAACGCCAGGTAGGGGGAGCCGTGTCCGAGGAAGCTGCCCTGGGTCACGTGCTCGACGACCGCGGTGGTGAAGGGCGCATCGGGGTCGATCGGCTCGCCGTGGCGGCGCAGGAAGCGTCGGTAGGCGCGGACCGCGTCGGGCGTGCTGGCCAGCGCCCGGTCGGTGGTGGCGCCGGTGGCGACGCAGCCAAGCAGGTCGAGCACGTGGACCATGGTCCGGCGGTGCTGCGGCCCGGACTCGAGGTAGAGGTCGTAGACGGTCATGGGCTCCATCCGGACCGGGCCGGCGGGCGGGTTCCGCCCGCGGGCGCGAATCGTGCGTACGTTGTGGCACAAACGGCCAATGTGTGGTATTATAGGGCTCGATGGCCTCGAATATCCGCGTGCATGTTCGGCGACACACGAGGGTCTGTCTCCGAAACCATCTCGCAGGAGTACCGGTGCCGTTCAGAAACAGTAGCGCGACGCGCCCGGCGTGGGTGGTCGCACAGTACTAGGAGACCCAACGAGATGAGTTTCGTCGACCGGACCCTGACCTGCAGCGACTGCGGCAGCGAGTTCACCTTCACGGCGGGCGAGCAGCAGTTCTACGCCGAGAAGGGCTTCACCAACGAGCCGCGGCGCTGCCCGGCGTGCCGGCAGGCCCGCAAGGCCTCCAGCGGCGGCGGCTACAGCTCCAGCAGCTACGGCTCCGGCAGCAGCAGCTACGCGCCGCGGGCCGAGCGCACCATGTACCCGGCCGTCTGCAGCTCCTGTGGCAAGGACACCATGGTGCCCTTCCAGCCGCGCAACGACAAGCCGGTCTACTGCTCGGATTGCTTCCAGCAGCAGCGGTCGCAGCGCAGCAGCTACTCCAGCCGCTGGTAGTCGCCGGCTGACCCGCCGGCACTCGCCGGCGGCCAAACACGACACGATGGACCTCCCGGGCAGCCCTCGACCGGGAGGTTCGTGTTCTCAGCGGACCCGGCAAAGGGAGCGTCCATGAACGACCGACCCGAGCGGCTGCTCAATGCCGACGAACAGATCGCCGAGGTCCGGGCCAGTCTCGCCCGCCTGAAGTCCGAGCCCGCGAGCCCCGCGCGCGACCAGGAGCTCCGCGACGCCCAGGACTACCTCGACCAGCTGCTCGCGATGCGGGCGCGGGGCGAGCTCGAGCCGCTCGCGCGCGACACCACCAGCCCACTCTAACCCCACCTCGCCCCTGACGCCTCGACACCGCGGTCCACACTGCCACTCGCCGCCGAATGCCGGCGGCGGGTCCTGGCGCGCCCGCTGCCGACTCGGACGACCACCCGCGAGCGCCTGTCCGAAAGGACAGTGCGGAGCCTGTACGTTCATGTGACCACTGGGGGCCTTTCGACGGGTGACAGGACGCCGAGGCGACCCTATTATGAACCTCAGAGTTGACGATGCGGGTACCCTCGCCGGTCAAATCGATCCCCTTCCGGCTCACGAATCGCGGCGATACGCCGACCGACCGGAGCCATCGGGGAACCGCCCGCGGTGGTGACGCGGGCGCGGCGAGTGGGCGGCATCGACGCGGGGCCAACACCCCGGCCGCGCGTAGGCTCCCTTCCCAGACGGCTGACGGCGGCACCGGCCCTCGGCCACCTCCATCCCGGCAGAAGGGCCTGCTCGTCCCCGCACGGAAACGTGGAGCAGGCCCTGCCCTCGCCCACCGGCCGGTGGGCGATGTTCGTGTGCGCCGGCCACGGTCCTCCCGGCACTTATGATAGAGTTTGGTTGAGAAAGTGCCGCCGTGCCGGCCGCTCGCGGGCGCGATCCCACTGCTAGAATGGGCGGGCGGCTGGGGCGCGGCGTGCCGTGGAGGAGAGCTTTCCCGATGACGACGAGCAGCCTGACATCCGAGCAGGTGACCGAGGCGCTGCGGCCGGTGATGGACCCCGAGATCGGGCGCAGCCTGGTCGAGCTCGGCATGATCAAAGACGTGGCGATCGAGGGCGGCACGGTCCGGGTGCAGGTCGAGCTGACGACCCCGGCCTGCCCGCTGCGCGGCACGATCGAGTCGGACGTGCGGGCGGCGGTGACCGCGCTGCCGGGCGTGTCCCAGGTGGCGGTCAAGTTCTCGTCCCGGGTGCGCGCCAGCGGCTCGGGGATGCAGGACCGCTCGCCGCTGCCGGGCGTCAAGAACACCATCGCCGTGGCCAGCGGCAAGGGCGGCGTCGGCAAGTCGACCGTGGCGGTCAACCTCGCCATCGCGCTCGCGCAGGATGGGGCGGCGGTCGGGCTGCTCGACGCGGACGTCTACGGCCCGAGCATCCCGATGATGATGGGCACCACCCAGCGGCCGATGATGCGCGACGGCAAGATCGTGCCGCTCGACGCCTACGGCGTGAAGATCATGTCGGTCGGCTTCCTGCTCGACCCGGACAAGGCGCTGATCTGGCGCGGCCCGCTGGTCTCGCAGCTGATCACCCAGTTCCTGAACGAGGTCGACTGGGGCGAGCTGGACTACCTGGTCATCGACCTGCCGCCGGGCACCGGCGATGCCCAGCTGACGCTGGTCCAGCGCATCCCGCTCTCCGGCGCCGTGATCGTGACCACGCCGCAGGACGTGGCGCTGGCCGACGCGGTCAAGGGGCTGGCGATGTTCAAGGAGGTCAAGACGACCATCCTGGGCATCGTCGAGAACATGAGCTTCTTCATCTGCCCGCACTGCGGCGAGCGCTCGGAGATCTTCGGCTACGGGGGCGGGGAGCGGACGGCGACGGAGCACGGCGTGCCGCTGCTCGGGCGCATCCCGCTGGAGCCGTCGATCCGCGTTGGCGGCGACAACGGCTTTCCGGTCGTGGTGGCCGCCCCGGACTCGGCCTCCGCGGAGGCGTTCCGCGGGGCCGCGCGGCAGTCGGCGGCGCGGCTGGCCGTGGAGGCGATCCGCAAGCCGCGCCGGGCGAAGATCATGCTGCGCCCCTCGAGCTAACCTCGCCGCCGTCCGACGTGGAGTCCACCCGGTGAGCGCACGACGACCTCCCACGACCGGGAGGTCGTTCGCCGTCCCGACCCGCCACGCGGGCGGCCGCCCCGTCGAGCGCGGGCGGTGGCACGCGTCCTGTCCCCCGACGAGTGACGGTCCGGCTGGGACCGCGCCAAGGAGGGGGCCGACCCGTGCGACTGGTGCTGTGGGCGATCATCGCCAGCCTGCTCATTCTGTGGCTGCTCGGGCTGATGGGCGGCTACGGCGGCTGGTACGCGTGGGTGCTGCTCGCGATCGCCGTCGTCGTGCTGGTTGTCCAGCTGCTGCTACGCCGCCACGCGCTGTGAGCGCGGAGGGTGACGGCGCACCGTGGCGTCGCCCACGATCTGGTAGGATCTGCGGCAGTCCGCCCCGTCGCGGACCTGCCGGGTCGACAACCAGCCGCTACCGCGGTCCCCGCCAGGAGGGTGCCGGTGTCCTGTCCGTCGTGCCATGCCGACACGCCCAGCGACGCACGCTACTGCCCCCAGTGCGGCCAGCGGCTCGGTCGCGAGATGCCCGACCGGCGCCGGGTCGTGGTGACCGGTGTCGGCGCGGTCTCCCCGCTCGCGCTGACGGCCGAGGAGACGTGGCAAGGCCTGCTCGCCGGGCGCTCGGGCGTACGTCCGATCGAGGGCTTCGACGCGAGTGAGCTCCCGGTTAGGATCGCCGGGGAGGTACGCGGCTTCTCCATCGGCGACTGGGTCGACTCGAAGACGGCCCGCCAGATGGCCCGCTTCTCCCAGTTCGCGGTGGCCGCGGCCGGCATGGCACTTGCCGACGCGAGGCTGGCTCCCGGCGACATCGACCCCGACCGCGCGGCGGTGATCATGGGGACCGGCGCCGGCGGCATGGCGACCATCCTGGAGACACAGGAGATCGCGCAGCGGCGCGGCCTGATGCGCATCTCCCCCTTCTTCATGACGACCTTCCCGCACAACCTACCCGCCTACCACGTCGCCCAGACCTTCCGCCTGCTCGGCCCCAGCCTGACCGTCTCGACGGCGTGCGCCACCGGCGCCCAGGCCATCGGCGAGGCGCTGCAGGTGCTGCGCGCCGGTGAGGCGGAGGTCGCGCTGGCCGGTGGCACCGAGCACGACATCTTCCCGCTCTTCGTGGCCAGCTTCGCCGTGCAGCGTGCCGCCTCGACGCGCAACGACGAGCCGGAGCGCGCCAGCCGGCCCTTCGACGCCGACCGCGAGGGGTTCGTCATCGGTGAGGGCGCCGCCATGCTCGTGCTGGAGACGCTGGCGCACGCCCGTGCGCGCGGCGCGACGATCTACGCGGAGCTAGCCGGCTACGCGAGCAGCGACGACGGCTACCACCCGATCGCGCCGGACCCCGAGGGGAGTGGCGCCGCCCGCGCCATGACCGGAGCGCTGGCCGACGCCGGGATCGGGCCCGACGAGGTCGACTACGTCAACGCGCACGCGGCCGGCACGCCACTCGGGGACAAGGCGGAGACGCTGGCGATCAAGCGCGCGCTCGGCGCCCACGCGGCGCGGGTGCCGGTGAGCTCGGCGAAGTCGATGCTCGGCCACCTGATGGGGGCGACCGGGGCCATGGAGGCCATGGCGACCGTGCTGAGCATCCGCGACCAGATCCTCCACCCGACCATCAACTACGAGACGCCCGACCCCGAGTGCGACCTGGACTACGTGCCGAACGTCGCCCGGCCGGCGACGGTGCGGGTGGCGCTGTCGAACTCGTTCGGGTTGGGCGGGCAGAACGCGGTGCTGGCGTTCCGGCGCTACGAGGGCGCGAGCGCCTAGCCGCGGGCGGGTTGGGGAGGGGAAGGCCATGCCGCGCCACGCGCCGGTGAACGCGCTCGAGAGCCCGCGCTTCAGCGGCATCCGGACCTTCTCGCGCCTGCCGCACACGCGCGACCTCGACGGCGTGGACGTCGCCGTCTTCGGCATCCCGTTCGATACCGCCACCACCTATCGCACCGGCGCGCGCTTCGGGCCGGGGTCGGTGCGCGAGATGTCCGCCATGCTGCGCACCTACAACCCGTCGCTGGACGTGAACGTCTACGACGTCCTGTCGGTGGTGGACTACGGCGACCTGCCGACCGTGCCCGGCTACATCGAGGACACCTACGCGCGCGTGGTCGAGGCGCTGGCGCCGATCCTGGCGGCCGGTGTCGTGCCGGTAGGCATCGGCGGCGACCACTCGGTGACGCTGGCGGAGCTGCGGGCGCTGGCGGCGGCGCGCGGCCCGGTCGGCTTTCTCCAGTTCGACTCGCACGCCGACACCTGGGACAGCTACTTCGGCCGGCGGTACAACCACGGCACGCCGTTCCGCCGGGCGGTCGAGGAGGGGCTGATCGACACCCGGCGGGCGATCCAGGTCGGCATGCGCGGGTCGCTGTACGGCCCGGAGGACCTGGACCAGTCGCGCGAGCTGGGCTTCGAGCTGTGGACGTCGGACGACGTACGCCGGGAGGGGCTCGCGGCGGTGCTGGCGGCGATCCGGCGGCGGCTGGGCGACGGACCGGTCTTCCTGACCTTCGACATCGACTTCGTCGACCCGAGCTTCGCGCCCGGCACCGGCACGCCCGAGGTCGGCGGCTTCACCAGCCGCGAGGCCCAGGATCTGCTGCGCGGGCTGGTGGGGGTCGACTTCGCCGGCATGGACCTGGTGGAGGTCCTGCCCGCCCACGACCCGGCGGGGATCACCGCCCTGATCGGGGCGAACGTCATCTTCGAGTTCCTGAGCGTGCTCGCGCTGGAGCGGCGCGGGCGGGGCGGCTGAGCGCGCCCCTGAGGAGAGAGACGGCATGTTTGGCCAGGACGACATCTTGGCGGGACGCTTCCCGATGCGCGCGGCCCAGGTGCGGCCGCAGGCGCCCTACTCCTTCCCGCTGCTCGAGGGGCAGTTCCTCCAGATCACCGACGTCGAGGGGCAGCAGGTCGCCGAGATGGTCGCCTACAGCCAGACCGACGTCGACGACTACCTCTCGACCTCGACGACCCGCGCCGAGAACAACTCGCTGATGCTGGTCAAGGGCATGACGCTCTACAGCAACAAGCGCACGCCGATGATGGTGCTGGTCGAGGACACGGTGGGACGGCACGACGTCCTCTTCCCGGCCTGCGACCGCGAGCGCTACGCGCTGGACTACGGGATCCCGGACCACCCGAACTGCCGCGACAACTTCTATGCGGTGCTCGAGGAGTACGGTATCAGCTACGACCGGCTGCCCGACCCCGTGAACTGGTTCATGAACGTGGGGCTGAAGGCGCGCGGCGAGTTCGAGGTGCGCGAGCCCCTCTCCGAGCGCAACGACTTCGTCCTGCTGCGGGCGCTGACGGACCTGATCGTGGCGGTGTCGGCCTGCCCGCAGGACCAGAACGCCTGCAACGCGTTCAACCCCACCGACATCCTGGTGCGCGTCTACCAGTAGGTAGCGGACATAACGTCGCATTGCGGGCGGGGTGCGTCAGGCGCGCCGGTCTTCCGCCGAGCGAGGCGCCAGCAGTTCGAAGCGCTGGCGGTGGGCGATGCCCCGCTCGCGCAGCAGCCGACCGACGTCGATGCGGCGCACGCCGCTGATGGGGTGGGCGTGGGGAGAGACGGCGATGCGCGACGGCAGGAGCACTCCGAGCCGGCCCTCGACGATGGCAGTGAGGACGAGGTCGATGTCCGGCACGCCGGGCGTGTCCTCGATCACGATGTCGGGCTCGGCGACGCCCGGCTCCGCGTCGAGCCAGACGTAGAGCGGCGGTGCCGCGGGCGGCTCAGGCACCCGGCGACTCCACCGGGTCACGCGTGCCGTCAGCGCGGCTGTTGATGGTGACGTGGGCCAGGACGGTGTCGAGGTCGAAGGGCTTGCCGAGCACGCCGTCCGCCGGCAGGTGCTCGGCGTGCAGCCGCAGGTTGGCGCCGGCAGACATGGCGATGACCGGGATGTCGCGCGTGGCCGGGTCGCTCTTGAGGGCGCGGATGGCCGAGGCGCCGTCCAGGACCGGCAGCATCAGGTCCATCAGGATCACGTCGGGCCGCGTCTCCCGCGCGCGCTCGATGGCGGCTCGGCCGTCGGCCGCGACGATGGTTACGTGGCCTTCGTCCCGCAGCAGGTCCTCCAGGAGCGAGCGGATCGAGGGGTCGTCGTCCACGATGAGGACCCGCGCCACTGAACCTCCCGCGCCTGGCAGACGATCACGGTCGCTCGCGGTCGCGCAACCGGGGCCCAGAGGACACCCGGGCTCGCCGCCTCGAGGGGTGCGCGCGAGCGGTCAGCGCTCGGCACCCGGCAGGGACTGCCCGGCAGCCTCGCCGGAGGGACGGAGCTCGAGGAGCGCCTCGATCTCGGCGCGCCGGTAGAGGCGCTCGCGCTTGATGCCGCGGCGGTAGCTGCGCACCCGCCCACGGCTGGCGTAGGCGTAGAGCGTGGTGATCTTGACCCCGAGCAGCGCGGCGGCCTCGGGCGCGCTGAGGTATTCGATCCCGTCGACGTTCATCATGGCAGACGCTCCCGGCTCAGTATAGCCGGGGAGCGGGCCAGCGTAAAGCCGAGAGTCAATCCAAATCAATCTTCGTCGCGCCATGTATACGCGAGCCGCGGGGAGTGCTACCATAGCCGGTGAGAGTCCGCCCGGCCGGGGCGCGAGCGTCCTGAGCCCGACGTCGGCCGGGATATAGGGAGGAGCGATCCATGGCTGATTCGGCAGCCACCATCCCGTCGGCATCCGCGACGGTCGGGCGCGGGCTGGAAGGCATCGCCGTCGCCGAGACGAGCCTCAGCATGGTCTACGGCACCGAGGGGCGCCTGACCTACCGCGGCTACAACATCGACGACCTGGCGCAGCATGCCTCCTTCGAGGAGGTGCTCTACCTCCTCTGGTACGGCAAGCTCCCGAACAAGGCCGAGCTGGGCGAGCTGCAGCACAAGCTGGTGTCGGCGCGCACCCTCTCCCCGGCGGTGATGGGGGTGATCCGTGCCCTGCCACGCGGCGGCGACCCGATCGATGCCGTGCGGGCCGGCGTGACCGCCATGGGCATGGAAGACCCGAACATCGACGACTTCAGCCACGACGCGGTGCTCGAGAAGGCGATCCGGCTGGCCGGGGCCATGCCGACGATGCTGGCGGCCTTCGACCGGCTGCGCACGGGCAAGGAGCCGGTGGACCCGGATCCGAAGCTGGGGCACTCGGCCAACTTCCTCTACATGCTGCGCGGCCAGCAGGCGAGCGACCTGGACGTCGCGGCCTTCAACACCTACCTGGTGCTGCTGGCCGAGCACAGCATGAACGCCTCGACCTTCTCGGCGCGCGTCACGACCTCGGCCATGTCCGACATCTACGCCGCAATCTCGACGGGGCTGGGCACGCTCAA
This sequence comes from Thermomicrobiaceae bacterium, assembly GCA_035702805.1. GTDB lineage: Bacteria > Chloroflexota > Chloroflexia > Thermomicrobiales > Thermomicrobiaceae > DASSZN01. The sequence goes on along the minus strand of DASSZN010000110.1, from coordinate 34,870 downwards.
GGGGAGCGCGCACGGCGGGGCCAACATGATGTCGATGAAGATGCTGCTCGACATCGGCTCGCCGGACAACGTCGAGAACTACCTCGAGGAATCGCTGCGGATTCACCGGCGGCTGATGGGCTTTGGCCATCGCATCTACAAGACGCGCGACCCGCGGGTGAACCACCTGATGGGCTACTCGGCGCAGCTGGCCGAGGAGACGGGCGATCCGACCTGGCACCAGCTGGCGCAGCGGCTGGAGGACCTGGCCGGGCATCACAAGTACTTCCTGGAGCACAAGATCTTCCCGAACGTGGACTTCTACTCGGCGCCGGTGCTGCACATGCTGGGTTTCTCGACCGACCTGATGCCGGCGATCTTCGCGCTCAGCCGGATCGGCGGCTGGTCGGCGAGCGTGCTCGAGCAGCTGGAGAACAACCGGATCTACCGGCCGATCGCCGTCTACGTGGGGCCGGAGTCGCAGACCTTCGTCCCGCTGGAGGACCGGAAGTAGCCGGGGCGGGCGGCGCGGCACCCCGGCCGGGACCGCGCCGCCGGCCGGGTGGCTTTGCCGATCTGTGCTATACTGACACACATGCTCGGATGCCCGCTGCCCGGCAGTGGGCATCGCAATTCTGCGGGGAAGGAGGTGATCCGGCTCGTGCGCGTTGAACTACGAGACAACGAGAACTTCGATGCCCTTCTTCGGCGTTTCACGAAGGAGGTGCAGAAGTCGGGTCTGCTGCGCGACTATCGGAGCAAGCGCCGCTTCGTGAGCAAGGGCGAGCAGCGTCGCGCCAAGGCCCGTAAGGCCGAGCACAAGCGGCGGCGCAAGGCCGCCAAGATGGCCGGCCACTTCTAGGCGCACGACGCGGGCTGGATCACGGTAGCCGATCCCGCGTGGTCAAGAGATGACTGTCGCCGCCTCCCCGGCCGGGTTCGGCCCGGGAGGCGGTTGCGCGTGCCGGCGCGACAGCCGGCCGGTCCGGGAGTTGTCCGTGAGCGTGAGCGCGAAGGGCCTGAGCGGCCTGACCTGGGTCCTGCCGACGGCGGTGGCGGCCCTCATCATCTACGTGGCCGGCGCGCTCGCGGCGGGGCGCGGCCTGCACACCCCGATCTGGGCGATCCTGCTGCTGGGCATCCCACCGATGATGCTGACGTGGGTGGCGCTGATCGTCGCCTTCGTCGACGTCAGCCAGCGGCCCAAGCACGAGGTCACCGACGAGGCGCGCCTCGTCTGGCTGCTGGTGCTGGCCATCCTCAACGTCTTCGCCTTCCTGCCCTACTGGCTCGTGGTCGTGCGGCGCAACCGACCGGCCACGGAGTGACCGGCCGCGCCGTCACGGCGCGGCGGCGACGAAGCGGTTGGTGAAGGCGGCGCTCGCGTCGATCGGCTTCGTCAGCAACTTGTGCTGGACCATCCACTGCTCGTAGTTCTGCCAGCGATCGGCGGTCTGCCAGCCGGGCTTCGGCTGATTCCCCTTGAAGAGGGGCACCAGGTCCTGGATGGCGACCGTCTCCATCTTGCGGTCCATCTCGGGGTAGTTCTTCTGGACGGCGTCGAGCGCGGCGGTGGGGTTGGAGATGGCGGCGGCGTAGCCCTGGACCACCGCGTTGACCATGCGCTGGACGAGCTGCGGCTGGTTCTTGACCGTGCTCTCGCTCGCCACGAGCACGAGCTCGTAGTAGTCGGGGACGCCCCAGTTCTCGACGTGCATCACGTTCACCGGGTCGCCCTGCTGGGCGACCAGAATCGCCTCGTGCGACCAGTAGCCGCCGATGATGGCGTCCACCTTCTTGCTGACCAGCGCCGGGACGAGGTTGAAGCCGACGTTGACGAGCTGGAGCTGGCTCAGGCTGCCGCCGTCCTTCGCCATCATGGTGGCCAGCATCGCTTCGTCGCCGGCCAGGCCCGGCGTGCCGACCTTCTTGCCGGCCAGCTGGCTCGGGCGGGTGATCCCGCTCGACTTCAGGCTGATGACGGAGTTGAGGGGGTGCTGGACGAGCGCGGCGATCGAGACGACCGGGACCCCCTGGGCGCGCGCCAGCAGCAGGTCCGGCTCGTAGCTGACGCCGAAGGTGGCCTTGCCGGTGCCGACGAGCTGGAGCACGTCGTCGGGGTTCGACGGCGTGTACATGTTGACGTTGAGCCCCTGTGCGGCGAAGTAGCCGTGCTCCTTGGCCATGTAGAGCCCGGCGTGGTCCGAGTTCGGATACCAGTCGAGCGCCAGGCTGACGCTGCTGTCGCCGGTGCCGGGCCGGGTCGTGCTGCAGGCCGCCAGCACCGGCAGGAGCAGCACGACGACCAGGGCGAGTCTCCGGACGTTCACGATGACCCTCTCCTCCACATCGACCGTAGAAGCACACCCACGCGGACGCGCCACGTTTCCCGCGCGACACCGCCGCCACCTCGACGGCGCTGACCGGCGTCAACCGCTCCGGGGAGCGCGCTGCCAGGGCAGCAGCCAGCGCTCGAGGAGCGCGACGGCGACGAACAGCAGCACGCCGAGCACGGCCGAGACGAGCACGGCGGCGAAGACCCGCGCGGTGTTGAACTGGGACGCCGAGCGGATCATGAAGTAGCCCAACCCGGCCGAGGAGCCGACCCACTCGCCGATCAGCGCCCCGATGACGCTGACGGCGGCGGCGATCCGCGTGCCGGAGAACAGGTAGGGCAGCGCCGCCGGGAGCCGCACGGTCCGGAAGGACGTCCAGCTCCCGGCGCCCATGCTGCGCAGCAGGTCGACCAGCTCGGGATCGGCGGCCCGCAGCCCGTCGACCGTGTTGACGGCGATCGGGAAGAAGCAGATCAGGATGACGACGATGACCTTGGGCGTCAGCCCATAGCCGAACCAGATCAGCAGGATGGGGGCGAGCGCGATGATCGGGACGGCCTGGGAGGCGATCACCAGCGGGTAGATCGCGCGCTCGACGATGGGGGAGTAGGCGATGGCGACGGCCACGGCGACGCCGAAGACGAAGGAGAGCCCGAACCCGACCAGCACCTCCTCCAGCGTGACCAGGGTGTTCCCGCCGATCAGCTGCCAGTTGCGGACGAGGGTGCCGACGACGGCCGACGGAGGCGGCAGGAACCACACCGGCGTCGACGTCAGACGGACGACCACCTCCCAGAGTGCGACGGCAAGGACGAGCAGGGCGACCGGGATACCCCACTGCTGGCCGGTACGGCGCAGCCGCGTCGGCGGCAGCCCGGCGATCACGCCAGCCTCCGCTCGCCGCCGCGGAGCGCGGCGAGCAGGGAGGCCTTGAGCGCGACGAAGCGCGGCTCGGTCACCATCTCGTAGCGACGCGGCCGGGGCAGGTCGACGACGGCGCGCGCGACGACGGTTCCTGGGCGCGGGCTCATCACCAGCACCCGGTCGGCGAGGAGGACGGCCTCCTCGACGTCGTGGGTGATGAAGAGGATCGTGCGGCGCAGCTCGTCCCAGAGGCCGAGCAGCCACTCCTGCATCGAGGCGCGGGTCAGCGCGTCGAGCGCGCCGAACGGCTCGTCGAGGAGCAGGATGGGCCGGTCGGCGAGGACGGTGCGGAGGAACGCGGCCCGCTGGCGCATCCCGCCGGAGAGGGCCGCCGGGTACTGGTCGGTGAAGCCGGCCAGGCCGAAGCGCTCGACGAGGGCGAGCGCGCGCTCGCGCGCCTCGCGCCGGGGCACGCCGGCCACTTCGAGGCCGAGGATCGCGTTGTCGAGCACGGTGCGCCAGGGCAGGAGGAGGTCGCGCTGGTGCATGTAGGCGGTGCGGCCGAGGCGCTCCGGCACGGGGAGGCCGTCGAGGCGTACCTCACCGCGGCTCGGCTGTTCGAGGCCGGCCACGATGTTCAGGATGGTGCTCTTGCCGCAGCCGCTGGGGCCGACGATGGCCACGAACTCGCCGTCGCCGGCCGCGAGGTCGACGCCGCGCAGGGCCTCCACCGGGCCGGCCGGCCCGCGGAACACCTTGTCCACGTCGACCAGCTCGAGCCGCGGCGCCGGGGTATGCACCGGCGCGGTCACGCGCGGGGCTTCGGACTGCTGCACCATGCGACGATCATCTCCGCGTACACCTGGCTGGCGTGCACCAGGTCGTCGACCGCGACCCACTCGTCGACCGTGTGCGCCTGCTCCAGCCCACCGGGCCCGTAGATGACGGTGGGGATGCCGGCACCGGCAAGCCAGCCGGCGTCGCTCACCGAAGGCCAGATCACCAGCTCCGGCTCGCGGCCCAGCACCGCCGCGTGCGCGCGGGCGAGCGCGCGGACGCCCGGGTGTCCCGGGTCGGGCGCCGACGGCGGGAAGACCTCGCCGCGGTCCTCGATCATCGACCGTCCGCCCCAGCGAAAGGTTGGCGGATGGTCGCGCAGCCAGAGGTCGGCCTCGGCGGTGCGCCGCACGTGGTCCTCGATCTCGGCGGTGACCTGCTCGGCGGTCTCGTCCGGGTAGTAGTGGACGGTGACCCAGAGGGCGCAGCGGTCGGCGATGAAGGCCGGGTGCCGGCCCCCCTCGATGACCGCCGGGTTGATGGTCGTCGAGCCGGGCGCCATGCCGGGGTAGCGCTTGACGACGGCCCAGTGACGCTCGAGCTCCTGCAGCGCGGTGATGACCTTGACCATCTTCTCGACGGCGCTGGCGCCGCGGACGCCGCCCCCGGCGTGGATGGTCCGCGCGCGCATGCCGTCATGGAGGGTCTCGGGGCTCTGGATCTCGATCCAGCCGGTGATCACGCCCCCCTGCCCGGCGATGGCCAGCCCGGTCGGCTCGGCCACGATGGCGAAGTCGGCCCGGGAGCCCCGCTCGACGCAGCTGAGCGTCCCGGCCTCGCCCTGCTCCTCGCCGATGACCGTCTGGACGACGAGGTCGCCCGGCAGCGCGACGCCGAGCCGGCGCAGCGTGGCGACCGCGTGGAGCGCGGCGGCGAGCGGCCCCTTCATGTCGTCGGCGCCGCGCCCGTAGAGCCGGCCGCCGGCGACCCGAGCCGCGAACGGCGGGTGGGTCCAGGCGTCGACGAGCCCGACCTCGGCCACGTCGACGTGGCCGTTGAGCAGCAGCGAGGCGGCGCGGTCGGAACCGGTGCCGCGCAGCGTGGCGATCAGGTCCGGGTCGCCCGGGTAGACGTCGAAGCGCTCGACGTCGAACCCGAGGCCCCGCAGGAAGTCCGCGAGGAAGCCCTGGATGGCGGCGGTGTTCCGGCCGGGCGGGCTCTCGGTCGGGAACGCGATCAGGCGGCCGGCGAGCGCGAGGAGGTCGTCGGTGCTCCCGGCGATGGCCTCGCGGATGGCGGTGGAGGTCGGCGTGGACATGCGATCCCCTCGGGCGGCCAACGCGGCCGCGATGCGGGTCGATCCGGTCGATGGCAGTCGGCGGAGACCGTCCGGGGGAAACGCCGCGGGGACGCCGCGTCGTGCGCCAGCGTCCCCGATCATGGTCGACACGTGTCCCTACGCTGGCATTACCCAGGTCAGGTTCCCCGGTCGGTGGCGGATACGTGGCCACCCTCTCAGCCTGGCTCCCCAAGCCCCCGTCAATCTGCCGAGTCTATTCAGTTGTCACCGGGACTCTAGCAGGCACGGGGACGCGCGTCAAACGCGACCCAGCGCCCCATCGCGGGGGCACGCCGCTCAGCCGATGACGCGCGCCGCGTTGATCCGGTCGCGGAGCGCCCGCGCGGCGTCTCGCGCCGCCGCGGCGAAGTCGCCGCCGCTCCCGGCGTAGGTGATCCCGCGCGAGGCGTTGATGAGGAGCCCGGCGCCGCGCGCGTCCAACCCGGCGCGGACGGTCGCCTCGAGATCTCCCTGCTGGGCTCCGACGCCCGGCACCAGGATGGGCAGCTCCGGGCAGCGGGCGCGGATCTCGGCGAGCTGGCGGGGGTAGGTGGCGCCCACGACCAGGCCGCAGGTGCCGAAGCGCCTCTGCCAGCCGGCGACGCGCTCGGCGACGCGCAGGTAGAGCGGCTCGGCACCGCCGGCCTCGTCGACGTCGAGGTCCTGGAGGTCGCCGCTGCCGGGGTTGGAGGTCTTGGCCAGGACGAAGACGGCGCGGTCGGCGTAGCCGAGGAAGGGCTCCAGGCTGTCGGCGCCCAGGTAGGGATGGGCGGTGACGGCGTCGAAGCCGAGCGCATCGAAGTAACCGCGCGCGTAGGCCGCCGCGGTCGAGGCGATGTCGCCGACCTTGGCGTCGAGGATCACCGGCACCTGGGGCGGGATGAGGCGCCGGGTCTCGGCCAGCGCCTCGATGCCCGCCGGGCCGTAGGCCAGGTAGAAGCCCAGGTTGGGCTTGTAGGCGCAGGCGAGGTCGACGGTCGCCTCGACGATGGCGCGGTTGAAGGCGACGACCGCGGCGGCCCCGGTGCCGAGATGTGCCGGGATGCGCTCCGGGTCGGGGTCGAGCCCCACGCAGAGGAGCGAGCCGTGGGCCGCGACCGCGGCGTCGAGGCGTTGGGTGAACGACACGGGTCCTCCTTCGTCGACGGGGGCTGGGCATTCGATCCGGCAGGGTGTACAAACAGGTTAGCCACGATGCAATCTTCGGTCGACCGGCACGGCCGCCGGAGAGATACTATAATCGGGCCGGGACGTGGGGCAACGCGTACACGGGGTACGTACTCCACCGGCGGCACGAGGCGGGTCGCGACGCGCGGGGAAGGGAGGCGAGGGATGGGGCTGCAACCGCCGACATTCCGTGATGTGCTGCGGGCGCAGGCGGTAATCCGCCGCTATCTCGATCCGACGCCACTCCTCAATCCCCCGGCCGTGAGCGAGCACCTCGGCTTCGACGCCTACCTCAAGTGCGAGAACCTCCAGCCGATCGCGGCCTTCAAGGTGCGCGGCGGCATCTACCTGATCAGCCGCATGACGCCCGAGGAGCGCGCGCGGGGCGTGGTGACGGCGTCGACGGGCAACCACGGCCAGTCGATCGCCTACGCCGCCCGGCTCTTCGGCGCCCGCGCCATCGTCTACGCCCCCGAAGGCGCCAACCCCGACAAGGTGGCGGCCATGCGCCGGCTCGGGGCCGAGGTGGTGCTGACCGGGCGCGACTTCGACGAGGCGCGGGTAGCGTGCGAGGCGCGGGCGCGCGATGAGGGGATGCGCTACATCCACTCGGCCGAGGAGCCGGAGCTGATCGCCGGGGTCGGCACCTACGCCCTGGAGGTCATCGAGGCGGTGCCCGACCTGGACGCGATCATCGTCCCGGTCGGGGCGGGCAGTGGCATCTGCGGCACGCTGACGGTCATGAAGGCGATCAGCCCCGACATCCGGGTGATCGGCGTCCAGACCGAGCAGATGCCGGTGGTCTACGAGTCGTGGAAGGCCGGCCGCGCGCTCGAGGTCAACCGCGGCACGACGTTCGCCGACGGGCTGGCCACGCGCGTCGCCTTCGACCTGCCGGTCCGGATCATCTCCGAGCACCTGGACGACTTCCGGCTCGTCAGCGAGGACGACCTGCGCCGCGCCATCGTCGGCCTGCTCGAGCAGGCGCACATCGTCGCCGAGGGCGCGGGCGCCGCTGCCTACGCGGCGGCGGAGCAGCTGCGCGACGAGCTGGCCGGCAAGAAGGTCGCGCTGGTGGTCAGCGGCGGAAACATCACCGTCGACACCTACCGCTGGGCGCTCTCGGTCGTCGATGAGCCCGCCCCGTCGCCCGCGACGGGGAGGATGCTCTGATGACGCAGGGCGTGGAAGGCGAGGGAGCGGTGATGTTCGACCAGGTCGGACGGTGGCTCCGGCGGCGACAGGGAATCGAGCGCAACCCGGTCTACCGGCTGGCGAACGACGTCTGGGAGGGGCGAATTCCGCCGGAGCGGGCCTACCAGGCCGTCGAGAACCAGGCCCTGCTCAACCGGCTGGCGGACGGCGACCTCTGGGACCTCGACCGCGAGGCGGCCCGGGTGGCCGTGGACGACCCCGAGCGCGGGCTGGTGCTGGCGCGGCTGGCGATCCTGGCCGCGCGCTACAAGGGGTTCGACCGCGTGCTGGTCGACTGCAACCTGCGCGCGTCCGAGGTGCTGGCCGAGATGGGCAACACCCGGGAGCAGGAACTGCACCTGCGCGAGGCGCTGCACGCCGCCGAGCGGATCGGCAACGTGCCGGGTCAGCGGCGGTCGCTGGCGCGCCTGGCGCGGCTGGCGTTCGACCGGGGCGAGACCGAGCGCGCGCGCGAGCTGCTGGGGCGGCAGCTCGAGGCGGGACGCGAGGACGTCGACACGCTGGAGGACGTCGAGACGGCGCTGCTGCTGGGCGATCTCGCCCGCAACGACGGCGACTCGGCGGCGGCGCGCGAGTTCTACCACCGGGCGGCCAAGAGTGCCCGGCGGGTGGGGCACTTCGCCGGGGTGGTGGACGGGCTGCTGCGCCAGGTCGCGATCCTGCGCGAGCAGGGGGACCAGGAGGCCGCGGTCCTGCTGCTGCAGCAGGCGCAGGACGCGGCGGAGCGCACGATCGACACCCGGCTCCAGGTCGAGATCGCGGTGCAGTCGTCGGCGCTGCTGTTGCAGCAGCGGCAGCCGCAGCAGGCGCGGGCGCAGCTCACGACCGCGCTGGCGCGGGCGCGCGAGATGAACGACCTGGTGATGGAGAGCCGCTGCCTGCAGGTGCTGGCGCGCATTGAGCACCAGGCCGGCCACCTGGCGGAGGCGGCGGACCACTACCGCGAGCTGGCGGACATGGAGCAGAGCCTGGGCAACCGCGCGGCGGCGGTGCGGGCGATGCTGGACGCGGCCGAGCAGATGATCGGCATCCGCAACGCCGACGGCGCGCGGTCCGCGCTCGAGTCGATCCTGCCGATCACCGACAGCCTCGAGGAGCCATCGCTGCGCCAGCGGGTGCTCGGCCTGCTCGGCCTGGCCTACGGGGCGCTCGACCGGCGGAGCGAGGCGATCGACTGCCTGATGGGGGCGCTGCAGGACGCGCGCCGGGCGGGAGACCTGCCGGCCGAGGGGCGCTGGCTGCTCGGCGTCGGCGAGGTCCTGCTCCAGTTCGGCGAGGTGAGCGACGCGGTGGCGGCCGGCCGACGCGCGCTCGACGTCGCGCGGGAGACCGGCAACTCGCGGCTGGAGGCGCAGGCGCTGGCGCTGGTCGGCTCGATCAACCTGGCCCGCGGGCTGCACCGCGAGGCGGAGGAGTCGCTCCAGCGCGCCCTCGCGATCGCCGGGCAGCACGACGACGTCGCCGAGCAGCTCCACTACCTGCGGCTGCTCGCCGAGCTCGGCTACCAGACGCGCCAGCCCAACGTGGCGGTCAAGTACCTGCGGCAGGCGCTGGACGTCGCGACCCTCTACGGCGACGCCGAGATGCGCTCCCGCTTCCACGGCCAGCTCGCCCGGCTGTACCAGGCCGGCAACCACCTGGCGGACGCGGAGGAGCACTACCAGTCCGCGGCCACGGCCGCCGAGGAGGCGCAGGCGACGGCGCTCCAGGCGCGGGCGCTGCGCGGCCTGGCGACGGTGCAGGACCTGCGCGGTGACGGCGAGTCGGCCATGGAGACGTACCGGCGCGCGATCGAGGTGACCGACGAGTTCCGGGAGGCCCGCTCCGCGGCCATCCTGCACTACAACCTCGCGGCGCTCCTCTACGATCGGGAGCTGGACGACGAGGCACGTCGCCACCTGAACCGGGCGACCGAGCTGGCGATGCAGGCCGGTGACTACACCACCGCCGACGCTGCCCGCGAGTTGATGAAAGGCCTGGCGCCTCCGAGCGGCCTGAGCGGAACGCGTCCCGAGGACCTGCTGCTCGGCGAGGTGGCCATCAACCAGGAGCCGGGGCGCTTCCGCGACGTCCGGGAGTGAGCTCCGTCGCCGCTCTGTCCGTACACGGGGGCCCTCCTCCCATAGACGTACGTACACCCCTGTGCTAGACTGGCTGTGTCGGCCAGTCACGATGTCGTCCTCGACGCCGGCACGACGCGCGCCCGCGGCACCTGTCCGTTCGGCGCATGGCGGGGCATCGCCCGAGCCGGTTCCCGGGTGGTCGTACGTTCAGGCAGAACAGATTGGGACAGCAGGATGCCGCGTCTGCAGGCGCCGGCGGTTGCGGCCGCAGAGGTCGTCGTCGAGGCCGGCCGTTTCATGGACTCCAGCCCCTTCCTGACCCTCGATCCCCCCGATGAACTGGGCATACGCGGTTCTCGCCGGGTGTTCGCGGTGGCCGAGCCGGTGGAAGCCTCGGACGAGGCGGCCCGGCTGGCCCCGGACCTGCTGGAACGCCTCCGCGACGAACTCGACCGGCGTGAGACGCAGGCCACGGCGGCGGCGCTGGTCGCTGCCATCCAGGCCGTCAACGTCTGGCTGTGCGATGTGAATCTGGATCGGCCGCCGTCGCGGCGACTGCTGTTTGGGTTGACCTGCGTCGCCTCGCGTGACGACGAGTTGATCATCGCCCAGGTCCCGCCGAGCCAGATCCTGATCGGGCAGGAGGGGGAGGTCTACGCCTTCCCGGAGCTCGACGATCCGGAGGGCGCCGGTGACGGCGGACCGGTCGAGCCACTGGGCACGGCGACGGACCTCGAGCCAGAGCTGTACCAGACGCGGATCGAGCGGGGGGACCTGATCGTCCTATGCTCCTCCTCGATCGCCGAAGCGGCTCGACGCGAGCGACGGGACGTGTTCGCCAGCGGAGACGCGCAGCTGGCAGCGATGCACCTCGAGGATCTCGTCACCGCCTACCACGTGCGCGACGGCTACGCCGCCGCCGTGGAGGTCGCCGGCCGGGCCAGCCGGCGCGGGCAGCTTCCCGAGGCCGGCTTTCTGCGCCGCGTCGGCGAGCTTGCCACCCACCTGCTTCCCGAGGAGACCGCGGCGCGCTTCCAGACCCGTACCCGGCGGAGACGTCTGCCCGCGGACCAGGGTGACCTCGACGCCGGACGGAGAAGTTGGGCCGCCGACGAGGTTGACCTCGACGTCGAGGCGATGCACACTGAGAGTCACTCGGGGGACCTGTCTGAGATCGACTTCGACACCGAGGTGATGCGTGAGCCGGGGGACGGCCTGGTGGCGCGTGGCTACGAGCCGCCGCTGCTGCACGCGATCCCCGACGACGTGCTGACCGAGGACTCGTACGCGGACACCGAGTACTGGAGCCCGGAGGAACCCGTCGACCTCGACGAGGGTGATGACCTCGTGGTCGGCCGCGCGGGAGGGAGAGGGAAGCTGAGCGGGTTGCTGGCCGCCGCCGTGCTGGCCCTCTCGGCGGCTGTCGTTGGCGTCTGGCAGATCACGGTCCATCGCGACCACTCGCTCGACGAGCCGCGCGATGACGGTACGCTCGGGCTGCCGCGCCTGCACCGCTACGAGGACTCCCCGCAGTTCCCCGACCTCTCGAGCGTCCGGGCGCGACTGCCCCGGGCGCCGATCAGCCCATTCACCGGGATGGTCGCCCTCGTGCTGGTCGCCGTCCTGGTCGCGGGATTCGCCTACTCGATCCACGGCCACCAGGCCCAGGCGCGCCAGGCGCGCATCGAGAGCCTGCTCCAGCAGGCGGTGCACGATCAGCAGCAGGCGAGCCAGCAGACCAGTCCGGTCGTGGCGCAGGCCTTCCTGCTGGCGGCGCAGGCGCGTCTCCGCGACGCGCAGTCCGCCGGCCTCGACGCGACGCGCGCCACCCAGGAAGCGAACGCCATTACCCAGACGCGGGACAAGGCGCTCAAGATCGACCTGCTGAACAACGTCGACGTGCTGGGGACCATCCCGCCGGCACCGCAGGGCGTGACGCCGCGCCTGTTCATGGGCAACGGCCAGCTCTACGTGCTGACCGACGCGCTCTACCGACTGGAGGCCAACGGCAACACGCTCGTCCGGCTGCTCGCCAGCGGCGACGTCGTCGGCGGCAAGCCGGTCGGCACGCTGCTCGGCGCGGCGTGGGGAAACGGCAGCCCGATCGCGTTCGACGCGACCAGCGCCTACGTCTTCGATCCGACCGCGGCGTCCTGGACGCGCGAGCCGCTCGGCACGTTCGGCACCGGCTACAGCGACATCACCGCCGCCAACGGGTTCGAGGGCAACCTCTACATGCTCTCGCCGTCGACCGGCCAGATCCTCAAGTTCCGGTCCGGCGCCTTCAGCGCGCAGCCGGAGGACTGGACCGGCGGCCTGGCGTCCAGCGACCTGCGCGGCGCCGCCGACATGCAGATCGACGGCCACATCTTCGTCCTGCTCAAGGACGGCCGGATCCTCGACTTCTACATGGCCGCGTTGAGCGCGACGCTCAACCCGGCGGTGACGCCGCCGATCAGCAACGCCGTCGCCCTCTCCGAGCAGCCCAACCGGCCCTACTTCTACGTGGCCGACGGGAACAACCGCATCCTGCGCCTGTCGCGCAACGGCACCCTCGTCCAGCAGTTCATGTCGGCGCCGGGCCAGCCGTCGCTCTCCGGCATCCGGGACCTGACGGTCGACGACGTGCTCGGCACCGGCTACGTCCTGACGAACAACGAGCTGATCGAGGTCCGCCTCCCGGCGCCGCCGCACTGAGGCGACGGACCGCTCGACCAGCCCGCGAAGCCGCCCGTGAGCCCGCGCTCGCGGGCGGTCCTCGTTCGGCCGGAACCCGCGTCTCTCCCGGGGGCTTAACGCCGATCGCGAACGTGCATAGAATAGGGCAGGAAGCACGCGTCTTCGACGTACCGCGATCACCTCCGGACGAGCACCTGCCGTGGCTGGTTCTCACCGCGGCCGGCCGCCGGGCGAGTCCGCGCGGGGCTCGTGTGGCGGCCCTGATCGAGTTCACCGTGCCGGTCGAGGGGAGAGGATGCGATGAAGGGGCCGATGCCCGCTCGGGCGGACTACGAGCGACAGCTGAACGCGCTCCGGGAAGATCTGCTCGAGCTGGGGCGGATGACGCGCGATGCCGTCGGGCGCTCGGTCGACGCGCTGCGCCGAAGCGACGCGGAGCTGGCGCAGTCGGTGGTCGCCGACGACCGCCAGATCGACGGGCGCGCCCACGCGCTGGAGGAGCGGGCGCTGCTCCTGCTGGCGACACAGCATCCGCTGGCGACCGACCTGCGCGCCATCGCGGCGGCCCTCTTCATCATCGGGGAACTCGAGCGCATCGGCGACTACGCCGAGGGGATCGCCAAGATCGCGCTGATGCTCGCCGACGAGCCGCCGGTCAAGCCGCTGGTCGACATCCCGCGCATGGCCGAGCGCTCCACCGCGATGCTCGACCGCGCGCTGGTGGCCTTTTTCCAGCGGGACCTTCCGACCTGTCAGGAGATCTGGCGGCAGGACGACGAGGTAGACGGGCTGTACGAGCAGGTCTACCGCGAGCTATTGACCTACATGCTGACCGATGCCTCGACGATCGAGCGCGCGACCCGCCTCATCTGGGCGGCCCACAACCTGGAGCGCATCGCCGACCGCGTCACCAACATCTGCGAGCGCACCGCCTTCGTCATCACCGGGAATCCGCGCGAGCTGGGAGCTCCGCGCGAGGAGGGATGAGCGACCGCGTCACGTCGCCGGGGCGAGCTCCTCGACCGGGAGCGAGACCTCGTCGCCCGAATCGAGCCGCACCAGCGCCGCGCGGTCGCGCGTGGAGATCGACCGGACGACGCCATCACCCCGGGGCGTTGCCACCCGGCTGCCCAGCCGAGGCAGGCCCTCCGGGGCGAAGGTCTGGTCCCGGCCCACACGGTCGAAGCGGGCGGCGACGAGCGCGTCGAGGTCGAGCGGCCGCTCCGGCAGCCGGCCGAGCCCACCAAAGAGGTGCTCGCCCGCCGCGGCCAGTGGACCCTCCCAGGTCAGCCGCAGCGCCCAGCCCGAGCCGGCGAGGGCATCGGCGAGGGGGCTGAGGTCCGCGTCCCCCGGGCCGCGCCAGTCGAGCGCACCACTCAGACCGCCGAGGTCCGGGCGCATCCCGGTCAGGAAGGCCGGGAGGCCGAGCGCGCGGTTCGCGGCGATGGCCCGGTCGAGAACCCCGCGCGCGGCGGCGGCGAGCGTCGGAAGGCCGTCGACCTCTCCCCCCGTGAGCCGGCGCGCGACGATGGGCAGCGAATCCGGCGGGTCGCCGTAGACCAGCTGGCGCGGCGCGACGACGACGCGCCCGGGCGCCTCGGCCGTCGGCCCGGCCAGCGCGATCCAATCGCCGACGTCCAGGTCCCGTAGCGAGGTCCGGCAGAAACGTACCCGCCCGCTGCCGAGCAGGCGCGCCCCGAGTACCGCCGGCGTCAGCGCGTCCGCGGCCACTGCGTCACCATGTCGTCCAGGACCAGCCGCGGCTGCGCGTTGGCGGCGAGGTCGAGCAGCGCCCGGTGGGTGGTGGCCAGCCCATGTTCGATCTCGCGGACGCTCCAGCGCCCGGCGAGGTCGGTGACGCGCTCCCCGACGTCCGCGTTGACGATCCCCTCGGGGTAGCCGGCGGCGACGACCAAGAGGTCGCGCCAGACACCGACCAGGACGTCGAGCTGGTGCTCGACCTGGGCGCGCTGCCCGCGACGGAAGGCGTCGGCCATGCGCCGGGCCGCGCCGAGCGCGCTCAAGGGCCGGTCGATCATCTCGAGGGCGCCGTCGAGCTCGTCGCGGCGCGCGGCCAGCGCCGCGCCGTCGCCGGCGAGGGCCAGGGCGTGGCCGAAGCGCCCGCGGGTGACGCTGGCGACGACGGCGGCCGCGGCGGGGTCGACGCCGCGCGCCTCCAGCGCGCGCCGGACCTCGTCGCGCGGCAGTGGCTCGAGCAGCACCGGGTGGCAGCGGGAGCGGACGGTCTCGGGCACCGCCTCCGTCTCGGTCGCGATCAGGATGAGCACGACGAAGGGCGGCGGCTCCTCGAGCGTCTTGAGCAGGGCGTCGAAGGCGTCGCGCGACAGCAGGTCGACGTCCTCGACGACGGCGACGCGCCAGGCGGCTTCAAGCGGGCGCAGCGCGAGCGAGGCGCGCAGCTCACGGATCGTCTCGATGGAGATGCGGGTGTTCTTGCGGTTGCGGGCGTCCTCGGCGGCCTGGATCTCGAGGCTGACGGTCGACACGTCGGGGTGGATGCCGCGGGCCGCGCGACGGCAGGCCGAGCACTCGCCGCAGGGGCGGATCTCCGGGCTCGCGGTGCAGAGGAGGGCCTGGGTGAAGACGCGCGCGAGCGTCCGGCGGCCGACCCCCTCGGGGCCGGAGAACAGGTAAGCGTGCGCGACCTGACCGGACCGGACGGCCCGGGAAAGAAGGTCCACGGCGAGGGCGTGGCCGACAATGGGCCAGCCGAGACTGCGGTCAGACATCCTGCGGGTGCCCGCTCACTACTCCACGGCCGCGCGGCGCTCGGGCGACGAGATCAGCTCGCGCGGGCCTTCTTGCGGGCCGGCTCGTGGCTGGGAAGCGGGGTGGGACCCTCCACCTGGTCACCCTCCGCCAGCGCCGCCACGATTTCGTCCCGTTGCTTTGCCGGGATCAGCCCCTCGGTGCCCAGGTCGCGCACGGCGCCCAGCACCTCGTTCAGCTTGACGACGGTGGTGTCGGAGGAGACGACCTCAAGCTGAGCCTGAGGGCTGATGAAGACGATCATGCCCTCGATCAGGTCGGCTCCGGCCAGCTCGTGCGCCTCGAGGAAGGCGCGCAGCGTTCCCTGCTGGCGCTCGCACTCGGCGGTCGGGTTGCCCAGCTGCGGCCCGCCAAGGCTGAACATCGCGAGCATGCCGCGCCCGCTCCGCTTCCAGCGGTTGCCGTCGACCTTGACCTGGCCCGGGACGTCGCGGGTGCTGATGACCACCAGGCCGCCGGGATAGACCAGCACGTGCTCCGGACGCTCACCGGGGACGTTGGGGTAGTGGACGATCGTGTAGCGGTCATTGAGCCGGCGCAGCACGTCGTCGAGCGCCTCGTCGCCGCGCGGGTGGCGGCCCCACTTGGTGCTCTGAGGCATACCGGTGTTGAAGAGGATGAAGCCGGCGATCAGCGTGACGTAGGCCGGGACGACCAGGTGGGCCTGGAGGGTGAGCGGGAAGGACGCCACCATGAGGAGGAGGCCGCCCCAGATCATCCAGCGCGCGGTGCGACGTTTCGAGCTGATGTAGCCGTTGTTGCGCACCAGGCGCATTGGTCGCTCACCCCTCTCGCCACCGCGATGCCGGGCATCGGCATCGGGCCGCTCCCGCGAGTCTAGCACGCGGTCGTCGGGACCGGCCACCGCCGCGCGCACCGGTCTCCTAGCGCTGCCGCTTGACAAGAGTCACCCCGCCGGGGGCAGAATCGGAGCGGCACGAACGGCAGGAAAGATGGAGGGGCTCAGCTGGACGACGCGGCGCGCGTCCCGGACCTCACGGCGGTGGTCGTCTCCTGGAACACGCGGGAGTTGCTGGCGCGCTGCCTGAGCTCGATCGCGCGGGAGCGCGCGCGCTCCGGCCTGGTCGTCGAGACGGTGGTGGTGGACAACGGGTCCACCGACGGGTCGGCGGCGATGGTCGCCGAGCGCTATCCCAAGGCACGGCTCATCGGCCTGACGGAGAACCGCGGCTTCGCGGCCGCCAACAACCTGGCCCTGGCCGGGGCGCGCGGCAGCACGGTGCTGCTCGTCAACCCGGACGCGGAGCTGCTGGACGGCGCGCTCGGCGCGCTGTGGCGGGCGCTCCACGCGGCGCCGCACGTCGGGCTGGTCGCGCCGCTGCTGCTCAACCCGGACGGGTCGGTGCAGTCGGCGGGCTACGACTTCCCCGGGCTGGCCCAGGTGCTGATCGACCTCTTCCCGCTGCATCCCCGCCTGGTCGCGTCGCGACTCAACGGCCGGGTCACGCGGCAGGACGGGGTGAGCCCGATCGCGATCGACCACCCGCTGGGCGCCTGCATGCTGGCGCGGCGCGAGGTGGTCGAGCAGGTCGGCGCGCTCGACGAGGGGTACTTCATGTACTCGGAGGAGATCGACTGGTGCCGGCGGATCCGCGCGGCCGGCTGGACGATCCTCCTCGCGCCGGCCGCCCGGGCGATCCACCACGGGGGCCAGAGCACCGGGCAGGCGCCCGAGGCGATGTTCCAGGCGCTGCATCGCAGCCGCGCGCGCTACCTGCGGCGCTACGAGTCCCCGTGGGTGCTGACCGTCGCGTCCGGGGCGGCGCGCCTGGGCGCGCGAGCCGCGGCGCGGCGTGGGGAGGCCGAGCGCGCCCGCTCGCTGCTGGCCGTTGCCGGCATCTACCGCGACGCGGCCGATGGCTGAGGCGGGCGCGGGGCCGCTGCCGCTGACGGTCGTGGTGCTGACCCTCGACGAGGAGCGCCACCTGCCGGAGTGCCTGGCGAGCGTCGCCGGGCTGGCGACGGAGATGCTAGTCCTCGACTCCGGCAGCACCGACCGCACCGTCGAGATCGCCCGGGATGCCGGGGCGCGTGTCGCGACGCGGCCGTTCGCCGGCTACGCCAGCCAGCGCGAGGCGGCGCTCGGCATGGTGGCTCAGCCCTGGGTCCTCTTCCTGGACGCCGACGAGCGTCTCACGCCGGAGCTGCGCGGGGAGATCGGTCAGGTGGTCCGCGACGGCGGCGACGCCGTCGACGGCTACTGGATCCCGCGGCGCAACTGGATCGCCGGCCGGGAGCTTCGCGGCGGCGGCTGGTGGCCCGACGAGCAGCTGCGGCTGCTGCGGCGCGGCCGGGCGCACTACCGCGCGGGGCGCGAGGTCCACGAGGTCGTCGAGGTGGAGGGCGAGACGGGCCACCTCGACGCGCCGATGCTCCACCTGAACTACGACTCGCTGGCCGAGTTCCGCGCCAAGCAGGCGCGCTACGCCCGGATGCGCGTCGAGGTGCTCCGGGCCGAGGCTCGGTTCCGGCGCCGGAGCTACCTGGGAGTGCCGGCCCGCGAGCTCTGGCGGCGCTACGTCGCGCTGGGCGGCTACCGTGACGGCTGGCTCGGGCTCCGCCTGGCGCTGCTGATGGCGTGGTACGAACTGCGGGCCCTGCGCTGGCTGGCGGGGAGCGAGCGCGTCGACGAGCCGCCCGGGCCGGTCGCGCTGCCGGAACCGACGCTCGCCCTGAGCGTGGTGGTCGTCAGCTACAACGTCCGCGACCTGGTGCTGTCCTGTCTGGCGTCGGTCGAGGCGTCCCTGGCCGGGAGCGCCGTGGAGGCCGAGGTCGTGGTGGTCGACAACGCCTCGGAGGACGGGACGGCCGACGCGGTCCGGCGCCGGTTCCCGGCCACGCGCCTGGTCGAGACCGGGGAGAACCGCGGCTTTGCCGCCGGGTGCAACGCGGGGATCCGGGTGAGCCGGGGTTGCGTCGTCGTGCTGCTCAACTCAGACACGCGCGTGCTCGGCGACGCGCTGGGCACGCTCGCGCGCTACCTCGACGCGCATCCGGAGGTCGGCATCGCCGGGCCGCGCGTCTACCGGCCCGACGGCGGCACCCAGCCGACGCGGCGCCGGTTCCCGACGCTGCTGACCGGTTTTCTGGAAAGCACGATCGTCCAGGACGTGTGGCCGGACAACCGGGTGCTGCGCCGCTACTACGTCGCGGACCGGTCCGACGACGTGGAGCAGGCGGCGGACTGGCTGGTCGGGGCCTGCCTCGCGGCGCGGCGGGAGGCGATCGAGCAGGTGGGGCTGCTCGACGAGGCGTTCTTCATGTACTCCGAGGAAGTCGAGTGGTGCTACCGCATGGGGCGAGCGGGCTGGCGCGTGGCCTTCGTCCCATCGGCCGGGATCGTCCACCACGAGGGGGCGAGTAGCCGGCAGGACATGCCGGCACGCCAGGTGGCGTTCGACACCAGCAAGGTGCTCCTGTTCGAGCGGCTGCACGGGCGCTGGGCAGCGCGGTCGCTGCGGGCGTTCCTGCTGGCGAGCTACCTGGCGCGCGTGGGGATCGAGGGGGCGAAGGGGTTGCTCGGCCACAAGCGGGCGCTGCGGCGGGCACGGGTTGGGCGCTACGCCCACGCGTTCCGGAGCGGTCTGCGGCCGACGAGGAGGGTACGGTGACGCTGGCTTCACGACGGGTCCTCCTGGTGAGCGGCGAGTACCCGCCGATGCACGGTGGGATCGGCGACTACGCGGAGCGCCTGGTCACGGCGCTGCGGGACGTCGGCTGGGACGCGGCGATCCTGACGTCGCGCACGGCCGGCAACAACCCGGACCCGAGGGTGCTGCCCTGGATCGGCCGCTGGGACTGGTCGGCCGTCAACGAGGTGGCACGGGCCGCGCTGGAGACGGACGCGGATGTGGTCCACGTGCAGTACCAGACCGGCGCCTTCGGCATGCACCCCGCCATCAACCTGCTGCCGCAGCTGCTGCGCCGGGCCGGGCGCCGCGTGCCGGTCGTCACCACCTTCCACGACCTGCTGCCGCCCTACCTCTTCCCCAAGGCCGGGCCGGCACGGCGCTGGGTCAACCGGGCGCTGGCGCTGGGGAGCCGCGCGCTCGTCGTGACGAACGAGCTCGATCGCCAGGCGCTGGCGCGCTCGCCGAGGCTGGCGCGCCGGACGGTGCTCATCCCGATCGGCAGCAACCTCCCCAGCATCACGGACGCCGACCTCGCCACCGGGCGGGCGGCGCTGTCGATCGCCGACGGCGAGCGCGCGATCGGCTTCTTCGGCTTCCTGACGGAGGACAAGGGGGTGGACCTCCTGATCGAGGCGCTCGAGCAACTGCCCGGGCACCGGCCGCGGCTCGTGGTCGTCGGCGGCACGCTCGGCGAGACGGACATCGCCAACGGGGCGTACCACCACCGGATGCGGCAGCGCCTGGAGACGAGCAGCGTCCCGGTCACGGCGACCGGCTACCTGCCGCCGGACGCCGCCTCGGCGGCGCTGGCGGTGCTCGACCTGATCGTGCTGCCCTTCCGCCACGGGGCGAGCCTGCGCAGCGGCACGCTGATCGCTGCCGTGCGCTCGGGCGCTCCGGTCCTGACGACCGACCCCAGCCCGGGGGACTCGCTCGCGCCGCTCGTCGCCGGAGACAGCCTCTGGCTGGTGCCGCCGGGAGACGCGGCCTCGCTGGCGCGCGGCATCGACCTGCTGCTGTCAGACCCGGCGCTGCGCGACCGGCTGCGCGGCGCGGCGCGCGCCGCGACCGAGGCCTTCAGCTGGGACGCGATCGCGGCCCGGCACGCGGACCTCTACGCGCAGGTGCTCGGCGTGCGGGAGGCGGTCAGTGGCACGGTCTGAGGTCGCGCATGTCGACCGCGCGCCGGCTCCGGGACCGCGGCGGCTCGGCGAGCGGCTGGTGCCGCTCCTCGAGTCCCCGGTGCCGACCTACGTGCTGCTGGCGGCGTTCTGCCTGTTCGGCGGCTGGCTGCGCCTGACCGCGCTCAACCGGCAGAGCCTCTGGTTCGACGAGGCCGACATCGTCGTGCGGGCGCAGCAGAGCCTCGGCGCGGTCCTGTACACCTTCATCCAGCCCGGCCAGAACGGCCCGCTCTACAACCTGATGCTGCACTTCTGGCTCCTGATCGTCGGCGGCGTGTCCGAGGCGAAGGTCCGCTTCCCCTCGGCCGTGGCGGGCGTGCTGACCATCCCGGTGATGTACCTGGTCGGGGAGCGCACGCTGGGGCGCCGGGTCGGACTGCTGGCCGCCGGGCTCATGGCGATCTCCCCGTACGACGACTGGTACTCGCAGGACGCGAAGATGTACGCCATCGCCGTCCTGCTGACGCTCCTGTCCACGCTGCTGTTCATCGAGGCGCTGCGGCGCAACCGGCGCGCCTGGTGGGCGGGCTACGTCGTGGTGACGACGCTGTGCTTCTACCTCCACGTCACGACGGTGCTGGTCTTCGTGGCCCAGTGCGCCTGGTTCCTCCTCACCTGGAAGCGCTGGGAGGGCCGCCACCGTGCCTGGCTGATCTCGGTCGGCTTCCTGACCGTCCCCTACCTGCCGATCGCGGCCTGGGCCGGCAGGGTGGTGCTCGGCCAGGCCATCATGTGGCAGCCGAAGGTCACGCTCTGGCAGATGGTCCAGATCGAGGCGACCAAGTTCGCCGTCAACCGGGCGGACCTGACGACCCAGGCGCGGGCGACCTGGCTCTACGGGGCGCTCGCGGCCGTCGGTCTGGTCGGCGTCGGGGCGCTGGGGTGGGGGGACCGTCAGGGGACGCGATCGCTCGACCGGCGCTGGATGCTCCTCTTCGGGTCGCTGGTCGTGCTGCCGGTGCTGATCTTCTACGTGCTCACGTTCCGCCAGCCGCTCTTCGACGGCCGCTACCTGATCATGGCGCTGCCCGCCTACCTGCTGCTGGTCGCGGCCGGGGTGCGCGTGCTGGAGCGCAAGGCATGGCCGCTGGCGCTGGTGGCGATGGGGCTCCTGATCATCCTGGCCTGGATCCCGCTGCGCGACGTCAACCGCTCGTCCGCGGCGCAGAAGGAGGACTGGCGCGCCGCCTACCACACGATCGTCGCCAGGGCGCAGCCGAACGACCTCGTCCTGGTCCACCCCGGCTACCTGATCACGACCTACGACTTCTACGCCGAGGAGTTCCCCGGGCTCAAGCGCCTCAAGCCGGGCACGATCCCCTCGTTCGACGTGCAGGGGTTCGACGCACACCAGATGGCGGTCATGGTGCGGAAGGAGGCGCCGGGCGACCGCGTCTGGCTGGTGCAGTCGCCCGACCGGGTGCGCGCCGACGACCCGAACCTGGCCCTGCAGACGTGGCTGGCGAAGGGCGGGCCGCCGCTCTTCCAGGAGACGTTCAACGGCGTGCAGATCTTCCTCTACCGCCTGCCGCCTCCCTCGGCCGACCCGCCGCCGGGGTCGATGAAAGGGTAGCCCGCTCCCCGGCGGACCGCGTCATGCCGGGGCGCCGGGCCGGGGTCAGGCCGGCTCGACGAGCACCGGCAGCGCGCGCACGCCGTAGACGATCTGGCTCGGCATCGGCTCGAGCGGGACGCGCCGGTCGACGCGCAGCGCCGCGTAGCGGTCGAGCAGCGCCGAGAGCGTGACCCGGGCCTCGAGCCGCGCCAGCGGCGCCCCCAGGCAGAAGTGGATGCCGTGGCCGAAGGCCAGGTGCCGGTTGGGCCGGCGCCGGACGTCGAAGCGCTCGGGGTCGGGGAACTGCGCCGGGTCGCGGTTGGCCGAGCCGATCCAGGCCGTCACCATCTGGCCGGCGGGGATCCGGTGGCCGTCGAGCGCGACGTCGCGCGCGGCGACGCGGAACATCGACTGGACGGGCGAGCGGTAGCGCAGCGCCTCCTCGATGGCGCCGGGCAGCAGGGTGCGCTCGGCGCGCAGCGTCTGCCAGAGGCCGGGCTGCTCGTCGAAGCAGAGGATGGCGTTGCCGATCAGGTTGGTGGTGGTCTCGTGCCCGGCGACCAGCAGCAGCATGCAGAAGCCGAGCAGGTCGACCTCCGACAGGTGCTCGCCGTCGACCTGAGCGGCGAGGAGGGCGCTGATCAGGTCGTCGCGCGGCGCCGCGCGGTGCTCGGCGATCGACCGGCGCAGCAGGGCGATCATCTGCCCCTGGAGCGCTCGCTCCTGGGGATCGGTGTGCTCGCTGACGATCGCGTCGGCCCAGCGCTTGAAGGTCTCACGGTGCTCGTGAGCGACGCCGAGCAGGTCGGCGATCACCGTCACCGGCAGGGGGTAGGCCAGGTCACCGACCAGGTCGAAGCCGGCGGCGCCGGAGACGTTCCCCAGCAGGTCGTCGGCGATCTCGACGATGCGCGGCTCGAGCGCGGCCACGGCGCGGGGCGTGAAGGCCAGGTTGACGAGCGAGCGGAGCTGGCGGTGGCGCGGCGGGTCGGTGCCGATCAGGCTCGATCCGATCGGGTTGTTCGGGTTCTGCGCGCCGCCCATGTACTGCGACGAGAAGGACTCCCAGTCCGACAGGACGCGCAGGACGTCGTCGTAGCGGAAGACCGACCAGTTGCCGTACTCGGGGTCCTGGACGACCGGCGCGTCGTGGCGCATCGCGCGGTACCAGGGGAACGGGTCGAGCTTGCGGTCGACAGTGCTCATCGAGGAGATCCCTTCGGGTGTGAAACCTGGTGGCGCCGGCGCGCGAGGTCCGGGCGGCCCGTGATGGTGGACCGAATGCGCCGTGGGACCGCCGCCGCACGCCGACGCCACCCCCATGCCATCGAGTCTGCCACACGCCGCCGCCGTCACCGGCGCGTTGACAAGGGGGCAGCCGCCGCGCTACGGTCGACGCAGTTCCCCACGGAGCAGGACGGGACGCCCGGCGACGAACCGCGTCAGCCGGGCCAGGCGAGGGAGTCGCGCCGCTCGGCCGGCGCGGCGGGGAGGCGACGATGAAGGCCGCGGTCTGCTACGAATACGGCCAGCCGCTCGTCATCGAGGAGATCGACATTGACCCGCCCCAGCGGGGCGAGGTGCTGGTGCGCATCGCCGCGGTCGCGATCTGCCACAGCGACGTGCACCGCATCCGGGGGGAGTGGGGAGGTCCGGTGCCGGTCGTGGCCGGCCACGAGGCGTCCGGGGTGGTCGAGCAGGTGGGCGACGGCGTGACCAGGGTGCGGCCGGGCGACCACGTGGTCGTCTCCCTGCTGCGCCAGTGCGGCCACTGCTACTACTGCACGACCGGGCAGCCGTACCTGTGCGACGGCGACTTCGCCCTGCGGACCGAGACGCGCCTGCACACCAGGGCGGGCGACCCGATCCAGCAGGGGATCAGCACGGCGGCCTTCGCCGAGTACGCCGTGGTCGACCAGTCGCAGCTGGTACCGATCGCGCGGGACCTGCCGCTCGACCGGATGTCGCTGCTCGCCTGCGGGGTCATCACCGGGCTCGGCGCGGTCGTCAACACGGCGCAGGTGCGACCGGGCACCAGCGTGGCGGTGATCGGGACCGGCGGCGTCGGCCTCAACGCGGTGCAGGGGGCGGCGCTGGCCGGGGCCAACCCGATCATCGCCATCGACCTGCTCGACCACAAGCTGGAGGCCGCCCGCGCCTTCGGCGCGACGCACGGCGTCAACGCGTCGATACCGGACGTCCGGGCGGCCGTGCGCGAGCTGACCGGCGGGCGCGGCGTCGACACCGCGGCGGTGACGGTGGGGAGCACGGCGGCGGTCGCCCAGGCGCAGGCGATCGTGCGACGCGGCGGCACGGTGGTCATCGCCGGCATGCCGCACGCCGACGCGACCTACGCGCTGCCGGTCTACCGGACCGTCGGCTCGGGCCACCAGATCCTGGGCAGCGTGATGGGCTCGACCCGGCTTCAGGTCGACGTGCCGCGACTCGTCTCGCTCTACCAGACGGGACGGCTCAAGCTCGACGAGCTGATCAGCCGGCGCTACCCGTTCGAGGGGATCAACGACGCGATCACCTCGATGGAGCGCGGCGACGCGCTGCGCAACGTCGTCGTCTTCGACTGAGCCGCGGTCAGGCGAGCCGGACCTCGGGCGGCCGGCGCAGCGTCTGGAGGATGACGCAGTACTGCTCGGTCTTCTCGCGCAGGGCCGCGAGCTGCTCGGGCGTCGCCTCCGGCGCGTCGACGTCCAGGGTCAGCCGGATGGCGTCGAACCCGACCGGCACGTCGCGGGCGATGCCGAGCGTGCCGCGCATGTCGAGATCCCCCTCGGCGACCACCGCGACCCGCTCGACCGGGACGCGCATGGCGGTGGCGACCATCTGGCAGGTGATCTGAGCGCAGGCGGCCAGCGCGCCCAGCAGCAGGTCGCCGGAGCAGGGGGCGGTGCCGGGGCTGCCCACGCCGCTGTGCGCCTGGGACGGGTAGGTGGCCGCGCCCAGGTCGACGGCGCAGTTCATCGGCGACCCGTCCTGGCCCGCGGTGGCCCGCAGCGTGTAGCGGGCGGTGGCGGGATCGGCCCGGTAGCGGTCCTTGAGGGGTCGCTGGAGCGCGCGCAGGTCGACGGTCACGGGTCCACTCCTCTCGGGTGCGGCGGGCGAGCCGGGTGTGAGCGCCCACGATACCGCGCCGGGACGGGAAGATCCAGCGCGGCGCGCGGGGCGGGTCACGGCCGGGGGCACGGGCCGTAGTAGACTAGAGAGAGGCGCGACGGGCTGCCGGCGACCGCCGACGGCCCCGCGCGAGCGCGCATCTCGGAGGGAACCGCGTGAAGTACTTCCTCAAGACCGACCGGGGCACCCCGGCCCGGGAGACAGACGCTGAGGTCGGCCGGACCATCCTCGATCGCGGGCGGCACGAGGGCCGGCGGGTGGTCGAGGTGTTCGTGCGCCAGGCCGGCGGCGAGATCGACCGCTACCTCGAGCGGACGCGGCGCAAGCTCGGCAGCAACGCCATCAGCAGCCGCACCTGGCTGTGCGAGACCTACCGGCCGGGCGAGCCCGAGCCGTGGGGCAACGACCGCTACGTGCCGAACCCCGAGGAGGCGATCGGCGAGGCCGAGCCCGAGCCGGACGCGGTCCTGCTGGTGCTGACCGGCGCGGAGGGGGACTCCGAGGCGAACGTCGAGCAGTTGACCGGACTCGGGGCGCCGCGACCCTAGCCGCGCCCTCGCCGGGGTGACCCTCGGCGGCGACGTCCGGGCACGTAAGCCGGGGCCGGCCGGTCCCGGCCCGGCAGAGGGGAGCACGCCGATGGTCAGCGACCCGGCTCGTCGCACCTCCAACCGTCCGCCGATCCAGGCGCGCCACTATGTCGCCGCCTCGGGTCACTACCTGGCGACGGCCGCCGCCCTGCGCATCCTGACCCGCGGCGGCAACGCCATCGACGCGGGGGTCGCGGCCGGCATCTGCATCAACGTGCTGCTGCCGGACCTGACCAGCTTCGGCGGGGTGGCTCCGACCATCGTCTACCATCGCCCGTCGGGCGAGCTGAAGTCGATCAGCGGGCTCGGGTGCTGGGGCCGCGAGGCGACCATCGAGCACTACCGCGAGCACGCGGGGGGCGAGATCCCGGTCGGGGCCGGCCGCTCGATCGTCCCGGGCGCGGCGGATGGCTGGCTGACGGCGCTGGCCCGCTACGGGCGGCTCACCTTCGCCGAGGTGGTGCAGCCGGCGATCGAGCTGTGCGAGGGCGGCTTCGCCGTCTACCCGTCGCTCCACCGCAACCTGGCCAAGGAGGCCGACGTCACCGGTGGCTGGCCCTCGACGGCCGCGATCTTCCTGCCCGGCGGGCGGGTGCCCGCGGTCGGCGACGTCCTCTACCAGCACGACCTGGCGCGGACCTTCCGCCGCATGATCGCCGCCGAGGAGGCGTCCGGCGGCGGGCGCGCGGCGGGCATCGAGGCGGCGCGCGACCGCTTCTACCGGGGCGACATCGCCGGCGAGATCGCCGCGTTCATCTCGGCCGAGGGCGGCTTCATGACCGAGGCGGACCTCGCCGACTTCCACGTCGACATCGAGGACCCGCTCGCCACGAACTACCGTGGGATCGACGTCTTCGCCTGCGGACCGTGGTGCCAGGGGCCGGTGATCCCGCAGACGCTCAACGTCCTGGCGGGCTACGACCTGGCCGCGATGGGGCACAACTCCGCCGACTACGTCCACACGGTGACCGAGGCGCTCGACCTGGCCTTCGCCGACCGCGAGGCGTACTACGGCGACCCGAAGTTCGTCGACGTGCCGCTCGAGACCCTGCTGAGCCGGGAGTACGCCTCCCGCCAGCGGGCGCGCATCCGCGCCGACCACGCCTGGTCGGAGATGCCGGAGCCCGGGCTCGGGCCGGCTGCGGCGCTCGCGGGCACGGCCGAGCCGGTGCCGCTGCAGCCCGACACCAGCTACGTCTGCGTGGTCGACGAGGAGGGGAACGCCTTCTCGGCGACGCCGAGCGACGGGATCGGCAGCACGCCGGGCGTGCCCGGCCTGGGGTTGATCTGCTCCGGTCGCGGCTCGCAGAGCTGGCTCGTCCCCGGGCACGCGTCGGCGCTGGCGGGCGGCAAGCGGCCGCGGCTGACCCCCAACCCGGCGATGGCGTTCCGCGACGGCAATCTCCTGATGCCCTTCGGCACGCCGGGGGCCGACATGCAGCCGCAGTCGATGATCCAGGTCTTCCTCAACATGGTCGAGTTCGGCATGGATCCCCAGGAAGCGATCGAGCAGCCCCGCTTTGGCACCTTCAACTACCCCGAGTCCTTCTGGCCGCACACCTACCGTCCCGGCGCGCTCATGCTCGAGGGACGCATTCCCCAGGCGGTGGCGGACGACCTGCGCGGGCGCGGGCACCGGGTCGAGCGGTGGCCCGACTGGACCCGGATCGCCGGCAACGTCTGCGCCATCGCGGTCGACCACGAGCGCGGCACGCTGACCGGGGGCGCCGACGCCCGCGCCGAGGCGTACGCCGCCGGCTGGTAGCCGCGGGCGCTCCCCGCCCGTCTTCCCGACGACCTCGCCGGCTCACCGGACCGGGTGAGCCGGCTCGCGCATCCGAGGAGGCAGCGTGGCCGACATCCGGCCGTTCCGTGCCGTCCGGTACGACCCCGCGCGGGTCGGCGGGCTGGGCGCGGTGATGGGTCCGCCCGAAGACATCCCCTCGGCCGAGCACGCCCGCGCGATCGCCGAGGGGCACCCGTACCACCCGGTGCGGCTGGAGATGCACGACGTGCCGGCCGACGCGTCCTTCGCCGGCGCCGGCCGCCTGCTGCGCCAGTGGCTGCGCGAGGGGGTGCTGGTCCGCGACCACCGGCCCGCGGTCTACGTCTACGAGCAGGAGTACGCCTACGGCGACGAGCGCCGGAACCGCTGCGGCTTCTTCGCGACCCTGCCGCTGAGCGAGCCGGAGGCGGGCGTCGTCCTGCCCCACGAGCGGGTGCTGCCGCAGAACCTCGACCTGCGCATCGAGCTGCTGCGCGACATCCGCGCCAACCTGAGCGCGGTGTACCTCCTGATCAAGGACGACGGCTGGATCGGCCGGACGCTGGCGGAAATCGTGGCCAACCCGCCCGACCTGAGCGGCGAGGACGACGAGGGCGGCGTCCACCGCCTGTGGGTCGTGGACGATCCGCAGGCGATCCGCGAGCTGCGCGAGGCGGCGGCGGGCCAGCCCCTCTACATTGCCGACGGGCACCACCGCTACGCGGCGGCCCTGGCCTACCGCGACGAACTGCGGCAACGCCACGGCCAGGCCGGGCGCGCCGACGACGTCCTCGTGTACGTGGCCGACGTCGCCGACCCGGGCATCCTGGTCCTGCCGATCCACCGGGTGGTCGGCGCGCTCGGCGGGCTCGCATGGGGAGAGGTCGTCGCGCGGCTGGAGCGCTACTTCGACCTCCAGCAGTGTCCGTTCACTTCTCTCGCCTCGCGATGTACACTTGAAACCGCGGTGAGTCGCCTGGCGCGGGCCGACGGGCCGCCGACCTACCTGCTGCTGGGGGCCGGTGGCGAGGCCCTGGTGGAGGCGCGCCTGCGCGACTGGGCGGCGATCGAGCCGCTGCTGCCGCCCGAGGTATCGCCGCTGACGCGCCGGCTCGACGTGACGGTGCTCGACGCGGTCGTGCTGCGGCAGGTGCTGGGCATCGAGCCGGCCGAGGTGGAGCAGCGGGTGGAGTTCACCCCGGACGTGGCGCAGGCGGCGCGAGCCGTGGGCGACGGGGAGGCGGCGCTCGCCGCGTTCGTGCGTCCGACGCCGCTGGCGGCGCTGCTGGCGGTGGCCCGGGCGGGCGAGCGGATGCCCCAGAAGTCGACGTACTTCTACCCGAAGGTGCCGATCGGCCTGGTGATCCACGACTTCGACGACGAACGGAGCGGCAAGGCGTGAAGACGCCACTGACCCAGCTCCAGCCCGCGCTCGAGGACTACGACCTGGCCGTGCTGTCGGCGCGGGAGATCCCATCGGGCTTCAACCAGCACTTCGAGATCCGCACTCCGGAGGGCCCGAAGCACCTGATCATCTTCCGGGAGCAGCGCGGCAAGCCTCCCGCGGAGCTCCAGTTCCAGCTGCGCCGCCACGCCATCGACGCCGGCTTCGACCTCATGCCCAGGCCGGTGACGACCGCGTCGGGCCGCGCCTTCGCCCGGACGACGCTCGGCACGGTCGCGATCGTCGACTGGGTGCCGGGAAAGCAAGCCTCGACCGAGGACAGTGAGGCGCGGCCGAGCGTGGGGGAGGCGGCGCGAGTCCTCGCCTGGCTGCACCGCGACCTGCGGGACTTCCGTCCGCCCCGGGTGCGCCCGGACCTGCTCTCGCCGCTCTACCTGCCGGCCGACCGCTGGGTCGACCGGGCGCCGGAGCTCGCGGCGGAGCTGCGGGGCCGCCTGTCGCTGCCCGCGGCGACGGACGAGCGCGTCCAGGCAGAGCTCGACGCGGCGCTGGGGCGCTGGGACGCCGACGCCTACGACCAGGCACTCGAGGACGGGACGTGCGTCGTCCACGGCGACTACCGGCCGGCGAACCTCATCATGGACCACGAGCGGATCGCCGCGGTGGTCGACGTCGACGCCGCGTTCTGGGAGTCGCGGGTCTACGACCTGGCCTACGCGGCGTTCCAGTTCAGCGGGCCGGAGTGCCTCTACCCGCAGGAGCGTCCGCAGCCGGCGCGGGAGTTCGTGCGCGGCTACGTGGCGGCCTGGCCGCTGTCCGCGGCGGAGCTCCGCCTGCTGCCCTTCTTCCTGCGGCAGGTCGTGCTCAAGCGGCTGTTCGCCGGGCGCGACGTGGAGGCGCGGCTGGCGCTGCTCGACCAACTCGACGACGGGCTGGACGCGGCGCTGGTCGGGCTCGCCGCCTGAGCCGGGCGCGCCCCGGCCGCCGTCCCCCGGCTCGGGTAGGATAGGCGCGGGCGTGACCGGGCACGCCCGGTGGGGTGGTGGCGACGGCGCCGACGCGGGCTGAGCCGCGGTTCGGCCGGCCGCGCCGTGGGCGGGGGTAGGCAGGCAGATGTCGACGCCGATCCGGCGGCAGTACCTCTCGGTCAAGCGGCAGTACCCCGACGTCATCGTCTTCTTCCGCCTGGGCGACTTCTACGAGACGTTCGACGACGACGCGCGCCTGGCGGCCTCGGTGCTCGACATCACCCTGACCGGACGCGAGATGGGGCGCGGGAACCGCGTCCCGATGGCCGGCATCCCCTACCACGCGGCGCAGGGCTACATCGCGCGCCTGATCGCGGCCGGCCACAAGGTCGCCGTCTGCGAGCAGCTGAGCGAGCCGAACGGCCGCGACCTGGTCGAGCGCCGGGTGACCCGGGTCGTCACCCCCGGCACCGTGACCGAGCCGGGCATGCTGGAGGAGGGCGCCAACCGCTACATCGCGGCGGTGCTGGTCGAGGGGACCCGGGCCGGGCTGGCGGTGGCGGACCTCTCCACCGGCGAGTTCGCCACGGCCGAGATCAACGGCGACGACGCCGAGCGGACGCTGGCGGCGGTCCAGCGCGAGCTGCTGCGGCTGGCGCCGGCCGAGGTCGTGACGATGCCGGCCGGGGGCGACGAGGACGAGCCGGAAGGCGTCCCGACCGTCCCGGCGGGCGCCCACGTGAGCCGGCTGCCGCGCCCCGCCTGGCGGCTGGAGACAGCGCGCGAGGAGCTGCTGCGTCACTTCGCGGTCGAGACGCTCGACGCCTACGGCTGCGGCGGCAAGCCCTTCGCGGTGCGGGCGGCCGGCGCGCTGCTGCGGTACCTGGCCGAGACCCAGCTGGGCAGCCTGCAGCAGATCGTCGACCTCGTCACCTACAGCGTGGAGCGCTACATGGCGCTCGACGCCCAGACGCGGCGCAACCTGGAGCTGACCGAGAGCAGCCGGGGCGACCGCCAGCACTCGCTGATCGCGGTGCTCGACCAGACGCGGACGCCGATGGGGGCGCGGCTGCTCCGGCGCTGGGTGGGCCAGCCGCTGCTCGAGGTGGCGGAGCTCCGCGAGCGGCAGGACGCGGTGGCGTTCTGCGTGGAGCGGGCGCTCGGCCGCGCCCGGCTGCGCGAGGCGCTGGGGCACGTGGCCGACGTCGAGCGGCTGATCAACCGGACCGTCACCGGCGCGGCCGGCCCGCGCGAGCTGCTGGCGCTCGGCCAGTCGCTCGGCCGGCTACCGGAGGTGGCCGCCGCGCTGGGCGAGGGCGAGCGGCCGGCGGGGCTCGGCCGGATCCCGGACTGCGGCGAGACGGCGCGGCTGATCCGGGGCGCGCTGGTCGACGAGCCGCCGGCGGTGCTCGGCGGCGGCCCGGCGATCCGGCCCGGCTTCAGCCCGGAGCTGGACGGGCTGCGCGGGTCGTCCCGCGAGGCGCGCGAGTGGATCGCGGGCCTGGAGCAGCTGGAGCGGGACCGCACCGGCATCCGCTCGCTCAAGGTCGGCTACAACAAGGTCTTCGGCTACTACCTCGAGATCAGCAACGCCAACGCCGGGGGGATCCCCGAGCACTACCAGCGCAAGCAGACGCTGGTCGGCGCCGAGCGCTACGTGACGCCGGAGCTCAAGGAGTACGAGAGCCGCGTCCTCAACGCCGAGGAGCGCATCGAGGACCTGGAGACGCAGGTCTACCGCGGGCTGCTGGCTCAGGTGGCGGCCGCCGCCGAGTCGGTCCGCCAGGCGGCCGGGGCGCTGGCGCGGCTGGACGTCTTCGCCTCGCTGGCCGAGGTCGCGGTGCGCCGGGACTACGCGCGGCCGGAGGTGGACGAGGGGACGGCGCTCGAGATCGTGGGCGGGCGGCACCCGGTGGTGGAGGTGACACTCGAGACCGGCGCCTTCGTGCCCAACGACACCCGGCTCGACACCGAGGAGCAGCAGGTCGCGATCCTGACCGGGCCGAACATGGCCGGCAAGTCGACCTACCTGCGCCAGGCGGCGCTGATCGTGCTGATGGCGCAGATCGGCTCCTTCGTGCCGGCCGAGCGCGCGCGGGTCGGCCTGGTCGACCGCATCTTCACCCGGCTCGGCGCGCAGGACGACATCGCCTCGGGCCAGTCGACCTTCATGGTGGAGATGGTCGAGACGGCGACGATCCTGCACCACGCGACGCCGCGCTCGCTGGTGGTGCTGGACGAGATCGGCCGGGGCACCAGCACCTACGACGGGTTGGCGATCGCGCGGGCGGTGGTGGAGCACCTGCACAACAGCAGCCGGCTGGGCTGCAAGACCCTCTTCGCGACGCACTACCACGAGCTGACGGAGCTGGAGAAGGTGCTGCCGCGCGTGCGGAACTTCCGGGTCGACGTGCTCGAGGAGGGGGAGGCGGTCGTCTTCCTGCACCGGGTGGTGCCGGGGGGCGCCGACCGGAGCTACGGGATCTACGTGGCGCAGCTGGCGGGGATGCCCCGGCCGGTGGTGCGGCGGGCGGACGAGATCCTGGCCGAGCTGGAGGCGGGGCCGAAGGGGGAGGCGGAGCGCGGCCGTCGCCGCGGCGCGATGAGCGCGGGGCCACGCGTCGAGGAGCCGATGCAGCTCACCTTCTTCGGCGCGCCGGACCCGGTCGTCGAGGAGCTCAAGGGGCTCGACGTCGAGTCCCTCTCCCCGCTTGAGGCCCTCACCCGCCTCTACGAGCTGCAGCGCCGGGCACGCGACGGGGCAGTCTGAGCCGCGCAGGGCCCCGTCGTCCACTCCGGCCCGAAGGCCGGTCGCACGGAAGCACCCGCAACGCGCGAGTCGCGCGGGCAGCGACGATCCCGGGGTGCGCGGCGGTCTGGCAGCTCAGCGGCGAGCTACGAGACCCTGGGCGCCGGGCGCGGGCCGCCCCGCCGCAGGACCGCGTTCAGGACGCGCCGGGCGATCAGCGCCGCGACGTCCATCAGGAACCAGACGCCCAGGGTGGACCAGGGCATGGTGCCGCGGATCTTCATGACGATCGCCACGAGGGTCATGAAGAGGAAGAGGACGAGCAGCCCGCTCACCAGGTTGCGCAGCGCACGCACGAGCAGCACGAGGGTCTCCAA
This sequence comes from Thermomicrobiaceae bacterium, assembly GCA_035702805.1. Lineage (GTDB taxonomy): Bacteria > Chloroflexota > Chloroflexia > Thermomicrobiales > Thermomicrobiaceae > DASSZN01. The sequence goes on along the minus strand of DASSZN010000110.1, from coordinate 2,286 downwards.
TCGCACCAAGGAACGACTATCCGCTCCGCGCGCAGTGACCGCGCGCGGCAGTGAGTTCGACGGATGCGGGGGATTATCTCACAGGCGGGGAGCGCGGTGGGAGACGCGGCGCCGGCTCGCCGGAGGACCGGGTCGGGCAACCGGGACGGTCGCCCGGCTACTGGATCGCGGCCGCGACGAGCCGCTCGACGTCCGCGCTGCCGACGCCGCTGGTCGACAGCGCCGTGAGCTGGAAGTAGACCCCGGCCCGCTGCCAGGAGTAGACGGTCCCGTCCGTCGTGCCGAACTGGAAGACGGTTCGGACCACCGGCTGCCCCGCGACGACGATCCGCGCGGTCGTGCCGGGGAGGACCTGCACGGGGACGGCGGTCCCGAGCGCGCTATGGAGCGGCGGCTGGCCCGGGGCGGTGGCGGGTGGGCGGAGGTCGAGCAGACTCTCCTCCAGGCCGACATCGGGACGGCCGTTCCCCGCGCGGTAGAGGATCGTCGCGATGTAGCGCGGCGGGTCGTGGGGGGCCGGCGTCTCGCCGCGCGGCAGCGGCGCGACCTGGACGCGGATGTCGACGCGCGTGAGGGATGTCGGGACGTCGCCGGGGACGACCAGGTGGAACGGCAGCAGCGCCTGGGCGGCTGCCGGGGTGAGCCCGATGTAGATCGACGACGTGAGCACGCCGGGGCTCGAGACGATGGTCGGGATGAACCCGTGCTTCGCGCCTACGATCCGCGATCTCTCGTGCGAAACCCTCCGCGGATGCCGGTAAATCGATGTGCGCCACGAGGGGCGTATTTCTCAGAACGAGGGTTATGCGCTCGGCTTCGAAGCCGGTGAACCGACCAGGTGCGCTTGCTTGATCTGTAGCACGATGACGTTCCACGCATGCGACAGGGCACCCATCATGTCGCTCCACGCTGGAATGAGCGTGGCTGCCGGCACGTCAGGCGGCAATATTCTGCTGGCCGCATCGTGGAGTTCGACACCCAGTGCGGACAGACGAGCTTGAAGCGTCGGATGCGAGTCAGTTGGGTGTGGCATAGACTGACCCGCACGCTCCCCGAGTGAACGCGAGGAGTCGGAAAGCACGGCAACGGCGGCGGAGTAATACACACCGCCGATGTCTACCTCGGGAACCCCCGGCTCCACTTGCGTGCGCAACGTCTCCTCCACCTGCGACCAGACGCCAGACGTCGCCTGGACCTTGGCAAGCGCAGCCGCGAATGTCGCACGGTCAACCGTGCGCACGGCAACCTGATCCGCAGCCATCTCCCGGTCCCTGCTGATCTCCCTCTCGGCGACCGAGAAAGAGTCGAGGAAGAACGACAAAATCAATGCGGCCGGCAGAAGGACGAAACCCCTGAGGTTCTTCTCAATGTTGGCACCAAGAACTGCGAGCGATTCACCTGCTGATCGATAGATCGGGTAGAAGCTTCGGCTGAACTGCGTGTCCTCGCCAACGAAGTGTGCGAGTTCGTGAGCGATGATGGCCTTGAGTTCACGAACGTCGAGCACCCAACACAGCGGCAACGATAGGTAGAGCGTCCGCCCGGCGACTTGACCGTCGAGGCAAGTGATCCCTGCCTCGGTCACGAAGAAGTTCCCGTCAAGGCCGACGAGGATCGTCTTCGGCGGGTCAGTCGTCAGTTCATGCGACACATCTTCGACCAGTGCCCACAGACCGGATGCCTGCGCCCGCGAAAGGGTCTTGGCGACGAGGGGTGTTGTTGACGGGCGCAGGACAGAAAGAGAGCCATTGATGAGACCGAGAACGCCGACTGCACCGGTCATGCCGACGCCGACGATCAGCCAAGGATGCACGTAACCGGTGGCGGTCGACTCGCCGAACCAGAGCGTGGCCACAACCAACGCTACTTGCAGCACGACGATGGCAATGAGACCTAACATCGTGAAGTGGAGGCCGGGCCGGAACAGCTTCAGGAGCATCTCGCGATCGTTGCGCCCCGCGCGCCCGGCCAGCGCGATGGACCCGCACAGCAGCAACCCAAGACCTGCGGTCAGGACAGACGCCATTCGCATTTGGCCGACCCAATACTGGTCCGTACAGATCTGCTCACTGCGGATCTTGGGATCGCTGCAGACTTTGGTGAGTGTCAGCGCCTGTCGAGCCGAGGCAGAGCTGTACGGGTACTCCTTGGCGAGAGCGGCCTGCCACTCCGACTCGTAATCCCCGAGAATCCCACCCGCCACTGTGTACGCGACAACGGGGACGACGAGCACGATGAGCAGTAGCGCGATCACGCGCCCCATACCCGCACCTCCACCAGACTGAT
>DASSZN010000355.1:0-5276 GCA_035702805.1 Thermomicrobiaceae bacterium | reverse complement strand
CACTTCCGCTCGGCGCGTGACGAGCGCGGGCCGATCGACCTTGGGCGCGAGGTCCTGCGACTCCACTGGGGGCGGCGCTACCTGATCAACCCGGGGGCGCTCGCCGCGGGGCAGTTCGCGATCTGGGATCGCGAGGAACGGACGGTCTGGTTCCGGCATCTCGTGCGATAGGGCGGCTGGGTACCGTGATGGGAGGGACCATGGGCAAGCTCGACGGCAAGGTCGCGGTGGTGACCGGCGCCGGCCGCGGCATCGGCAAGGGCGTCGCCGCCTTCATGGCGGCGGAGGGGGCCGCGGTGGTGGTCAACGACCTGGGCGCCGCGCTCGGCGGCGAGGGCCAGGACATCTCCGTCGCCCAGCAGGTCGTCAACGAGATCGAGGCGGCCGGCGGCAGGGCCGTCGCCAACACCGACTCGGTGTCCGACTACGACGGCGCCGGCCGGATGATCCAGCAGGCGCTCGACAGCTTCGGCAAGCTCGACATCCTGGTCAACGTGGCCGGCATCCTGCGCGACCGGATGATCTTCAACATGTCCGAGGAGGAGTGGGACGCGGTCATCGCGGTCCACCTGACCGGCACCTTCAACACCTGCCGCCACGCCTCGGAGCTGTTCCACGACCGGCGCGAGGGCGGGCGGATCATCAACTTCTCGAGCGGCTCGGCCTGGGGCAGCCCGGGGCAGCCGAACTACGCCGCCGCCAAGTACGGCATCCTCGGCCTGACGGCCACGCTGGCCAACAGCATGAACCGCTACGGCGTCACCGCCAACGCCATCCTGCCCGGCGCCACGACGCGCATGACCGACTCCACGCCGCGCGGCCAGGCGTTCGCCCAGCAGCACGCCGGCAAGCTGCCGAGCGAGCTGGCCGAGGGGACCGAGGGGGACCCGATCAACGTGGCCCCGATGGTGGCCTACCTCGCCAGCGACGACGCGGCAAACATCAACGGCCACTTCTTCGGCGTGCGCGGCTACACCGTCCAGGTCTACTCCCACTGGGAGCCGGCCGCGGTGCTGCGGGCCGACCGGCGCTGGACGCCCGAGGAGCTGGCCGAGATCGTGCCGCGGACGGTCGGGCCGGACCTGGTCACGCCGAAGCCGGTCGAGATCCCGGGCTCCGACCGGCCGCGCCGGGGCACGGCGCTGCTGCAGTCGGACCCCGCGAGCTGGCGGCAGCACGCGGACGGCATCGACTACTGGGAGCGCGCGGCCTACTACCAGGCCAAGCAGGAGGTCCCGTTCACGCGCGGCTAGCGCCGCCGGTTCTACCGGGCGGCGCGGTGCGTCGCGCCACACGGTACGGGAGAGGAGCCCCCGCGCGATGGATCCCGAGGTGATCCGCGAGCTGTTCGCCTACGGCCGCTGGGCCAGCGCGCGCGTCTTCGACGCGGCCGCCCGGCTGACCCCGGCGCAGTTCACCGCGACCGAGGGGATCCAGGACGCCGGGCGCGGCTCGGTCCACGACACGCTGCGGCACCTGGTCGGCACGCAGGTCGGCTGGGTGTCGATGCTGAGCGGGAGCATGGCGCCGGACGAGGGCCGGGCGCGCGGGCGGGCGCTGCAGCAGGTCGACTTCCCGGACGTCGCCGCGCTGCGGGCGGCCTGGGAGGCGGCGGAGGCCGAGGCGGCCGACCTCGCCGGCCGGGTGACGGCGGGGGACCTGGACCGGGTCGTGTCGCTGACGACGGCGAGCGGCGCCCTGGTCGACCTCACGGTCGGCGGGCTGCTGCTGCACGTGGCCAACCACGGCACGCAGCACCGCAGCGAGGCGGCGGCCATGCTGACCGCCTTCGGCCAGTCGCCGGGCAACCTCGACCTCTTCTTCTACCTGATCGAGCGGGGCGCGCCGGCCGCGCGCTGAGCGTGCCGGCGGGGCCGACGAGACCTGACGGCGCTGGGATCTCAGGGAGAGGGAACGACATGGCAATGCTGGACGGCAAAGTCGCACTGGTCACGGGGGCCGGCCGCGGCATCGGCCGCGGGATCGCCAAGCTGCTGGCCGCCGAGGGGGCCGCGGTCGTGGTCAACGACCTGGGCGCCTCGCTCGACGGCGAGGGGCGCGACGTCGGGCCGGCCGCGACCGTCGTCGACGAGATCACGGCGGCGGGCGGGTCCGCCGTCGCCAACACCGACTCGGTCACCGACTACCACGCCGCCGAGGGGATGATCCAGCAGGCGATCGACACCTTCGGCCGCTTCGACATCCTGGTCAACGTGGCCGGCATCCTGCGCGACCGGATGATCTTCAACATGGCCCCCGAGGAGTGGGCGGCGGTCATCGCCGTGCACCTCAAGGGGACGTTCAACACCACGCGCTGGGCGTCGACCTACTTCCACGACCGGCGCGAGGGCGGCCGGATCATCAACATGTCCTCCAACTCGGCGCTGGGCGCGCCGGGGCAGCCGAACTACGCCGCGGCCAAGGCCGGCATCATCGGCCTGACCCTGACCTGCGCCAACTCCCTGGCGCGCTACAACGTGACCGCCAACGCCATCATGCCGAGCGGCTGGACGCGCATGATCGACTCGATCCCGCGCGTGCGGGAGCAGGTGGCGGCCGAGTCGGGCAAGCTGCCGAGCGAGCTGGCGATCGGGACGGAGCGGGACCCGGACAACGTGTCGCCGCTGGTGGCCTACCTGGCGAGCGACGCCGCGAAGGACGTCACCGGCCACCTGTTCGGCTCGTTCGGCTACAACATCATGGTCGTCTCGCAGCCCAAGGTGGTGCGCACCATCCGGACCGACCACCGCTGGACGGTGGAGGAGCTGGCCGAGCTGGTGCCGAAGGCGTTCGGGCCGGAGTTCGAGGGGCAGGCCAACAACCCGGGCATCGCCGGCAAGGCGGGCGAGATCCCGGAGGGGCAGTGGGTCGAGGTCGGCCCGGGCCTGCGCTACTGGGGCAGCAAGATCGAGCCGCACATGGAGCTCAGCTGGTAGCCGGGACGCCCGCGGGAACGCGGACGTGGACGCGGACGTGGACGTGAAAGGTCGGAGCCGTGGAGAGCATCTCGGGCAAGACCGCCATCGTCGGGGTGGCGGAGTCGGACCAGATCGGGCGCGTGCCCGACAAGCCGGCCATCATGCTGCACGCCGAGGCGGCGCGGAACGCGCTCGACGAGGCGGGCCTGAGCAAGAAGGACGTCGACGGCCTGCTGACCGCCGGGGTGAGCACGCTCGAGCTCGGTGAGTACCTGGGCATCGAGCCGAGCTTCACCGACGGCACCTCCGTCGGCGGCTCGTCGTTCGTCATCCACCTGGCGCACGCCGCCAGCGCCATCGCGACCGGGCGGGCCAGCGTCTGCCTGATCACCCACGGCGAGAGCGGCCGCTCGCGGGTGGGCGCCCCGCCGCGCGCGTCGTCGCCGGACTCGCTGCGCGGCCAGTTCGAGGACCCGTTCGGGCTGCCGACGCCGGTCGGCGCCTACGCCATGGCCTGCTCGCGCCACATGGCGGAGTACGGCACGACCAAGGAGCAGCTGGCCGAGATCGCGGTCGCCACCCGCAAGTGGGCCATGCTCAACCCCAAGGCGGTCATGCGCGAGCCGATCACGATCGACGACGTGCTCAACTCGCGGCTGATCTCCTGGCCGTTCAACCTGCTCGACTGCTGCCTGGTGACCGACGCGGGCGGCGCCTGCGTGGTGACCTCGATGGAGCGGGCGCGCGACCTGAAGCAGACGCCGGTGGCGATCCTGGGGGTCGGCGAGGGGCACGACCACGCGATGATCTCCCAGATGCCGAGCCTGACCTCCTTCGCCGCGCGCCACTCGGGCAAGCGGGCGTTCGAGATGGCCGGGGTCAAGCACGAGGACCTCGACCTGGCGATGATCTACGACTCCTTCACCTACACCGTGCTGCTGACGCTGGAGGAGCTGGGCTTCTGCAAGAAGGGCGAGGGCGGCGCCTTCGTCAGCGGGCAGCGGACGGCGCCGGGCGGGCCGTTCCCGATGAACACCAACGGCGGCGGGCTCTCCTACAACCACCCCGGGATGTACGGCATGTTCGCCATCATCGAGGGGGTCCGGCAGCTCCGCCACGACTACCAGGACCAGGGCATCCGGCAGGTGCCCAACTGCGAGCTGGCGGTGGTACACGGCACGGGCGGCGTCCTCTCGTCCGCCGGTACCGCGATTCTGGGGAGGGCCTAACGTGAGCACGCCGCGCAAGCCGCTGCCGACCCCCGACGGGGTCACCGCGCCCTACTGGGAGAGCGTCAAGGCGCACGCGATGCAGATCCAGCACTGCAACGCCTGCGGCCAGAACATCTTCTACCCGCGCGGGCTCTGCCCGAACTGCTTCTCCTCCGACCTGGCCTGGCAGCCGGTGTCGGGCAAGGGGAAGCTGTTCGCCTTCACCATCGTGCACCGGCACCCGAACCCGGCCTTCGGCAACGAGGCGCCCTACGTGGTGGCGATGATCGAGCTGGACGAGGGCGTGCGGATGATGTCGAACCTGATCGGCGTCGAGGCCGACCCCGAGCACGTCAAGGTCGGCATGCCGGTCGAGGTGGTCTACGAGGATGTGACCGAGGCGGTGACCCTGCCGAAGTTCCAGCCGGCGTAGCCCGAAGCCATCCGTTCGGCACGATCCCAGCCCACAGGGGCCGCCTCGATCGGGGCGGCCCCGCACCGTTGTGGGCGCCTCGCCCGGTCGCGGGCTACTGCCGCACGGTGATCTGGAAGTCGGACGTCCGGATCGGTCCCACGTTGGTGGTGACCGCGAGCTTCCAGGTGCCGGGACGGTCGAAGTCGACCGTGGCGGTGTAGGCGTTGGACGGGCCGCTGCCGGCGGGGAGGGGCTTGCCCGTCACGGTGCCGGCCGAGGAGCCGTCGGGCCGGGTCAGCGCGAGCGAGACGCTGTTGAGCGGCTCGGGGCTGCCGACGTTGGTCGTGACCTGGATGTCGAGGGTGACCGTGCCGACCTGCGGCGGGTGCGGTTTGGCCCAGATGTTCACCAGGTAGGGCTCGACGCCGGCCATGCTCGGCATCGTGATCTGCTGCTGGTAGTTCGGGTTGTCCGCGCGCGTGAGCGCGACGACGCCGACGACGATCGCGAAGAGGACCGCGGCGCCGCTCCCCAGCGCGAGGGCCAGCCGGCGGCGGCGCTGGTTGATCGGCTTCTTCGCCCGGCGGGCGGGGCGCGCCGTCGCCTCCCCGTCGTCGACGGTGGCCGCCGCAGCAGCGGCCGCCGCCCGGCGTGCCCGCCGCGACTGGCTGCTCTCCTCTGACACTCTCGGACGCTCCTTGCCTGGCATGCCCGCCACGGGCCGGTCCGCCG
>DASSZN010000305.1:0-42020 GCA_035702805.1 Thermomicrobiaceae bacterium | reverse complement strand
TCACCACCGACGCGTTGCTCACCCAACGCGCTCTCGCCCGGCAGATCCGTGCTCAGGGCGGACACTACCTGATGGTGGTCAAGGCCAATCAGCCGGAGATGCACCAGGCCATGGTCACCCAGTTCGCCGATCCCCACTGGCTGCCGCACGAGCAGGCGGTCGAGTACGCGCGCCATCGCACGCTCGAGAAAGGGCACGGTCGCCTGGAGACGCGCACGCTGGAGACCTGCACGACCTTGCGCGCCTGGCTGCGCTGGCCGGACGCGGAGCAGGTGTGCCGACGCACCTGCCGCCGGGTGATCGTGGCGACGGGCGAGATCCAGGAGGAGGTGACCTACGCCGTCACTAGCCTGCCGCCGGAGGTCGCGGGCGCGGCCGTGCTCGAGCGGCTCTGGCGTGGCCATTGGGCGATTGAGAACAAGGTGCACTACGTGCGGGACGTCACGCTGGGTGAGGATGCCGGCCAAGCCTACCGCGGCAGCACCCCGCAGGCCCTGGCCGCGCTGCGCAACGCGCTCCTCAACCTGATGCGCGCCGCGGGCTGGACGCAGATGGCTGATGCCGTGCGACACTACGGCGCCGCCGTCACCCATGCGCTCGCCTTGATCGGCTTAGCCCCCGGCGGACTTTGACATCGCCCTGGCTTGACGGTGCGTCGGCGCATGCGCGACACGCGTCCGGTGTCAACGCGGTCCACGGTATTGGCCATCGGCGCTGTCCCTTCGCTGGTGGGCGGTCGACCGGCACTGGAGAGACCTGGCCGCGACGATACCCGAGCCGGCGTCGGGCGGCAAGCCGCGCGGGCACCGGGGACCGAGAACGGCCCCGACCGGGTGGTCGGGGCCGCTTGGAGAGGGGGAGGTGATGAGCGAGTTAGGCGCGGGACGGCGTACCGGTCCGGACGGCCGGAGCCTCGCGGCTGAACGCCTTGCCCGGGCTCCAGGGAGCACCCAGCACCGGCAGCAGCACGCGGTCGAAGCCCCAGTAGCCCGCGACCTTCCAGCCGAGGATCAGCGCCACGGCCAGGGCGAACAGCACCGGGTTGGTCGAGGCACTGCCCGCCAGCATGTAGCTGAAGTTCATGACGGCGCCGAAGAAGGCGGCGAAGCCTACCAGGCAGCCCACGATCAGGCCGAGGCCAACCAGGAACTCACCGATGCTGATCAGCGGGGCGAACCAGGTGTACCAGTGGTGGTTGTACATGTAGGTCAGCACATCCCGCCACCAGCCGTAGGTGATCGACGGGCGACCGGTCGTCGGGATAGCGGTTACGCTCTTCCAGTAGCCGGCCAGTCCCGTTCCGCCGCTCATGAAGCCCTTCTCGACGCCGGTGATCTTGTCGTAGCCGGCGGAGAGCCACTCGTAGCCGATGTACAGGCGAATGCCAAACCAGATGGGGGCACTGCGCGCGTCGGCGAAGAGCAGGTGCGCGATCTTGGGATCGCGGATGCCGATGGACTCCATGTCGGTCGGCATGCCGGCCGCCTGGTGCCGCATCGTCAGCGTCGCGGCGCCGACCAGGAGAATCCCCCCGATCAGGCCGGTAATCCAGTAGAACCCGTCGGTAGCTGGGCCGCTGAAGCTCAGGTAGTGACTGGTCCCGAACTCACCGAACAGCCGCGAGCCAGCGAACAGCCCGATAAACGCGAGGATGAACAGGTAGATACTGCGACCGACCGGAAACTTCTGGTCGGCCAGGTAGCTCGCCCCACCGGCCAGGACCACGGCCAGGATCAGGGCGATGATGTAACCGGCGGCACCCATCGAACGACCTCCTTTTGAACCGAACCACCACCGAACACCACTCGTCTCCGCCCGCAGAATAGAGCGGCGCCCATCTCAGCCGTATCGCCGGATTCCACCCCGGTGTAGCAATCGTGCAACAGATCACGAAGTCGGTCGGCGCCGTCCGCGATGCCCCGCTGTGCTACGATCGAGGCCGGTGACGGGCCGCTGTCGGGCGGGGAGGACCGGGCGATGACTACCAGCCGGACCGGGCTGAACGCCTCGCGGCGCGGGCGCACGCTGCCGAGTTCGCCTATCCGGCGCCTCGCCGCGTTGGCCGAGGACGCGCGCCGTCGCGGTGTCCACGTCATCCACCTCAACATCGGTCAGCCCGATCTCGCCCCGCCGCCGAGCGTCGGCGACGCCCTCGCCGATGCCGCGGCAACGCGGCTCGTCTACGCGCCGTCGCGCGGCCTGCCCGAAGTGGTCGACGGCTGGCTGGCCTACTATCGCCACCACGGCCTGGAGCTGGAGCCGTCCGAGGTCCTGGTCACGGCGGGCGCCAGCGAGGCGCTGTCGCTGGCCCTCCTGGCGACCTGCGACGTCGGCGACGAGGTCGTCGTCCCGGAGCCCTTCTACGCCCCGTACCAGGGCGTCGCCGCCATCGCCGGCCTGCGCCTCGTCCCGGTCCCGCTCGGCCCCGGGTTCACGCCGCCGTCCGCCGACGACCTGCGTGCCCGGCTGACCCCCGCCACCCGGGCCGTCCTCTTCTGCAGTCCGAACAACCCGACGGGTACCGTCTACGCGCGCCGCGACCTGGTGGCCATCGGCGAGGTCGCCCGCGACGCGGGACTCTTCCTGATCTCCGACGAGACCTACCGGGAGCTCGTCTTCGACGGGCCGCCCGCGACCAGCGCGCTGGCGATCCCCGGGCTCGAGGACCACGTCGTCGTCGTCGACAGCGTCTCGAAGCGCTTCAACGTGTGCGGGCTGCGCATCGGCAGCCTCGCCAGCCGCAACGCGCGCGTGATGGACGCCGCCCTCGAGCTTGCCGAACTGCGCCTGGCGGTCCCGGTCGTCGACCAGCTGGCGATCCTGGGAGCCCTCCACGCGCCGCGGCCGTACGTCGACGGCGTCGTCGCCGAGTATCGCGCGCGGACGGGCGCGGTCGTCGACGCCCTTGCCGCCATCCCGGGCGTCGTGGGTCACCGCCCCGGCGGCGCGTTCTACGTCGCGGCGCGGCTGCCGGTTGACGACGCGGAGCGCTTCGCGGCCTGGCTGCTGCGGGAGTTCAGTGCCGACGGCGAGACGGTGATGTTCACCCCCATGAGCGACTTCTACCTGACGCCGGGCCGGGGCCACGATGAGATCCGCATCGCCTGCGTCCACGACGTGCCGACGCTGACGCGGGCCATCGCCGTGTTGGGCCGCGGTCTCGCGTCCTACCCCGGCCGCGTCTGACCCCCGTCGGTTTCGCGGCTGTCGCAACGCCGCCATCGTTCGCAACGGCCCTGACACGCCCGGTTCGTTACCGTTGTCGGCGTGCCGGAGTTGCGGAGTCCGGCGCAAGGGAGGGCGTATGCGCGGGTTGCGGCGGTTGGTCGTCGTCGGGCTGGGAATCGCGGCGGTCGCTACGATGACCGCGTGCCAGGCCTCGCTCGCGCGCGGCTCGGGACACGTCGTGTCTGAGTCGCGCCAGGTGAGTGGGTTCGATCGCGTGAGCCTGGGCGGCATCGGGAACCTGATCATCACCCAGGGCAGCCAGGAGGCGCTCACGATCGACGCCGAGGACAACGTGCTCCCGCACATCACGACGGCCGTCAGCGGCGGCCAGCTGTCGATCGGCTACGACCTCCACGGCCTCAACTGGGTCCAGCCGACCAAGCCGATCGACTTCCACCTGACGGTGATCAACCTGAGCGAGGTCGATCTGGGCGGCAGCGGCACGATCACGACCTCGGGGCTCCGGGGCGGCTCGCTCGCGGTGAAGATCGGCGGCTCGGGCAACGCCACGCTCAGCGGACTGGCGCTCACCGCGCTGAACGTCGACGTCACCGGCAACGGCGCAGTCACCGCCGCCGGGACTGCCGACAGCCAGCGGCTTCGGATCACCGGGAACGGGAGCTACCGCGCACCCGAGCTCGCCAGCCAGACCGCCCAGATCACGATCGCGGGGTCCGGCAGCACCGTGGTCAACGCGGCTCGCACGCTCGACGTCACGATCACCGGCAACGGCTCGGTCCAGTACCTCGGCGATCCGGCGATCACCCAACACATCCTCGGCAACGGAAAGGTCTCGCGGGCCAGCTGAGGCGGACGGGCCGCGCCTGCTCGGGAAGGGTGCCACGGGAACGCGTCGACTTCCCGATGTGGCGGCTTGGCGTGCCTGGTGCCATCGGGGTGCCGCTACGGCGTCCTCGCGGTTGCGGCGACACGTTCCTGCTCGCGGCGGCCCATCATCTCCTGGAGAATGAGGCCCTCGATCTCGATGAACTCGTACATGCGCATCATCTGCTGGAACTCGGCGTCGGTGTGCAGGTAGAGGCCCTCCATCAGGCCCTGCGCCACGACCGGCTCGAACATCTTGGCGAACTTGTTGTTCTGGATGGCGATGAAGAGCTTGTAGAGGTCGACCAGCTCGGTCGGCGTGATGCGCGTCGTCTGGTCGCTCATCAGGATCTTGCCGGCGGCCATACGGACCTTCAGCCGGTTCTCGAGGGCGAAGCGGTTCAGCTGGTTCTCGAACTCGAGCGCCACGCGCGCATGGTCGAACAGCACGAGTTTGAGGTAGATCGACTCGACCGCCAGGTTGAAGAGCTCGATGACCTTGGCCTTGTTGGGGGGGATCGCCTCGATGAAGCCCGCGCCGGCCAGCCGGTAGAGCACGCGGGCGCACTCGAACTGGGTCAGCCCGGCCGCGCGCGCGATGGTCACCACGTCGCGGTGGGCGTCGACCAGGCGGTAGACCGTGTCGAGCTCAGCGGGAGGCGTCGCCCCCTCCGGATGTGCCCGTCTCCGGAAGATCATGTAGATCGACGGGACCACCGGGCTAACCTCGATCCACTCGTCGACACGCCGCGTCCCCTCGATGATCAGCTGCATGCTGTCGATCGAGACCGGGACGCCGCCCTCGCGCTCGGTGACGCCCGCCCTGAAGGTAAAGTAGCAGTTCCGCCAGAGGAACAGGGTGAAGATCGAGATCTCCAGCAGCTGGTCCTGGCAGGCCTTGAGGTCCTCGTCCGAGATGACCTGGTGTTCCCGCAGCTGCCGGAGCACCACGTCCTCGCTGCGGATCCCCTGCCGGTGCAGCGCCTCCAGGTGATCCCGGCGCAGCTTGCCCATGCGCAGGAGCAGGTCCGTACGGTTCGGCAGCCGGCTGCCGGCAGCGACGTAGCTGATATGCCCGTTCTCGAAGCTGATGGTGCGCGTGTTCCAGCCCTGGATCAGCTCGAGCACGCCCGTCTTCTGGGTGAATGTCAGCATCTGGAAGAGGTCGGACAGCGTGAAGACGCCGAGCCGGCCCTGCAGGTCGAACCCGGTGTCATCAACCGCGATCGCGCCGCTCCGAGCCGTCATTCCCGACTCCCCAGTCCTTCCCTTATTTCGCCGGCAGAGTCACCGAGACGGTAGCCGTGGTCTGGTGTCCGGCCAGATCGCTCGCCCGCACCGACAGCGTCGCCGTCGTCGAGGTCGCCGAGCGGCCATCCCAGACGCCGATGTACGCGCCCTGGGACGGAATGTACAGCAGATCGCCGTCGGCCGTGCCGTCGACGAGCAGCTGCACGCTCGTGACGCCGATATCATCGCTGGCCTTGACGCGCACTGTCAGCACCCGGCGGTCCTGTTTCCCGGGGCTCGGCCGCTCGATCGTCACCGCGGGCGGCCGCTGGTCGTACCCGAGCGCCTGCCAGACGAGCTTGGCAATCTCCGCCTGGCCGGCGTTGTTCGGGTGGACGTCGGCCGGGTACCAGGTCCACTGGGAGATATGCCCGCGGAAAGCCGTCTCGAGGTCCACGACCTTCGCGCCGTCCGCCGCCGCGGTCTGGCGGATCACCTGGTTGAACTGCGCCACCCACCAGGCATCCGAGCCCTGCTGGTTCGGGTCTCCCTCGCTGAGGTCGTAGTAGGTCGTCACCACGATGTCCGGCTTCAGGTCGCCGAGGGCCGACTTGATGGCGCCGAGCGCCGCCGGGTAGTTCGTCTTGAACTGGGTGAGCCCGGCTTGCTTGGCGGACTGCGAGGCGCCCCGGAGGTTGAGGAGGTCGTTCCCGCCGAGCGTCAGGGTCACCGCGCGCAGCACCCCGCCCTGTGCCTTGATGGAGGCGATGTCGCTCTGTGCCTGCTTGAGCTGACTGCCATTGAGGAAGGAGGTCGTGGTCTCGCCCGGCACCGCGAGGTTGTCGAGCGTCACCGTGGCCGGCGAGCCGGCCGCGGTGTTGGACTTCTGGATCAGGTCACGCACGATCCAGGGGTAGCCCCGCACGCTCGGCAGGCTGGTGACCAGTCCGGCCGCGATCGAGTCACCGAGCGCCAGGTACACCTGCTCCGGCGCCGCGTGCGCCGCCGGCAGGCCGGCAACGGGCAGCCCGATCAGGAGCGTGATCGCGATGCCGCAGAGCGCCACCGCCAGCCGCCGGGTTCTCATCGCCGGGCCCCTCCCCCGTCGTCCGGGTGGGCGAGCGCGGCCCGCAGCACCGCGCGCGACGAGGGATGGCTGAGCGCGTGCTCGGCGTCCGCGAGCGGCACCAGCAGTGTGTCGTGGCCCAGGTGGGCGGGGAACTCCGGCCCCGGCTCAGCCACGACGGTGAGGTAGGCCACCCGTCGCTCCGCTCCTCCACGGCTGAACTGGTCGGTCCCGGCCCAGCCGGCGACCTCTCCGAGCAGCCCCGTCTCCTCCGCTACCTCGCGCAGCGCCGTCTCGTAGGCGGCCTCGCCGGGTTCGATGTGCCCCTTGGGCAGGACGATCGCGCCGTCGGCCGAGCGGCGGAGCGCGACCTTTCCCTCGCCCCGGACCAGCACGACCGCCCCGGCCTGGGGAACGACGGCGGCGGCATTGGGCTGACCGAGGCCGGAAAGCTCCAGCTCAGCCCGCAGTTTGGCATAGGTCACCGGGATCAACTCCGGGAGAACCATCGTGTTGGCGAGGATTGGCATGAAATTCGCGTCGCCCTCCCAGCGGGGCACCACGTGCACGTGCAGGTGCTCGGCTACGCCGGCCCCGGCGACGCTGCCGATATTGAGGCCGATGTTGAACCCGGCGCAGCGAAGGACGCGCCGCTGCGCGGCGGTGATCCACGGCAGCAGCCCGAACAGACTCGCCAGCGTCGGCGGATCCAGCTCGTCCAGCCGCGAGGCATGGCGGTACGGCACGGCCATGACGTGGCCGGTGTTGTAGGGGTACAGGTTCATGATGACGTACGCAGCGGCGTCGCGGTAGAGGATCAGGTTCCCGACGTCATCGTCAGCCGCGGGTTTCGCGCAGAAGATGCAGCCGGGTTCACGGGTGCCACCGCCGACGTACCGCATCCGCCATGGCGTCCAGAGTCGCTCCATGCGCCATCCTCGGATCACGGGTGGTGCCCTCCTCCGATCTTAGCAAACGCCGATCGGCCGGATCACCTCCGAACGTCCTGGCCGGTTGGCACGCTCGGGCTCATCGATCCCGGCAGCCCTGGAAAGTGTCCGAACACCGTCTGCTATACTTTTCCGGGCCGCGCTGCTGGGGGACCGTCGTGAGGGGGCTCATCACGGATGGCAGCGCCCAACGAGCCCATGGGGAGACAAGCGGCGGCACTGCTCGCGGCGAGCGACGTCACCCGGCGTCGTCTCACCACTCGCACCGGCAACGGCTGGCTGTGGCGCTCGGCCCACCTGGGCACCGACGGCGTCCTCGTCTTCGCCTCGTTCGCGGCGGCCTACTGGCTGCGCTATCGCCTCGAACTCGGCGGCGAAGTGCCTCCCGGATCGGCCCAACCGTTCAGCTTCTTCGACGGCAAGGTGGCGCTCCTCATCGTCGCCACGCTGGTCATTTTCGAGCTGCGCGGGCTCTACCGACTTCCACGCTGGACGAGCTTCCTCGACGAGGCGTCGATCGTCGCCAACGGGTCGACCGTCGCCATGGCCCTGGTCATTCTCTATAGCTTCCTGGACCGCTTCTACCCGTCGCGTCTGATCTTCATCCTCGCCTGGGTGTTCATGATCGTCCTCCTCGCCGGCAAGCGCTACCTCGCCCAGTCCGCGCGCCAGGTATTCTGGCGCCGCGGCCTCGGCGTCGACCGCGTGCTCGTGGTGGGCGCCGGCCCGGCCGGGCAGCGCATCATGCAGTACATCTTCAACCAGCCGCAGCTAGGCTACCGCGTGGTCGGCTTTGTCGATCGCTGTCCGACCGACGAGAACTGGGGCATCGCCACCGAGCGGCGCGTCGAGCGCCCGCAATACCTCGGCGATCTCAGCGCCGTCCGATCGGTCGTCGAGGCGCACCACGTTGACGAGGTCATCATCGCGCTGCCGCCCACGGCCCACCGGGAGGTACTCAGCCTGATCGAGCAGTGCCGTCAGCAGGATGTCGACTTCAGTCTGGTGCCGGACTTGTTCGAGATGGCGCTCGATCAGGTGCGGATCAACGAGGTCGCGGGTCTGGCCCTGATCGAGTTGAAGGACGCGCGCATCAGCGGCTGGGACTACGCGGTCAAGCGGGCAATGGATATTGCCATCGCCGCCGTCGTCGTGGCGATCTTCGCGCTCCCGATGCTGCTCATCGCCATCGCGATCAAGCTCGACTCGCCCGGCCCGATCCTCTTCGGACAGGAGCGCGTCGGCAAGGACGGCCGGCACTTCGTCCTCTACAAGTTCCGCTCGATGTGCCGCGACGCCGAGCGGCTCAAGGCGGAGCTCCTGGGGAGCAACGGCAAGGACGCGCTGCTCTTCAAGCTCAAGGACGACCCGCGCGTAACCCGGGTCGGCCGCCTGCTCCGACGCACCAGCCTCGACGAGCTCCCGCAGTTCTTCAACGTGCTGGTAGGCGACATGAGCGTCGTCGGTCCACGGCCCCAGGTCCCGTCCGAGGTGGCGGCCTACGAGGACTGGCATTACCATCGGCTGAAGGTCACGCCCGGCCTGACCGGCCTCTGGCAAGTCAACGGCCGCAGCAACCTGAGCTTCGACGAGATGGTCAAGCTCGACCTCTACTACGCGGAGCACTGGTCCCCCTGGCTCGACATCAAGCTCATTCTGCGCACGTTCCCGGCGGTGATCCTCGCTCGCGGCGCCTACTGACGCGTCCGCGCCCACGCCACCAGGAGGCGCGCGCCTTGGCGACCGGCGCGTCACTGTGGGAGTCGTGCCCTGTCGAGCTAGCCGGCGACACTGTCGACGTCGCGCCGGCTGCTGTCGGCCTTCCTGCGTGCCGGGTTCGTCGAGGTCGCGGGCCGCTCGCCGCGCCGGCCGATCGCCCGGCTCTCCGTGGAACCGGCTTTCGGCTCATCCCGTCCGGTCACCGTTGTGCCTGGCTGGCAGACGCGGGAAGAGCGTGTATCCTTAGCCGCGGTTCGATCCGTCGGGCACATTGAGCGGGTGGGCATGACCGAGCAGCGCGTCGCGCTGATCCACGACTACCTCAATCAGTACGGCGGCGCCGAACGGGTGCTCGAGGCGCTCCACGCGGTCTACCCCAACGCCCCCGTGTACACCTCTATCTACGCGCCCGACCTCATGCCGACGGCGTACCGTGACTGGGACGTCCACACTTCCTTCATGCAGCGCCTTCCGGGCGTCCACCGACACCATCAGCCCTACCTGCCGCTGTACCCGCTGGCGTTCGGGCGGTTGGCCCTCGCCGGATACGACGTCGTGCTCAGCTCGAGCAGCGCCTGGGCCAAGGGCGTCCGCAAGCCACCGGGTGCGATCCACGTCTGCTACTGCCACAGCCCGATGCGCTTTGCCTGGGACTTCGGCCGCTACGCGCAGCGCGAGCGGCTCGGCGCCGCGGCACGTGCCGTCGTACCGCCGCTGCTCGGTTGGCTACGACGCTGGGACGTCCGTACCGCGGGGTTGGTCGACGCCTTCGTCGCGAACTCGACCGCCGTCGCCCGGCGCATTCGGGAGTACTGGGGCCGCGAGTCGACGGTCATCTACCCCCCTGTCGACACGCGGGGTGCCCGGCCGGTGCCGGCCACCGAGGTTGACGACTACTACCTGCTGGTGTCGCGCCTGGTTCCGTACAAGCGCTTCGACGTGGCGATCCGCGCATTCAACGCGCTGGGGTTGCCGCTCAAGATCGTTGGCGCCGGACGGGCGCGTGCCGACCTGGAGCGCATCGCCGGGCCGACCGTCGAGTTCCTCGGCGCCGTCTCGGACGAGGAGAAATACCGGCTCTACGCGCGTTGCCGCGCGGCCGTCTTCCCCGCGGAAGACGACTTCGGCATCGCCCAGGTCGAGGTCCAGGCGTCGGGCCGCCCGGCCATTGCGTTCGCGGCCGGCGGCGCACTCGACACGGTCGACGATGGGGCGACCGGCGTGCTGTTCACGCCCCAGACCCCGGAGGCGCTGGTCGCCGCCGTGCGGCGCTTCGAGTCGCTCACGTTCTCGACTGAGGAGATTGCCCGGCGCGCCGAGCGCTTCGGGCGGGACCGCTTCGAGCGGCAGATCCGCGCGTTCGTGTCCGATCGGCTCGCCGAGCACCGCGAGGCGCCGGCCGGCCGTCACCTGGAGGCAACCGCGACGTGGAACTGAAGGACTACCTGAGCGTCCTCTGGCGACGCTGGTACATCGTCGTGCTGGTCCCGATCCTGGTGCTGGCCGGCGTCCTGTACCAGCAGTCACATGCCCACCCCATCTACACGGCGACCACCCGCCTGGCCGTCGTCCGCGAGCCGGAGCCGGCCCCGGCCACCCCGTCGTACTACAGCTATGACAACTACTACGCCTACCTGGCCAGCGAGTACCTCCTGGACGACCTCGTCGAGGTCGTCCACGGCAACGTCTTCGCCAGCGACGTCGCTCACACCATCGCGACCACCAAAGGTATCCAGATGTCCCCGGGCGAGGTCCAGGCCGCGCTCGGCGGCGACCGCCTCAACCGCATCCTGACCATCACCGCGACGTCGACCGACCGCAGCCAGGCGGTGATGATCGCCCAGGCAGCCGGCGAGACCATCAAGGCGAAAGCGGGGTCCTACTTCGGCTACAAGACTCCCGCGCAGCAGGTCAGCATCACCACGGTGCAGACGGCGAACGACGCCGTGCCCAACACGCACCGGACCCTGCTCCTCGCGGCGTTGCAGGTCGCCGTGGGGTTGTTCGCCGGCATCCTGATCGCCTACTTCGTCGAGTACCTCGACGACCGACTGCGCTCGCCCGAGACGGTCTCCGCCGCGCTGGGCGTGCCGGTGATCGGGGCAATCCCCAACGGGAAGGGACGCTAGATGCGCCCCGAGGAGTACCTGCTCATCATCGTGCGCCGGTGGTGGCTGGTCGTGCTGGCGGCTCTGGCCGCCGCCGCTGTCGGTTTCGGGGTGACCGCCAGCCAGCCACGAACGTACCAGGCCAGCACCAACCTGATGGCGATTGCCCAGCCGCCGGACTACTGGATGGACCTCTACGCCAAGAACCGGCTGGCCTCTTACACCGACCTGATCAACAACTGGGACTTCGTCGCCACGGCGCTGCAGCAGGCACACCTGAACGTCACCCCCGCCCAGGCGATGAGCGGGCTGAGCGTGGGCCACGATCCCACCACCAACACGCTGCAGATCGTGGAGACGGACACCAATCCCCAGCGGGCGGCGCAGGTCGTCAACGCGGTAGCCAACGCCTTTGTGGCGCGGTCGGCCAAGGACAACCAGCAGATCGTCGCCAACTACCCGCTCAACTCCAGCGGCCAGAAGACCGGCACGGTCGAGATCGTCAAGCTGGGTACCCCGAGCGCGCCGACGACGCCGGTCGGGCCGCGCACCAAGCTCAACACCGGGGCCGCCGCCCTCCTCGGCTGCGTCTTCGGGGTGCTGCTGACCTTCGGGGCCGAGTACCTCGACGACTCGCTGCGCACCGAGCAGGACGTCAACCGTTACCTGTCGCTTCCTACCGTCACCATGATCCCGCACGGGTCCACCGGGCGGTAACGGCCGCAGGCCGAGGAGGTCATCACGTGAGCCAGCTTCAGGATCGGGTTCCCAGCCAGCTGCGCCCGGGGCAGGTCGACCTCGCCGTCGTCACCGCCCCCACCGCGCCGGTGGCCGAGGCGTACCGGACCCTGCGCTCGTCGGTGAAGTTCGCCGACGTCACGCCGCCCATCCACTCACTGGCCATCGCCGACAGCGGCACGGGCGGCCAGCACGCCGTGGTGGCGGCCAACCTCGCGGCGGCGTTCGCCCTCGGTGGGGACACCGTCGCCCTGATCGACGCCGTGCTGCGCGAGCCACGGCTGCACCAGCTCCTCGGCGTGTCCAATGAGCAGGGGCTCTCGGAGTGGCTGGCGCGCGGCGACGTCGGGCAACCGCTCCCGCTGGTGGAGACGGCGCTGCCGGGGCTGCGGCTGCTCCCGGCCGGTCATGCGCCCGCCGAGGCGCTCGGGGTCAGCCCGATCGACCTCCTCGGCAGCGACGCGTGTGCCGCCCTGCTGACCAGGCTGCGCGACGAGGTCGCCTACGTCGTCATCGACACCTCGCCGCTGCCGGAGTACGGCGACGCGCTGGCGCTGGCACCGCGCGTGGACGGCGTGCTGCTGCTGGTCCGCTCCGGACACACCAAGCGCGCCGCGGCCCAGCGCGCCAAGGAAGCGCTCGACCGGGTCGGCGCGCGCGTGCTCGGCGCGGTCCTCACCGACACGGGCCGCGGGGTCCTTCGCTAGTCCGTGGTCAGTGGTAGTTGGCCGGGTCGACCATTCCGGCCCGCAGGACGAGGCCCAGTGCTGCCAGGCGCCCGATGACCTCGTCGACCTCCTCGGTCGAGACGCCGATGCGAGCCGCGACGTCCATCGGGGTGCACGCGCCGTTGACGATCGCCAGGAGCGCCTCGTGCTCCACCGGCTCGAGGTTCTCCATCACGTCCTGGCGGAATGGCGTGTCGACGAGGATGAGGGACTCCTGACGGCCGTTGGTGGCCAGCCACTCGTCCGCGCGGCGGATCGCGTCGAGCACGATCGGCTCGATCGGGATCTCGTCGACCAGCGGATCCTCGACGACCGCGTCCTCCGGGGTGAAGACGAAGCTGCCGCCGGGCTGAATCAGAATGCGGAAGAGCGACGCCTCCAGCTGCGCCGCGACGGCCCGCGTGATCTGGCGCGAGTTGACAAAGCCCAGCTCGACGAGGACGTCACCGATGCGAGTGCGCTCCAGCTCCACCGCCTGCAGCGCCAGCGCCTGCTCCATCTGGTCGTCACTGACGTACCCCTGGTCCACCAGCAGCCGGCCGATGCGCAGGTTGACGTCGGTCGTGGTGACCGAGGCGACGTGCCCGCGATCGAAGACCAGCGTGATCTCGTCGCCGGGGATGCTCAGGGTCAGCCGACCCGAGTTCCCATGGCTCGAGAGCACGTACAGGATATCGGCGAGCGGTAGGTCATCGAGGTCGCCGTAGAAGCCCATCTCAGCCAGCAACGGGTACGAGCTTCGCCACGGTCTCGACCGCGGCCGTCGAACCGACCATCTGCAGCGTCTCCGCCAGCATCGCCTCCAGCTCCGGCAGTTCCAGCGCGGTCGTGGCCGTCAGCACCGCCCGCGTCTCATCGGCCGTGATGTCGGTAAAGCGGACGGCGATGCAGAACGGGATCTTCAGCAGCTCGGCGCGGATGGCCACCACCTCCGTCAACCGGCGAACGCCGCGCAGCGACACCACCCAGCGCACGACACGCTCAGCCTCGTCCGGGTCGACGAGCATCGGCAGTCTCGACTCGTCGCCGTGGCGGGCGAGCCCCGCCAGCACCCCGCTGAGCGCCTCGTACTCCCGCCGCACCACCGCATCCTCGTCGGCAAGCCCAGCCTCCGGGGCGCGGCGCGGCGGCTGCTCATCTCCCACGTTCCCTCCCCTGCGCCGGCAAGGTACGCCGCGGCCCATCCTGGTGCGTCCCTCCCCGCGTCTCACACTAGCGGTCGACCTCATCGAGCGTCAAGGCGGCGGAAGTCCCAACGGGCCGCGCGCCGTCTGTACCGGCAGGCTCGCAACGGTGGGCGGGCGCCCACTCGCGTGGACGACGAAGGTGGCGGTGCTACACTGGCTCCGGGAGCCGGTCACGCCGGGACGCGCGACCCCGGCGACGGACCGGACCGCGTGAGGAGAAGGTTGCCGTGCTCGCCACGGTCCTGACCTGTGCGGTGCTCGGGCTCGACGGCGTCCTGGTGGAGGTCGAGGTCGACACCGGTACCGGTACGCCCGGCATGACGATCGTCGGCCTGCCCGACGCCGCTGTCCAGGAGTCCCGCGAGCGGGTGCGCGCCGCCATCCGCAACTCCGGCGCCCGCTTTCCGCTCGGCCGCATCACCGTCAACCTCGCGCCGGCCGACATCCGCAAGGAGGGGCCGGCCTACGATCTCCCAATCGCCCTCGGCATCCTGCTGGCCTCGGGGCAGGTCATTGCCGACGTCGACGACGCGCTGGTCATCGGTGAACTCTCGCTCGACGGCGGGCTGCGCCACACGACCGGCGTCCTGCCGATGGTCGGCCTGGCCCGCGAGCGCGGCCTGCGCCGTGCCTTCGTCCCAGCCGTTGACGCCGCCGAGGCGGCGCTGATCGACGAGATCGCCGTCATCCCGGTCGCAAGCCTGGCCGACCTCGTCCGCCACCTCAGCGGTGAGGCGCCGATCGCGCCCTACCGCCCGGCGAGCCACGACGATGGCGACGAGCCCGTGGACGCGTCCATCGATCTCCAGCACGTCCGCGGGCAGGAGCACGTCAAGCGCGGTCTCGAGGTCGCGGCCGCCGGCGGCCACAACCTGCTGATGACGGGGCCTCCCGGCGCCGGCAAGACCCTGATCGCCCGCGCCATGCCCGGCATTCTGCCGGCACTCTCGCGCGACGAGGCGCTCGAGGTCTCGAAGATCTACTCGGTGACCGGCCTGCTGCCGACGGACCGCCCGCTGCTGCGACGGCGACCGTTCCGCGCCCCGCACCACACGATCAGCTACGCCGGGCTGGTCGGCGGTGGCACCTGGCCGCGACCCGGCGAGATTACCCTCGCCCACCGCGGGGTCCTCTTCCTCGACGAGCTGCCGGAGTTCAGCCAGCGCGTGCTCGAGGTGCTGCGCCAGCCGCTCGAGGACCGCGTCGTCACCATCTCGCGCGCCACCGGCGCCGTCACGTTCCCGGCCTCGTTCATCCTGCTGGCGGCGATGAACCCGTGCCCCTGCGGCTACTTCGGCGACCCGGTGCACGCCTGCACCTGCAGCACGACCACCATCACCCGCTACCAGAAGCGCATCTCCGGCCCGCTCCTCGACCGCATCGACATCCACCTGGAGGTCCCGCGCATCGAGTACGACACCCTGGCCGACCGCCGCCTCGGCGAGCCGTCAGCGGACGTGCGGGCGCGCGTCGAGGCGGCGCGCGCCGTCCAGGCCCGGCGGTTCCAGGACAGCCCGATCCACCTCAACGCGGCGATGGGGCCGGCCCAGATCCGCGACTTCTGCCGCCTGGACGACACCGGCGACCGGCTGATGCGCTCGGCCATGCGCCAGCTCCAGCTCTCGGCCCGCGCCTACCATCGCGTGCTCAAGCTGGCGCGCACCATCGCGGACCTCGCCGCCTCCGACGACATCGGCCCGGCGCACCTTGCCGAGGCTCTCCAATACCGTCCGCAGGAAGTGGGCTGACGAGCGCCGCATCCACTACACTTAGCGTCAGCAGCGGTCTTTGCTAGGCACCGGACGGTGGAGGTCGATGTGGTCAGAGTGAAGGTGAGCAGCAAGCACCAGATCGCGGTGCCGGCCGAAGTGCGAAGGCGGCTCGGCATTCAGTCAGGCGACTACTTGCGGGTCAACGTCTGTGACGGCGCCCTGGTGCTCACGCCGGAGCCCCACAGCTATACCGGGTACCTGCGGGGCCTCCATCGCGAGGTCTGGGCAGACATCGACCCGGACGAGTACCTGCACCGCGAGCGCGACGCGTGGTCGAACTAACCACGACGCTGCGCCGCCACGGCCGCATCGGGCTCGACACCTCGCCGTTCATCTACCATCTTGAGGGGACCTCGCGATACGCGACGCTCACCGAAATCGTCTTCGGTGAGATGGAGCGCGGCGCGTTCGTGGGCCTGACATCAGTGCTGACGCTGATGGAACTGACCGTCAAGCCGCTCCAACTCAGCCGTCCCGACGTGGCCCGCGACTACGAGACAGCCCTGGAGAGCTTTCCCAATCTCGATCTCGTCCCGCTGGATCGGTCGGTCGCCCGGCGAGCGGCGGAACTGCGTGCCGGTCTCCGCCTGCGCCCGGCGGACGCCCTGCAGGTTGCCGCCTGCCTGGAGCACGGCGCAACGGCACTACTCACCAATGACTCAGCCCTGCGTCGCGTCGACGCGCTGGAAGTCATCTTGCTCGACGAATACGCGTAGCCCTCTGAGCCTGCGGCCCATCCCTGCAGCCGCACCACAGCGACGTCCGTTGTGACCTCGGCCCATCCGCGCGCCGACCTCGCCGCCGTCGACGACATCACTCCGGCGCACCTCGCCGAGGCTCTCCAATACCGTCCGCAGGAAGTGGGCTGACGAGCGCCGCATCGGACACGTGAACTGCTTGCGAGCGGGCTCGTCGCGCGTGGTGGTGCCCGACCCGCCATTCCCCGCGCAAGCCGTCCGGTCACTTCCTGCGACTGCCCCTCGTCGGACCGCTCACGTGTCTCGTCAGCGACTGACGCACGCGCATCCGCTGCCCGCGATTGACCATACGTATACGTAGGGCGCGACGCGCGCCGGAAGTAACGCTTCGGCTAACGGCCGGCTAACGCGCCGTTGTTATGCTGGCGTCGTCCCCGACGCGCTCGGCGGCGCCGTCGCCCCGACGTCGCTGCGTCTGCCCGGTCCTTTGCGGCAGATACCTCCCGTCCGCGCGACGGGTCACGCCGGGAACGTTGCGCGACATCGGGGACGCTCGGAAGCGGAGAGGGGGGTCGCGTGAACGATCGGGCATTCGACAACCTGACCCGTCGGCTGGGGAGCGCGACCTCGCGGCGGGCCATGCTCAAGGGGCTTATGGCCGGCGTCGTCGGGCTGGCCGCGGCCGGGCGTGCCTCGGGCGCCAGTGCATCAGTCTCGGAGCAGTGCGGAGCGGGCTACCAGCAGTGCATGGACTACGCCGAGCAACTCCACCTGAACTGTCTGACGCAGAAGACGTGCAATGGGCGAGAGTCCCCGGCCGAATGCCTGAGCTGGAAACTGGTGTGCCAGGCCAACTACACCGCTATGGCCGGCATCTGCCGCAGCCGGTACCACTGCCAGTGCCCGTCGGAAACCACCCGTTGCTCCTCCCTGTTCGGCTCACCGTCGTGCTGCGAGGCAGATGAGTACTGCCAGGGGAACCTCTTCGGGTTCGCGCAGTGCGTCCCGAGATGTGACCCGTGCACCGTGTGGGACTCGGCAACCGCGAGCTGCCAGCCGAAAGAGTGCGGCACCTGCCAGGCCTGTGACCCAGCAAGTGGGCAGTGCGTTCCGGCCGGGGATGGAAGCGCCTGCGGTAGCGGCCTCTCCTGCTGTCAGGGACAGTGCGTCAGCTCCGCGTGCCAGGGCAACCAGGTCTTCAACGACGCGACCTGCCAGTGCGAGTGCGCGCCCGTCAGCTGTCCACCGGGCCAGACGCAGGACCCGAGCACGTGCCAGTGTGCGTGCCCGCCTACCACCTGCCCACCGGGTCAGACCCAGGACCCCACGACCTGCCAGTGCAGCTGCCCGGTAGGCACGACCACCTGCGGGCCGTTCTGCTGCGGGCCCGACAAGAACTGCTGCCCGGATGCCGTCTCGGGCATGTCGTGTCGCGACCCGGACCCGAACTGCGCCGGCTGCAGCTTCACCTGCGGCGACATCTGCTGCCCGAACGGCCAGTACTGCTGCCGGGCGGCCGACTATTCGTACCACTGCGTTACCAGTTCGGGCGCGACGTGCTGACGCGCGGCCAGTCTCGGGGAGATGGGCGCCGCGTCTGCCCGCGCCCATCTGCTCCGGGACACTAGTTCACCTGCCGCGCGCTCGCCATGTGGCACGGATCGGCGCTCCAGGACCCGGCAGCGCGATCCCTCGTCGGCCGCCAGGTGCCGCCGATGAACGACCCGTCGCACCGGAGACGTACGCTCGACCGGCCGCCGGGCCGCCGCAAGGCCACGAGCGCCGACGCTGCACCACCTGGCAGCCAGACCGTCCGTGGGGCCATCTCGAAGTGCAGGTGATCTCAGAGGGTCGGCCGGGGATATCGGCCGGTTCGCGATGACTCGCGTGGAGGGTAGACGGTCCCGATCCACGGGGACGGGCGGGAGATGGCGCTCCCGCCCACCTCGTTCGACCTCCGCTGGCGCTACTCGCCCGCGGCGGCCCCGGCCTTCTCCAGTTCGGGGACGCCGCCGGTGATCCAGTTCTCCTTGGGCACGTCCTCGAAGACCACCTGGGTGCCCGACCGCGACGCACCGCCGTGCTCCATCAGCACCCGTGTGATCGCCTCCGCCACCTGGCGCTTCTGCTCGAGCGTCCGCCCCGCGTACCACGACACCCGTACCATCGGCATGGCATTCCTCCCGTCACCATCCGTAGCCCGCGAATCCGCAGCCCCACGACTACCACCCGGTGCTCGCGGCGTCAATTGCGCCAGCCACCGCGTCGGTTCCGCGGTGGCTCGACCGGCCCGGCGCGTCGCTCCCAAAATGTGGTAAACTTGCCCGGTTTGGGGATGCTCGGGGCGCTGGCCCCGGGCGTTAGTACGCCAATGTACCCTCCGCACGCGGCGAGGGGGTCGTCGCGCCGTACTAGCCGGCTCGACGGTTCCCCTCCAAGACGAATCGTATCGCCGCGCACTGCGAGGGTAGTTCATTGTCTTCGACCGTTCACTCCGTCCGCCCCGGCGCCGAGCGCGCCGCGGCCTCCTTCTCATCGCTGCCGATCCAGCCGGCCACCGTCGCCGCGCTCACCGAGATGGGCATCACCGAGCCGACGCCGATCCAGGCCGCCGCGCTGCCGGTCCTGCTCGACGGGCGCGACGTCATCGGCCAGGCCCGCACCGGCTCCGGAAAGACGCTGGCCTTCGTCATTCCCGCGCTCGAGGTCCTCGACCCACGCCAGCCAGCCGTCCAGGTCCTGGTCCTGACGCCGACGCGCGAGCTCGCCGTCCAGATCGACGGCGTCCTCCAGCAGGCCGCCGCCGGCCGCCGCGTCAGCTCCACGCTCATCTTCGGTGGCCGTCCGGCCGGCACGCAGATCGCGGCCCTGCGCCGCGGCGCCCAGATCGTCATCGGCACGCCGGGGCGGGTGCTCGATCTGCTCAAGCAGGGTGAGCTCCGGCTCGACCGCGTCCGCTTCCTCGTCCTCGACGAGGCGGACGAGATGCTCGACCGCGGCTTTGCCCCCGACGTCGAGCGGATCCTCGCGCGCACGCCGCGCGAGCGTCAGACGGCGCTCTTTTCCGCCACGGTACCGGCCTGGGTCAGCGACACCGCCGCGCACCACCTGCGGCGCCCGGTTACCGTCGCCATCGACCCGGACCCGGAGGACGCGGCGCCGATCCCGCACGTCGCCTACGATCTGCCGACCGATGACAAGGTCGGCGCGCTGCGCGAACTTCTCGACCTGCGCGGCGACGGCTCGATCATCGTCTTCGGCCGCACCAAGCACGGCGTCAAGAAGCTGGCACACCAACTCGAGCGCGACGGGTATCCGGTCGGCGCGCTCCAGGGCAACCTTTCCCAGAATGCCCGCGACCGCGTCATGGAGCAGTTCCGGGCCGGCGAGGTCCAGATCCTGGTCGCCACCAATGTCGCCGCGCGAGGGCTGGACATCACCTCGGTCGACCAGGTCATCAACCTCGAGTTGCCCGAGTCGCCGGAGCTGTTGACGCACCGCGTCGGCCGCACCGGCCGGATGGGCCGGGAGGGCCGCGCCATCACGTTGCTGGCACCCACCGATGCCGCCAAGTGGCGCGACCTGTCGCGCGGTCTGGGACGCCGCATCCCGCGAGCGCCCTGGCCCGGTGCGGCCGTAGCGGCCGGCCAGGTCGACCCGCCGGTCGTCCGGCAAGCCGCCGCGACCGGCACCTTGACACGATCGACGCGCCCCGAACCACGGCCCACGCGCGCTTTGGTCGCACGGCCGGTCGCCACCCCGCCGGTTGAGCGGCGCAGCGAGCCGGCACGCCGGCAGGTGCCCGCGGCGGCGCCGGGCCGCACGCCGACCACGATCGTCTGCTCCGCCTGTGGGCAGCGCGCCGAGGTGCCGTTCCAGCCGGATCCCACGCGCCCGGTCTACTGCGACGACTGTCACCGCTCGCGCCGCCACCGGCATGGAGCCGGTCGCCGGAGCTAGCGTCGAGGCGACGACCCGCGGGGCGTGACGGTGCCCGTCACGCCCCGCTTCCGCCTTTGAGCCACTCGTAGATGTAGGTGAAGTCCACGCCGGGGCAGGCCGCGTCGAACCGCTGCCAGATCGCGGCGGCCAGTTCGCCGAGGTCGTCCGGTGTGCCGGCTGCCGCGGCGCTCTCCTGGTAGAGCGTAACGTCCTTGGCCATGAGCGCGGCGGCGAAGCCGTAGTCGTAGGTCCCGGGGACCACGCTGCGCGGGAACTTGTCCAGCGTGGCGCCGTTCTTCCCGCTCGAGACGTTCAGCACGTCGATCATCTGGCGGAGGTCAAGCCCCTGCCGCGCCCCGAACAGCGCCGCCTCGCTGGTAGCGGCCAGCGCCACCGCGCCCAGGAAGTTGTTCGCCAGCTTCATCGCCTGCCCCTGGCCCGCCCGGTCACCGACCCGGAAGCGGTTGGCGGCTACCACCGCCAGCAGCGGCTCGACTGCCGCAAAGGCAACCTCGCTCGCCCCGACCATCACCGCCAGCGTGCCCTGTCGCGCCCCGGCCAGCCCGCCGCTAACGGGCGCGTCGAGGTAGCCGACGCCAGCCGCGCCCAGCGTCTCCGCGCAGTCGCGCGCCGCCGGGATGCCGATCGTCGAGAAGTCGACCACCGTCGTCGCGCGCCGTCCGGCCGCCGCTCCAATCTCGCCGCAGACCGCGCGCGACGCCGCGCCATCCGGCAGGCTCAGGCAGACGACGTCTGCCCGGCGCGCGACGTCAGCCACCGACGTCGCTGCAGCTGCGCCGGGCGGCAGCCGCTCGGCCGTCCCCGCGACGTCGAAGCCGACGACCTCGTAGCCCGCCGCGACGAGCCGCCCCGACATCGGCCCGCCCATGCGGCCGAGCCCGACGAACCCCAACGATGACGTGCTCGTAGCCGCCTCCCTCCGCGCGCCGTGCAAACGCGTCTCAACATGCCCGGAGTATCGGCCAGCCAGCGGGCCGCGTACACCCGGCTTCTGGTTGGCTGGCAGTTGGGGTGAACCTGCGGTCAAATTGGGCGACGATGCTCGGGGAGCCTGGGAGGACGACCATGACGACGCCCACGTTCGCGGTCTACGCTATCCGCTACGCCACCCGCGAGGCGCGGCGCGGCGATGCCTTCTACGGTGGCGATCCCCACGACGGACCGATGCCGATGGACTACTTCGTCTGGGCAGTGGTCTCCGACCGTGAGACCGTGGTCGTCGATGTCGGCTGCACCCGAGCGGTCGCGGAGCGTCGCGCCCGAACGTACCTCCGGTCGCCCGGCGACGGCCTCGCCGCGCTCGGAATCGAGGTCGCCGAGGTGCGCCAGGTGGTGCTCACCCATCTGCACTACGACCACGCCGGGAACGTGCCGCTCTTTCCGGCGGCGACCTTCGTGCTGCAGGAGGACGAGATGGCGTTCTGGACCGGCCGCCACGCCGGCCGGCCGCTCTTCCGCGCCATCGTCGAGCCGGCGGACGTGGCCGGCCTCGTCTACCGCAACTTCGAGGGGCGCGTCCGCTTTGTCGACGGCGACGCCGAGGTGGTGCCCGGCATCACGGTCCACTGGGTCGGCGGGCACGCGCACGGTCTGCAGGCCGTCCGTGTCGACGTCGCGACCGGCCCGGTGGTGCTCGCCGCCGACGCGAGCCACTTCTACGCCAACCTCGAGGAGGACCGACCATTCAGCTTCGTCAACGACCTGCCCGCAAGCTACGACGCCTTCGACCGGCTGCGGGCGCTCGCCGGTCCGTCCGGCGTCATCGTGCCGGGTCACGACCCGCTGGTCATGCGGCGCTTCCCGCCGGCCGCGCCCGGACTCGAGGGCATCGCCGTGCGGATCGTCTGAGCCGCCGGATCAGACAAGCGTCAGGTACTGGTTCTGGGCATCGAGCAGCCGGCGGAAGGTGCCGCCGGCCGCCGACAGGCTCGCCACCGTGCCCCGCTCGACGATCCGGCCGTGGTCGAGCACCAGCACCTCATCCACGTCGTCGAGGTACACCAGCCGGTGCGTGATGACGAGCGTGGTCCGGCCCGCCATCAGGTCGTGGATTCCCGCCAGCACCTCCGCCTCGACGATCGGGTCGAGGTTGGCGGTCACCTCGTCCAGAATCAGGAGCGGCGCGTCCTTGAGCAGCGCCCGCGCGATCGCCAGCCGCTGCCGCTCGCCGCCAGAGAGCCGCAGCCCATGCTCGCCGATCCAGGTGTCGAGCCCCTCGGGTAGGCTCGCGACCAGCTCGGTCAGCCGCGCTCGCTCCAGCACCTCCGCCAGGTCCGTCTCGGTCGCGCCCGGCCGCCCGACCAGCAGGTTTGCCCGGATCGTGTTGTTGAACAGGTGCGCGTCCTGCGTCACGACGGCGAGCCGGGAGCGCAGATCCTCCTGGGCGTAGCGGCGCACGTCGTGCCCGCCGAGCCGTACCTCGCCCTCGGCCGGGTCCCAGAAGCGGGCGGCAAGCGCCGCGACCGTGCTCTTGCCGGCGCCGCTCGGCCCGACGATCGCCAGCCGCGCGCCCGGCACGAGCGCGAACGTCACCTCGTCAAGGGCCGGCGGCTCCCCGGACTCGTAGGCGAAGCTGACGTGGTCGAACTCCAGCAGCGGCAGGTCCGGCGCCGGGATGGGATCCGGCGGGTCCGTGACCGACGGCCGGAGCTCCGCCAGCTCGTACAGCCGCTCCCCGGCCGCGCCGGTCCGGCCGAGGAACTGGAAGGCGCGCCCCAGCGGCTGCACCGCCTCGAAAGTCCCCAGCACCAGCAGCCCGATCGCCGCCAGGTAGACGCCGGCGATCCGGCCGCTCCCCACCAGCGGGATCGCCGCCAGTACCGCCGCGACCATCGCCAGGTGCGCCAGCAGTTCCCCCAGCCCGAGGTGCAGCCCGGTGACCAGCGACGCACGGCGCTGCTCGCTCCCCAGCCGGGCACCGAGCGCGCCGGTCTCCCGCAGCAGATCCTCCCCGCGATCGAGGGCCAGCAGGTCGACTATCCCCTGCACGCCGTCGACCAGTTGGGCGTCCAGCGCCGCCCGCGCTGCCACCTGCCCGCGGCCGCGGCCGCGCGCGAGCAGCCCCGAGAGGAGGGGCAGTCCGACACCGGCTGTCAGCAGGAAGGCCAGCGCCACCAGGGCCGGTGCCGTGCCGAAGACCAGGAGTACGCCGACCGCGCAGGCGACGGTAAGGGCCGCCACCGCCAGCGGACCGACCACATGCTGGAAGAGGTGCTCCAGTTCGTCCACGTCCTTGACGATGCGGCTCAGCAGGTCTCCCGAGCGCTGCCCGGCCAGCCCTCCCGGTGCCAGCGGCTCGATCCGGCCGTAGGTCCACGACCGCACCTGAGCGAGGAGCCGGAAGGTGACACCGTGCGACACCAGCCGCTCGCCGTAGCGCAGAAAGGCCCGCGACAGGCCGAAGAGGCGTACCAGGAAGACCGCCCCGGTCAGCCCGATGAGGAGCCGCACCAGGGCCGCCGCGGACAGCAGGTAGGCCGCGGTCGCGAGCAGTCCGGTGTTGGCCACGATCGTCGCCACGCCGAGCAGCACGGCCAGCGCCACCCGCCTGCGATAGGGCCAGAGCAACTTGAGCAGCCGCCGGTAGACGCTCATACCGCTACCGTCCCGCGCCCGGCGACCATCCGCGTGTACAGCCCGCCGCGCGAGACCAGGTTCCGGTGCGTCCCCTGCTCGACGACCCGGCCGCGTTCCAGCACCACGATCCGGTCCGCGCTGTAGACGGTGTTCAGCCGGTGGGCGATCACCAGCACGGTCCGGCCGTCGGCCAGGCGCTCGAGCGCCCGGCGCACGTGCTCCTCGCTCTCCGGGTCGAGGCTGGAGGTCGGCTCATCCAGGATCAGGAGTGGCGCATCCTTGAGGAAGGCCCGCGCGATGGCGAGCCGCTGGGCCTGCCCCTGGCTGAGGCGTGCCCCGCGCTCGCCCAGTGGCGTTTGATAGCCCTGTGGCAGCGCCGCGATGAAGTCGGCCGCCCCCGCGAGCTCCGCCGCGCGCAGCACCTCCACGTCCGACGCCTCCGGGCGCGCGAGCCGCAGGTTGTCCATGACGCTGCCGTAGAACAGGTACGGCTGCTGCGGCACCAGCGCCACCCGTGAGCGCCACACCGCGACGTCTAGCGCGGCGATGTCCTGGCCGTTCGTCAGGATCACGCCACGCTCGGCCTCCAGGAAGCGGAGCAGCAGGCTCACCAGCGTGCTCTTGCCCGCACCGCTCGGCCCTACCAGCGCGGTGCGGCTCCCCGCGGGCAGCACCAGGTCAACGTCGTCGAGCGCCGGGGCGGCCGCGTCCGGATAGCGGTAGGTGACACCCGCGATGCGGACGTCGATGCCGCCTCCCGCAGCGGGTGCCGGCCGGGCGCTGCCGCGCTGGGCGGGGGCCGGCGTGTCGAGCACGGCGAAGATCCGCTCCGCCGCGACCGTCCCCTCCATCGCGGCGTGCCGCGCCAGCCCGAGGTCCCGGAGCGGACGGTAGAACTCGGGGGTCAGCAGCAACACCAGCAGTGCCGTCCGGTAGGCAAGACCGCCGTCGAGCAGCCGAACCCCCAGCATCACCGCCACCATCGCGATGGCGGCCGTGGTCATGAACTCCAGCACCAGGCTGGAGAGGAAGGCGTAGCGCAGGACGCCGAGCGTCAGCTCGCGGAACTCGTCGCTGATCCGCTCGACCCGCTCCCCCTCCGCGCGCGAGCGCCCGAAGAGCTTGAGAGTCGGCAGGCCCTGCAGTACGTCCAGGAAGTAGGCGCTCATGCGGCTGAGCGCGAGCCACTGCGCCTCGATATGCTCCTGGGAGTACGTGCCGACGAGAATCAGCAGCACCGGCACGATCGGCAGCGTCACCAGGAGCAGTGCGCCGCTCAGCCGATCCAGCCACAGCACGTAACCGCCGATAGCCAGCGGCACCAGCCCGCTCAGCGCCATCTGCGGGAGGTAGCGGCTGAAGTAGGGGTCGAGTCGCTCGATGCCGGCGGTCGCCGCTTCGACCAGTTCCCCGGTGCGCTCGCCATGCACGCGCGTGAAGCTCGGCCCCAGTGCCAGTAGCCGCCCCACCAGGCGGCCTCGCAATTCCTGCTTGGCGCGCACCGCCGCGCCTTGCGCGGCCACCTCACGCCCCGCGGTGCAGGCCGCGCGCGCCGCGACGGCGAGAACCAGCACGGCGACCGTATCGCCGATCTGGCCCAGGCGGTCGCCATGCAGGAAGACGCGCGTGATCAGGTCGGCGAAGGCGGCGTACTCGACCACCGCGGCGACGACTGCCAGGATCCCGAGAGCCACGGCCAGCGCCAGCGGTCGTCGCGCCGTGGGGGCCTCGCGGACCAGCCTGCGCTCCATCGCCACTCAGCGCGCTCCCGACGCAACGGTCGCCCGCCGCTCAGTAGCCGGGCTCACCGGTCAGCCGCACCCTGCCGCGGAACATGCGGTACAGGAACACGAAGTAGACCGCGGCGAGGACCATCGCAATTCCCCACCAGATCACGGCCGCCATCAGCCCGTAGTGCGGCGACGACGCGTTTCCGACCGTCAGGCTGTTCGCCGGATCAACTGCCGGCAGGACGTTCGGGTACACGGCGAAGGCCGTGCTCGTCAGCATGCCGAGGATGAACGCCCCGGAGGCAAGCAGGCCCGCGAGTTCCCTACCCGTCGCCTGGAAGTAGGCCGTCGCCAGCAACCCGCCCACGGCGAGCACCGCGAAGACGAACCCCCACGGCCGGTCGGTAAAGCTGGTCCACATCGACGAGTGCAGCCAGAAGGTCGCGACCGTGCCGAGCACCGTCAGCAACGCCGTGACCACCCAGGCGAGGCGCCCGATCCGCCGCGTACGCGCGTTGAGCGCGCCCTCGGTCTTGTATGCGATGTAGTTGGACCCGTGCATCACCAGCGTCGCCAGCGCGAGCACCCCGATCAGCACGGTGTACCAGTCGAGGATGCCGGGCTGGGCGCTCTTCGGGTTGAATGTCGTCCAGAGCGGCTCGAAGAAGTAGCCCTTGGCGTCGAGCGGCACCCCGCGCACGACGTTGCCGAGCGCCGCGCCGAAGAAGACCGCCAGCAGCAGGCTACCCAGGAAGAAGAGGGCGTCCCAGAAGGTGGCCCAGAGCGGATCGCCAATCGCCGAGCGTAGCTCGAGCGCCAGGCCGCGCATCATCAGCATCCAGAGCACCATGATCAGCGGCAGGTAGAAGCCGCTGAAACTCGACGCGTACAGCAGCGGGAACGCGGCGAAGATGGCACCGCCGGCGGCCAGCAGCCAGACCTCGTTGCCGTCCCACACCGGACCGATCGCCCGCACGATCTGCTGTCGCTCCTCGGGCGTACGCGCCGCGAACAGGTGGATGACGCCGGCCCCGAGGTCGAAGCCGTCGAGCAGCACGTACATGCCGATCATGAAGGCGATGAGCGCGAACCATACCGTCGCCATCTGTCGCTCCTCCCCGGCCCCTTACCCGACCACGGCCGCGGTAGTCCGCGGGCGGGACTCGCTGGCCTCCGGCCCGGCTCCCACCTCACGCACGATCAGCACGATGTAGAGCAGCCCCATGATCAGGTACATCCCGGCGAAGCCGATCAGCGTGAAGAGGATGTTCCCCGACGAGACGACCGTCGACGCGCCGTCCGGGATGCGCAGCAGGTTGTAGATCAGCCAGGGCTGCCGGCCGATCTCGCTGGTGAACCAGCCGGCCGTGTTGGCAATGAAGGGGAAGGGGACCGCCAGCAGCAGGATCCAGAGCATCGGCCGCGCGGCCCACAGCGTCTTGCGCCAGAGCAGGATCGCCGCAGCCGCCATCACCGGGATGAAGATCGTCCCGAGCCCCACCATGATGTGGTAGACGTAGTAGAGGAGTTCAATCGAGGATGGCCAGTTTGCCTGGGGAAACGCGTTCAGCCCGAGCACCTGCGCGGTCCAGCGCCGGTAGGTCAGGAAGCTGAGCACCCGCGGGATCTTGATCGCGTTGTCGAGCCGCTGGTTCTGGACGTCCGGCTGCCCGATCAGCGTGATGCCCGCCCCCTGCTCGGTCGTGAACTGCCCCTCCATGGCCGCCAGCTTCACCGGCTGGCTGGACGCCACCTGGCGCCCCTCCCAGTCGCCGGTCGGGAAGAGTTGGACGACGCTGGCAATCAGCCCGACGGTGACCCCGACGGTCAGGAACATCCGGGCATAGGAGACGTGCTGGTTGCGCAGCAGGTAGAAGGCGCCCAGCCCGGCGGTCGCGAAGGTCGCGGTGATGACGGCGCCGGTCATGACGTGCAGGTAGGCAGGGCCGATCCAGGAGTTGAAGAGAATCGCCCAGAAGTCGGAGAGGCGCATCACCCCCTGCTGCAGCGTGTAGCCGACCGGGTGCTGCAGCCAGGCGTTGGCCGCCACGATGAAGAACCCCGACGCCCAGGTCCCGATGAAGACGAGCAGGGACGCCGCCCAGTGGCCACGCCGACCCAGGCGCTTCTCACCGAAGAGGAGCAGCCCGAGAAAGGCGGACTCGAGGAAGAAAGCGAACGCCCCCTCCATCGCCAGCATCTGGGCGATCACGTTGCCGGCGTAGCTCGAGAAGAGCGCCCAGTTCGTGCCGAACTGGAACTCCATCGGGATACCGGTGACCACACCCATGACGAAGGTGATGGCGAAGATCTTCGTCCAGAAGCGCGCGGCCTGGTTGTAGGCCTCGTGTCCGGAGCGCAGCCCCAGCGACTTGAAGATCAGGATCAGGAGCGCCATCCCCATCGTGAACTGGGGGAACAGGTAGTGGTAGGTCACCGTGAAGGCGAACTGCAGGCGCGAGATCACCACCGCATCGTTCACGGCCATCCCTCCGCTGCGCACACCGACCGCGCGGCGCACTCACCTCGCGTCGGGCCGGTCCCGGTCGCGCCGCCGCCGGTCAGCCACGCACCACCCGGCTCCCGGACGGGCCGGCCCCGGCTCACCTTGCGCCTGTCGACGTGAAAAGATCATGGCAGGGACGGCGGAAACCGTCGCAACTCCGTTGCAGGCACGGAGAAACCGGTGCGGCCATCGCCGTTGTGAACGAATGACCCCGGCGGGCCTGCCCGCCGGGGTGCCGTCGCGTACGTCGCTGCAGCCGCAGACTAGCCCGCGCCGCCGCCCTTGATGCCGCCCTCGGCCAGGTCGGCCGGGTCGAGCAGGCGGTCGAGCTCCTCCGCCGAGAGGTCGGTCATCTCGAGCGCGATCTCTTTCACCCGCCGGTTCTCGGCGTAGGCCCGCTTGGCGATCTTGGCCGCCAGGTCGTAACCGATGATCGGGTTGAGCGCCGTCACCAGGATCGGGTTCTTCTCGACCACGTCGGCGATCGCCTCACGGTTGACGGTGAACCCGGCGACCGCCTTGTCGGCCAGCACCCGCGAGGTGCTCGCC
Source organism: Thermomicrobiaceae bacterium (assembly GCA_035702805.1). Taxonomy (GTDB): domain Bacteria; phylum Chloroflexota; class Chloroflexia; order Thermomicrobiales; family Thermomicrobiaceae; genus DASSZN01. The sequence continues at coordinate 13,447 of DASSZN010000305.1, read as the reverse complement.
AGCAGCTCGATCGACTGCAGCACGTTGAAAGCGATCACCGGCAGCATCACGTTGAGCTCGAAGTTGCCGAGCTGCGCGCCGACCGTCACCGCCGCGTCGTTCCCGGTCACCTGGGCGCAGACCATCATCGTGGCCTCAGCGATGACCGGGTTGACCTTGCCGGGCATGATCGACGAGCCCGGCTGCAGCGCCGGCAGCGCGATCTCCCCCAGGCCGCCCTGCGGGCCGCTGTTCATCCAGCGCAGGTCGTTGGCAAACTTCAGCAGCCCGGCCGCGTAGGCCTTGAGCTGGCCGCTCAGCTCGACCGCGGTGTCCTGTGCCGCCTGCGCCGTGAAGTGGTCCGCCGCCTCGCGGAAGGGCAGCCCGGTCAGCTCCGCCAGTTCCCTGGCGACGCGGCCGGCGAACTCCGGGTGCGCGTTGATGCCGGTGCCGACGGCCGTGCCCCCCAGCGCCAGCTCGGCCACGCGCGGCAGCGTCGCCTCGAGCCGGGCATGGGCCAGCGCAACCTGCCCGGCCCAGCCACCGATCTCCTGGCTCATCCGCACCGGCATGGCGTCCATCAGATGGGTGCGGCCCATCTTGACCACGTCGGCCGTCTCGTCGGCCTTGCGCCGCAGCGTCTGCTCGAGGTGGTCCAGCGCCGGCAGCAGAGCCTCGGCGACCTCGAGGTAGGCCGCCACGTGGATCGCGGCCGGTATCACGTCGTTGCTGCTCTGGCACATGTTGACGTCGTCGTTCGGGTGGACGGGCCGGCCGCCGCCGGCCAGCTGCGCCGCGCGCGTCGCGATGACCTCGTTGGCGTTCATGTTGGTCGACGTCCCCGAGCCGGTCTGGAAGACGTCGATCGGGAACTCGGCATCCCACCGGCCGTCCACCACCTCGCGCGCCGCCGCCTGGATGAGACGCGACTTCTCCGGGCTGAGCAGCCCCAGGCTCTCGTTGACGCGGGCCGCGGCGAGTTTGATCAGCCCCAGCGCCCGGATGAAGGCGCGCGGGAAACGCAGGTCGCTGATCGGGAAGTTCTCGACCGCGCGCGCCGTCGAGGCGCCATAGAGCGCATCGGCCGGGACCTGCATCTCGCCCATGCTGTCCCGCTCGGTACGGTATCCTCTGGTCTGGTTCGAGACGCTCATCATCTGCTCCTTGACGCTCCCCGATGGGTGCCGGACCCGGCGCGCGGCCTGTGCCCGCCGGTTCGGCCGCCACGCCACCGTCGAGGATACACCAGTTCGCGACGGTCGGAGACGTTGCACGCCCAGCGAGATCGGAGATGCCCGTGACCGAGCAGTTCCCGCCAATCGAGCCGTACGCCAGCGGCATGCTCGACGTCGGCGACGGCCATCGCGTCTACTGGGAGGCGTCCGGCAACCCCGACGGCATCCCCGCGCTCTTCCTCCACGGCGGCCCGGGCTCGGGCTGCAGCGTCAACCAGCGTCGCTTCTTCGACCCGGCGCGCTACAACGCCGTCCTCTTCGACCAGCGCGGCTGTGGGCGCAGCCGGCCCCTCGCCAACGAGCCGGACGCCGACCTGAGCGCCAACACCACCCAGCACCTCATCGCCGACATCGAGGCGCTGCGCCGGTTGCTCGACGTCGACCGCTGGACCATCCTCGGCGTCTCCTGGGGCACCAGCCTCGCGCTGGCCTACGCCGAGGCGCACCCGGACCGGATCCGCGCGCTGGTGCTCGGCTTCGTGACCAACACGTCACGCCGCGAGGTCGAGTGGATCACGCGCGACGTGGGTCGCATCTTCCCGGCGGAGTGGGACCGGTTCGCGGCGGCCGTCCCCGAACGGCTGCGCCATCTGCCGCTGGTCGACGCCTACGCCGAGATGTTGTTCGATCCGGATCCCGCCATGCGCGACCACGCGGCACGCGAGTGGTGTGCCTGGGAGGACGCACACGTGTCGCTCACCCCGGGCCACCAGCCGAGCCCGCGCTACCAGGACCCGGAGTTCCGGCTGCGCTTCGCCCGGCTCGTCACCCACTACTGGCGCCACGCCGCCTTCCTCGAGGAGGACCAGCTCATCCGCGACGCGGCGGTGCTGAACGGCATTCCGGGGGTGATGATCTGCGGCCGCTACGACGTCAGCGGGCCGCTGGTGACCGCCTGGCGCCTGTCACAGCGCTGGACTAACGCCGAGCTGCAAGTCCTGGACGATGCCGGCCACGGCGGCGGCGACACCTTCACGCCCCTGGTCCTCGACACGCTGGCCCGCTTTGCCGCGAGATGACGCGTCACCCGGCACCGTGGATGCGCCGGATCGCCACGGGCGACCTGGCCCGTACGGGAGCGCGATGCCGACGGTCACGGTCCGCGTCTACGCCGAGCTCAACGACTTCCTGCCGGCCGGGCGGCGGCAGCGCGCCTTCGTGCGCCGCGTCAGCGGCACGCCGTCGGTGAAGGACCTGGTCGAGAGCCTCGGCGTGCCCCATCCCGAGATCGACTTGATCCTGATCGACGGCGAGCCCGTCGACTTCGCGGCGCCGGTGCCGGACGGCGCGCGGATTGCTGTCTACCCGCGCCTGATCATGCTCGACGACGGCGCTCCGTCGCACCTGATGCCGCCCCCGCCGAGCCCGCCCCGCTTCGTCGTCGACGGCCACCTGGGACGCCTCGCCCGGTACCTCCGCCTGCTCGGCTTCGACACGCGCTACGACGTAGCCGCGGACGACCCGTCGCTGGCCCGCGCCTCCGCGACCGAGGAGCGCCTGCTGCTGACCCAGGACGTCGGGCTGCTCAGGCGGAGCAGCGTACGGTATGGGTACCGGGTGCGCGCGTCCGACCCCCACCGTCAGCTGGTCGAGGTCGCGCGGCGCTACGACCTGCTCCCCCGGGCCGAGCCGTTCCGCCGCTGCCTGCGCTGCAACGGCCTGCTCGCACCGGTCTCGCGGGAAGCGGTGCTCGACCGGCTGGAGCCGTTGACGCGCCGCCACTACGACCGCTTCTGGTGCTGTGAGGATTGTGGTCGGGTCTACTGGGAGGGCTCCCACCACCGGCACTTGCTCGAACTGATCGCCTGGCTGCGGGGCGAGGTTGCGCCCGGCGCCGGAGACGAATGACCGACGCCGGGCGTATCGTCTAGACCTGGGTGCCGCCACGAGGATACGAGCGGTCCGGCAACCCGAGCATCCCCTTGCTGAAGCGCAGCTCACCGATGTGCCCGTAACCGTGGGCGATGGTGTGGCGGAAGCGCGCCGCGACCGGCTCGGTGGCCGCGGCGATGCCCGGTGCCTCGCGCGCCAGGTCGGCGTCGGACGCCGAGCCCAGGAACTCCTCCGTCTCGGCCAGCAGTTGCCGCTGGTAGGCCTGCAGCACGTCCCGCGGGATGCGGAGCTCGTCGACCATCTGGTCCGTGTAGCCGGTACCAATGCCGAGCCCGCGGACCCCCTTGCCGTCAGGTGTGTAATCCGCCCGCTCGCTGTAGCCGCCTCGGTGCCAGGCGTCCTGCTGCGGCCCCAGCCCCTTCGCGAACCAGTTGAGATCGAGATCCCAGACGCGCAGCAGATGCCAGTAGTTCCACACGATCGGGTTCAGCGACGGCCCGGGGCGCCGGTAGAGGAGCTCGTCCGACACCTCGGTGAGCTGGGTGTCGAGCGCGGCCGACATGGCGCGGATCTGCTCCAGGTAGACCTCGGCCTCGGTCATGGCAGGGTTCCCTCCCTCGTGGGGCGCGGCCCACGTGCTCGATCTCCACGATGGAGACCAGTCTAGGTGCCGCACCGTCCACGGTCAATCGACGGACCCGGCGAGCCGTGTGCGCGGGCTTTGCAGTGGGTTCCGTGCCCGGGCCCGACCGACGGTTGCCCCGCGGACTCATCCTCAGGGAGACGCGCGCCGACGTGCGGGACCGCCAGGCAGACTGCGCGACCAGACCATCATCGAGGCGAGGCGCGACCTGCTCGCCAACGATCGTCGCACCGGCGGGCCATGCGCCGGCGTCGAGGTCCGGGGCGGCGGCGATGAGGGCAAGCGCTGTCTGCTTCGCCGGCCGGTCGGTCGCGTCGCCGGTTGACCACGTGTTCGCCGTGCACGTACGTGACGCATTCGCGACCCGCTGCCGCTGATAGGCGAGTTCCACCGCGTCCTGCGCCCTTTCGGAGGGCTCCAGGTACTGGCCCCGTTCCGGCGCCACGTCAACGCCATGGCCGACCCGACCCCCGTAAGCTACTCCGGTCCCCAGACCTTCGCGTCGTTCTGCTCGCCGTACCCCGGAGCCGCTTTCGGCTGGCCCCTGGCCGCCTCGTCTCCCGACGACATCGTGTACGCCGGCCTGGATCCGGGCTGCCAGGGGGAGACGACCCCGCCGGCCGACGTGCTTGCGCGGTTCTTCCAGTAGTGCCGCTCAGGACCGCGGTACGGATCCGCACCACCTCACCGTAGTACCGTCCGGCACAAGACGCGACTGACGTCTCATGCCGGCACGGGTGCCGGCCGGGTACGATGCGCCGTGCCGGTCGGTGATTCGGCGTGTCGCGACACGAAAGGGCGCGGCTTCGTGGCCACGACGACGGCTCCGGACTGGATGGTCGAGCTTGGGCAGCTCCGCGTCGAGGCCGACTCCGGCGTGCTCTCGACCGCAGTCGTCGCGCGGCTCGGGTCGGCACTCTTCGTCCTCAGCGGCGTGGTTACCGTCCTCAGTCTGGTGCTGCCGTCGTCGCCGGGCATCAACCGGTCGGCGGTGGCGGCCGTGGGGGCCATCGCGACCGTCATCGGCGGCGGCGCCTGGTGCCTCCCATGGGGGCGCTGGCCGCGCGCTGCCGGCCTCGTCTTCGTCCCGTTCGCCTTCGTCCTGATCGCCGCCCACAACTTCTACGCGGCGGCCGACCCCTACCGTTACGGGCTGTTCTTTATCGTCGCGTTCACCTGGCTGGGCCTGTGCTACGGACGCTGGTCGTCGCTGCCGGCCATCCCGCTCTTCGCCGTCGCCTACCTCCTGCCGCTATTCCTCTCCGGGCACGCCGATCCCGAGTCGGTCAGCTCGGTGGTGTACACCGCCCCGGTGTGCATCCTGGTGGCCGAGACGGTGGCCTGGGTTGCCGTCCAGCTCAACCGGGCCCAGGCCTCGTTGAGCGCCAGCGGCATCCGCTTCCAGTCGCTGGTCCAGCACGCCTCCGACCTGGTCACGGTCGTCGGTCCGGACGGGTTGACCCAGTACGTCAGCCCGTCGATCACCAGCCTGACCGGCTTCCGCCCGGCCGACGTGATCGGCCGCAGCCTGTTCGAGTTCATCCACCCGGACGACGTCGCGCGGGCGCGGGCGGTGCTGGCCGAGTGCGTCCGCGCGGGCCGGGGGCACGCCGCGCCCACCCTCGAGGTGCGCTACCGCGGCGCGGCCGGCGAGTGGCACGTTGCCGAGTCGGTCATCACGAACCTGCTCGACGACCCGTCGGTAGGAGCGCTGGTCATCAACGCCCGTGACATCACGGAGCGCAAGCGGGCCGAGGAGCAACTCGCCCACCAGGCCTTCCACGACCCGCTCACCGACCTGCCCAACCGCGCGCTGCTCGGCGAGCGGATCGACCACGGTCTGGTCCGCGCGCGCCACACCGGCACGCGCGTGGCGCTGCTCTTCCTGGACCTCGACAACTTCAAGGTGATCAACGACAGCCTCGGCCACCAGGTCGGCGACCAGTTGCTCGTCGCCGTCGCGACGCGACTGCGCGCCTGCCTGGGACCGACCGACACCGCGCTGCGCTTCGGCGGCGACGAGTTCGCGGTCCTGTTGGAGGACGTTCCCGGCATCAAACCGGCGATCGCCATGGCGGAGCGGGTAATCGCGGCCCTGACCCCGCCCTTCGTGGTGAACGAGCACCAGTTCTTCGCCACGGCCTGCATCGGCATCGCGCTCAGCACCGAGGGGCAGGATCGGCCCGACGACCTGCTCCGCAACGCCGACGTCGCCATGTACCGGGCCAAGGCGGGCGGTGCCGGGCGCTACGAGGTCTTCGACCCGGCGATGTACGCCCGCGCCCTGGAGCGACTGTCGCTCGAGCAGGACCTGCGGCGGGCGCTCGAGCGCGACGAACTCCGGGTCTTCTACCAGCCGGTGATCGACTTCGCCTCGGAGCAGATCGTCGAGGTCGAGGCGCTGGTGCGCTGGGAGCACCCGGCGCGCGGGGTCGTCGCCCCGGCCGAGTTCATCCCGCTGGCGGAGGAGACCGGGCTGATCATTCCTATCGGGCAGTGGGTCCTCACGGAGGCCTGCCGCCAGCTCCGCCGGTGGCAGGCCTGCTACCCTCTCTGCCCGCCGCTGTCGGTGAGCGTGAACCTCTCGGCCCGGCAGTTTCGCTCACCGTCGCTGATCGACGACGTCGCTCGCGTCCTGGCCGACTCCGGCCTCTCTCCGCGGTCGCTGAAGTTCGAGATCACCGAGACGGTGATGATGGAGGACACTGAGACCACGCTCGCCATCCTGCGGGAACTCAAGCAGATCGGCATCCAGCTGGCGGTGGACGACTTCGGTACCGGCTACTCCTCCCTCTCCTACCTCAAGCGCTTCCCCGCCGACGCGCTGAAGATCGACCAGTCGTTCGTGCGAGAGTTGGGTAGCTCTGGGGACAACGCCCTGGTCAGCGCCATGGTTGTGGCCGGCAAGGCACTCCACCTGCAGGTCACGATCGAGGGGATCGAGACGCCTGAACAGGCGGCGCGGCTGCGTGAGCTGGGCTGCGACCGCGGCCAGGGGTTCCTCTTCGCGCGCCCCCTCGAGAGCCGGGACGTCGAGCGCCTGCTCGGGGACGGGTGCCGCGCGCTCGGATCCCCGCTGGCGCGTGCCGCCGACGACTGAACCCGCTCTCTTCCTGCTACGCTTCGGAGCGCGACCGGCATGCCGGTCGCATCGCGGACGGGTTGCCGGGCAGGAGGAGCGCGGTGCAAGCGGTCGACGTCACGATCGTCGGCGGGGGGCAGGCCGGGCTGGCCGTCGGCCACTACCTGCGTCGCACCGGCCTCGACTTCGCGATCCTCGACGCCGAGCCCGAACCCGGCGGCGCCTGGCGCCACACCTGGGAGTCCCTGCGCCTCTTCTCGCCCGCCCGCTGGAGTTCCCTGCCCGGCTGGGTCATGCCGGGCGGCCCCGACTACTACCCGTCGCGCGACGAGGTGCTGCGCTACCTGGCGGCCTACGAGGCACGCTATCGGCTGCCGGTCGTCCGGCCCGCGCGCGTGACCGCCGTCCGTCGCGAGGGCGACCGGCTGCGCCTCGAGAGTGACGCGGGCACGTGGTCGGCCCGCGCCGTCGTCAGCGCCACCGGCACCTGGAGCCACCCGTACGTCCCGGACTATCCGGGCCGCGAGCGATTCCGCGGCCGGCAGATCCACTCGGCCGGCTACCGCTGTCCGGAGCCGTTCGCCGGGCAGCGGGTGCTGGTCGTCGGCGGCGGCAACTCGGGTGCCCAGATTGTCGCCGACCTCTCCCAGCTGGCGCCGGTCATCTGGGTCACCCGGCATGCGCCGACCTTCCTACCCGACGACGTCGACGGCCGGGTCCTCTTCGAGTGGGCCACGCGCCGCTATCTGGCGCGGCTGGCCGGCGAGGACCCCGACCGGGCTGCCCCGCCCGGCGGTCTCGGCGACGTCGTCATGGTGCCGACGGTGCGCGCCGCCCGCGCTCGCGGCGCGCTCGGCAGCGTGCGGCCGTTCGTCCGGATGACCGAGCGGGGCGTTGTCTGGCCCGACTGCGTGGAGACCGAGGTCGACGCCATCATCTGGGCGACGGGGTTCTCCCCCGAGCTCGACCACCTGGCGCCGCTCAGGGTCATCGACTCCGACGGACGCGTCGCGACGGTAGGCACCCGCTCGTTGCGCGAGCCGCGGCTCTGGCTGGTCGGCTACGGCGAGTGGACCGGTGACGCCTCGGCCACCCTCATCGGCGTCGGCCGGACAGCCAAGGCGACCGCGGCCGAGATCGCCGCGGCGCTCGGACCTGCCGGCTGAATGCGCGCGAGCCGCGCACGGTCGCGTACCGTCGGCTCAACGACTCGTGGGATGCGGCCCGGGTTTCCGGGACGAGATGGGGGACGAGCGCGGTGAGATCCCGGGGCCGGTCCACCGCTCTGTTGGTCGTGGCCGTGGCGTTGAACTACATGGCGCAGGTGCCGTACTACCTGCACCAGTACTACCTGCCGCATCACCAACCGCCGTCGCCGCTCGGCATCCTCCTGCTGGGGATCACCCTCCTGTGGTTCGTCGTCGGCTACGCCGGGTACGTCTCCGGCCGGCGCCTGGGCTACCCGGTGCTCATCGGGTTCCTGCTCGCCCAGGTGCTGTTCTACGGCCACTCGATCGTGCTCGGCGCGATGACCGGCGCCGGGGCCGTGGCGCAGCTCACCACATCGAGCCACTTCCTGCTGGTCATCTTCGCCGTCGGCTACCTCAACTTCGCCGTGGCCGCCGGCTACCTCGTCTGGCTGCTTCGGAGCCGTCCCATCCGCACCGCCTGAACCCAACGGGCGCGCCGGTCACGCCTGTGCTACCGTGCGCACACATGAGCGCGGTCACGCAGCGACGCGATACCGAAAGGGGCCAGGGCATGGTCTGGACGAACGCGGGGATCACCCATCGATCGACGATCATGGGCACGCGCGGCATGGTCGCCACGGCGCACCCGCTGGCGTCACTTGCCGGACTGCGGGCGCTGATGGCCGGAGGGAACGCCGTCGACGCCGCCATCGCCGCCTCGGCCACGCTCAACGTGGTCGAGCCCTACATGTCCGGGCTGGGCGGCGGCGGGGCGATGCTCGTGCACACCCGCTCGGGCGACACGGTCTGCCTCAACTACGGCGGTCCGGTGCCGGCCGCCGCCAGCGCCGGGAACCTCGACGCGGCGTGCGTGGACGTCGGACCGCGGGCAGGGGTCGTCCCCGGCATCCCTGCCGGCTGGTTCGCCGCGCTCGAGCGCTTCGGCACCATGCCGGCGAGCGACCTGTTCGCGGCGGCGATCGACCACGCCGAGCGCGGTGTCCCGCTGACCGTCAAGAACCGCGAGTTCTTCGGCTCTGGCAACGCGCGGGTCCAGGGGGCGGCGCGCGAGGTCTTCTTCTCGACGGGCGCGACACCGCCCGCCGCCACCGTCGTCCGGCAGCCGAGGCTCGCCGCGACCTACCGCGCGCTCGCCGAGGGCGGCCCCGACGCCTTCTACCGCGGGCCGATCGGCGAGCGCTTCGTCGCGGCGGTCCAGGCGGCCGGCGGGCTCATCACGACGGAGGACCTGGCCGCGACCACCGTCTCCTGGAGCGAGCCGTCGGTCAGCCACTACCGCGGGCTCGAGCTGCGCACGACGAGCTGGCCGCTGACCTCCTACGAGACGCAGCTCGCGCTCAACATCCTGGAGGGCTTCGACCTCGCGTCCATGGGCCACAACGGCGCCGGGACCATCCACACCATGGCCGAGGCCTTCAAGCTGGCGGTGGCCGACCGGATCGCCTACGCCGGGAGTCTCGAGCCGCCGCCGGCCGGCCTCCTCTCCGCCGAGTACGCCGCGCGCCGCCGGGCGCTCATCGACCCGTCGGCGGCGCGCCCCGTCGAGGGCGACCGCTTCAGTCGCCCCCGACCGGCCGACGCGGTCCTGCCCGGTGACCCGGCCGACGTCACCCGCGAGTGCACCACGCACCTCGACGTGGCCGACGCCGAGGGCAACGCCGTCTCGATCACCCAGAGCATCGGCTCGATCTTCGGCTCAGGCTTCATGGCCGGCGATACCGGGATTATGTTGAACAACTTCCTCTACTTCTACGACCTGGACCCAGCCAGCCCCAATGCGATCCGGCCGGGCATGCCCTGGGGCGGCCCTCTTTCCCCGGTGATGCTCTTCCGCGACGGGAGCCTCTTCCTGAGCATCGGCACGCCGGGCGGGTTCGGCATCACCCAGACGACCGCGCAGATGATCTCCAACGTGGTCGACCACGGCTACGGCGTGCAGGCGGCCATCGAGGCGCCGCGCTTCAAGGTCGTCAAGGGCTGTGAACTCGTGATGGAGGAGCGCGTCCCGTCCGAGGTGCGCGCCGAGCTGGCGCGGCGGGGACACGACGTGCAGGTCGTGGCGCCCTGGTCCGCGGCGGTCGGCGGCGGCCAGGGGATCCTGATCGACCCCGAGACCGGTGCCCTCAGCGGCGGCGCCGATCCCCGCCGCGACGGCTACGCCATTGGGTGGTGAGGTCCCGCGCGTGCGGGAGTGGACCAATGAAGCACGGGCCCTGACCGACCTGGCCGGGACCCCGTCTGCACCCCCGCTGCCGGCAGCCGGCGCGCACGCTTCGCGATACACCGCCGACACCAATGAGAGCGGGCCGGCCCGAGCGGTAGGCCGGCCCGCTGTGTCTCTTTACGCGCCGGGCACGGTGGCGGCTACACCCTGGACGTCAGGTGTCCCTTGATCGGCGCCACGCCCGGGATCTCCCACTCCTCCCACATCTCGTCGATCATCGACTGGATGTAGTCGATGTCCTCGTCGATCAGGTGGGCGAAGCGGCCCTGCCGCGTCAGGTACTCGCGCACCGGGATGCGCCCCTTGCCGGTCGAGCGGGCGTCGTAGGTGTAGCTGATCTGCCCGTCCACGATCTCGTAGAGCGGGAAGATCCCCGAGCGAATGCCCAGCTCACCGATGTCGCTCGAGTAGCGCGGGTGGTAGTCCCAGCCCTTCGGGCACGGGTCGAAGGTGTGGAGGAAGGTCGGCCCGCCGACCGAGAGCGCCTTCCGCACCTTGTTCAGGTAGTCGGTCGGGGGGTAGCTGGCACAGGCGGTCCCGATGTAGCGCACCGTCGGGTGCCCGACGGCCAGCATGCCGGCCACGTTCTTCTTCCAGCGGCGCTGCATGATGCGGAACTTGGAGCCCGGCGGCGTGAAGGTCGTCTGCGCGCCGTAGGTCGTCATGCCGGTCGCCTGGATGTCGGTGTTGGCGGCCGACTCGTTGTCGTAGAGGATGATCAGCAGATCGAGGTCGGTCTGCAGCGCCCCCGAGATGCCACCAAGCCCCATGTCGCCGCCGCCGATGTCGCCGCAGAAAGAGATCACGTTGATCTTCTCCTCGGCGATCTTCCCCTTGCGCATCAGCGCGCGCAGCCCCGCGGCCGTCCCGATCGCCGACGACCCGCCGGCACCCAGCTGGGTGTGCATCCAGGGCACGATCCAGGGGGTCGTCATGTAGGAGGTATTGGCCACGTACATGCAGCCGGTCGAGCCGGTCGCGACCGTGCGCGGGCCGGCCGCCTTGACGAAGCCGCGCATTACCGTGGCCGACTCGCAGCCCTGGCACGTCCGGTGGCCCGACGTGTACAGCTCCTCCAGGGGAATGTTGTGGACCCCCTTGATCCGGTCGTAGTTCAGCTTGATCGGTTGGGTTGTCGCCATCGTCACTCACGTCCCTTCCGCGGCGTGACCGTGCGCGCGAGCGCCCGGGTTCGCCGCGCACTCACTCGCGGACGCCGATCCAGCTCACGTAGCCGTCCAGCTTATCGTCGGTGGCTGCCCGCGCCGTGACGGCGAACATCTCCTGGCACTGGGCGATCGAGATGTCGCGCCCGCCGAGCCCCGAGATGAAGTTGACGATCGCCGGCCGTTGCCGCGCCGGGTAGAGGCACGAGCGGATCTCGTGCAGCACGATGCCGCCGTCATCCGGCGAGCCGTGGGCGAAGTCGCGGTCGATCACGCCGACCGCCTTGAAGCGGCTCAGGCTCTCCCGCAGCTCGACGGTCGGGAAGGGCCGGAACCAGCGCAGGTTCACGTAGCCGACCTTCTGTCCCTGCTCGCGCAGCCGCCGCACCGCGGTCCGCGCCGGGGCCGCCGCGGTGCCGATGCCCAGTAGCACCACCTCGGCGTCGTCGGTCATGTACTCGTCGAAGAAGTAGGGCGCCTGGTAGTGGCCGCTGAAGACCTGGTTGAACTCCTCGTAGGCCTCGACCACCACGCCGCGAGCGCGGCGCGCCGCCTCCCAGTTCTGGCGGCGCATCTCCATCACCCAGTCCTCGTTCACCTGCGGGGCGATCGAGATCGGGTTGTCCGGGTGCAGCCGGCGCTCGCCGAGGTCGAGCGGCGGCAGGAAGCGCCGCACCGCGTCCGGCGACGGGATGCGCACCATATGCTGGGAGTGGGTCAGGAAGGCGCCGTCCATCGCCAGGGCCATCGGCATATGCACCCGGGCGTCCTCCGCGATGCGGTAGCCCAGCAGCACGTGCTCCAGCGCCTCCTGCGGGGTGTTCACCCAGCAGAGCAGGTAGCCCATGTCGCGTACCGACATGGCGTCGTTGTGCTCGACGCCGAAGGCCCCCGGGTCGTCCAGGGCGCGGTTGCCGACCAAAAAGAGGGTCGGCAGGCGGTCGGTGGCGGTCACCACCAGCGCCTCGAAGCCGTAGCACCAGCCGGTGCCGCTGCTGCCGGCGAAGGAGCGGGCGTTCACCGCGCTCGCGTGCTTCGCGATCTCGAACTGCGAGTGCTCGCTGTCGGCGATGATGTACTCGGCGTCCAGCTTGCCGTCGGCGATGATCTTGGAGATGGTGTCCATCACCTCGGTGTAGGGCCGGATCGGGAACGCGGAGATCACGTCGACGTCCGCCAGGCGGACCCCCTCGGCTACCGCCTGGCAGCCGGTCAAGAGGTCCTCGCGCTCCCAGATCTCGCCGCCGACGGTCCCCCGCTGACTCGTGGTCGCCACGGTCACACCTCCTCGTGCGCGTGCATGGGCTAGTACGCGACCCGCGTGGCGGGCCGGCGCTTCGGGACGGGCTTGCTGCCCTCGGCCAGGTGCTGCCCCTCGGCGACGACGCGGCCGGTCCCGGTCACGAACGGGTAGGTCACCCGCTCGGTGCCCTTCTTCTCCTCGGCCCAGTCGACGTAGGCGGTCGGGCTGCTCATCCACTGCTCGTAAGGGCTGGCATAGTCGGTGAACTGGAGCTCGTCGACCATGACGATGCACTCCTTCACCGGGCAGACCTGAGCGCACTTGCCGCAGCCGACGCAGTACTCGTAGTTCACGTCGTAGTAGCCGTCCGCCGTCGGGTCGAAGCACTCGTCGGGGCACTCGACCCAGCAGAGCGTGCACTTGGTGCACAGGTCGAAGCGCACCACCGGTCGCTGGCTCTTGGTGGTCGAGCGCTTGAACTGCTCGTTGCGCGACTGCCCGCGCGGCCCGATCTCGAAGTGGCGCGGCACCGCCGGCACGGCGGCCCCCACGCGGAACTCGTCCCACGCCGGCAGCGTCGGGATCTCGTACGGCCACTCGATCCCCTCGCCCGGCTTGACCACGCGCGAGGTCCGCTGGACCATCTCGTAGGCTTCGCGCGCTGCAGACACCCGCGCCTCATCGTGGGTCTTGCCCTCGATGTACGCCGTGACCGCGTCGATGCTCAGCAGGCTCGGGTCGATCCCGGCGATGGCGCCGAGCACGCGCTCGTGGGTCAGGTCGTCCTTGAAGACCCAGAGCCCGGCGAGGCTGGCGTCTCCCTCGACCGTC
>DASSZN010000266.1:0-2320 GCA_035702805.1 Thermomicrobiaceae bacterium | reverse complement strand
CATGGAGTCCGACGACGGCACCGCCCCCGTCGCCCTGGCGCCGTCTGCGGTGCCCAACGAACGGTTCCGGGTCATGCCGCGGGCGCTCACCGTCGCCGAGATCGAGGAGCTCGTCGCCAGCTACGGCGACGCCGCCGGCCGTCTGGCGCGCGCCGGGCTCGACGGCGTCGAGGTCGTGGCCAGCCACGGGTACCTGCCGGCGCAGTTCCTGAGCGCCGGGACCAACCGGCGGGATGACGCCTACGGCGGGGACGAGGAGCGCCGCCTGCGCTTCGTGCGCGAGGTGCTGGTCGCCGCCCGGGCGGCGGTGGGCCCGTCGAAGGTCGTCGGGATGCGGATCTCCCTCGACGAGCGCGACCCGACCGGCCTGGAGGCCGACGCCGCCTCCGCCGCCGTCGTCGCCCTCGCCGGCGCCGGCCTGCTCGACTACGTCAGCGTCACCACCGGCACCTCGGCGACCCTCGGTGGCTCCGACCACATCGTGCCCGAGATGAGCGTCGCCAACGGCTACATGGCGGGCGCCGCCGGCGGCCTGAAGGCGGCCGTCGCCATCCCGGTCATCGTCGCCGGCCGCCTCAACCAGCCCCAGGACGCCGAACGGGTCCTCGCCGCCGGCCAGGCCGACGCGTGCGTCATGACCCGGGCGCTCATCGCCGATCCCGAGATGCCCAACCTGGCCGCCGAGGGCCGCACCGACGACATCCGGGCCTGCATCGCCTGCAACCAGGCGTGCATCGGGCACTTCCACGCCGGCTACCCGATCTCGTGCGTCCAGCATCCGGAGACCGGCCGCGAGCGTCAGTACGGAACCCGAACGCGGGCCGATCGGGTCAAGGACGTGCTGGTGGTGGGCGGCGGGCCGGCGGGGCTCAAGGCCGCGGCCGTGGCCGCCGAGCGCGGCCATCGGGTGACCCTCATGGAGGCGTCGCGGGTGCTCGGCGGGCAGCTCATGCTCGCGCAGAACCTGCCCGGGCGCGCCGAGATCGGCGGCATCGTCGAGAACCTGGCCGGCGAGGCGCGCCGGGCAGGTGTGCAGCTGCTCATGGGGAGCAGTGTGGACGCGCAGGTCGTCGCCGACCGAATGCCGGACGCCGTGGTCGTGGCCACCGGCGCCACGCCGCGTGTGCCACCCCTGGAGCTGGTCGACTCACCGGTGGTCATGACCGCCTGGGATGTGCTTCGCGGCGCCGATGTGCCGCCGGGGCGTGTGGTGGTCGCCGACTGGCGGTGCGACTGGATCGGGCTCGGGATCGCCAACCTGCTCGCGCAGCGGGGCCACCCCGTGACGCTCGGCGTGTCCGGCTATCACCCGGGCCAGCGGATCCAGCAGTACGTTCGGGATGCGATGCTGGCCGAGGCGACCGCGCTCGGCGTGTCGATCGTCCCACTGGTACGCCCCTACGGCGCGGACGCCGACAGCGTCTACCTCCAGCACGTCCTCACCGAGGAGGCGGTCGTCGTCGAAGACGCGGCGGCGCTCGTCCTCGCCCAGGGCCACGACTCGGTGGCCGGCCTCGCCAACGAGCTCGACCGGGAGGAGTTCGAGCTCCATGTGGTCGGCGATTCGCTTGCCCCGCGCACCGTCGAGGAGGCGGTGCTGGACGGCCTCGTCGCCGCCTCCGCGCTGTAGACCTCGACCACTCGAACACAGGAGTCCCGATGTCCCCAGGTCAGTATGACTTCATCATCGTCGGCGGTGGATCCGCCGGGTGTGCGCTGGCAAGCCGCCTGAGCGCCGATCCGGGCACGCGCGTGCTCGTGCTCGAGGCCGGGCGGGCAGACGCCCGCTGGGACGCCCTGATCCACATGCCGGCCGCGCTCACGTGGCCGATCGGCAATCGGTTCTACGACTGGAAGTATGAATCGGAGCCGGAGCCGTACATGAACGGGCGGCGCATCTACCACGCACGTGGGAAGGTGCTGGGCGGCTCGAGCAGCATCAATGGCATGATCTTCCAGCGCGGCAATCCGATGGACTACGAGCGCTGGGCGGCCGACCCGGGCATGGCCGACTGGGACTTCCACCACTGCCTGCCGTACTTCAAGCGGATGGAGAACTCCACGGCGGGCGATGACATCTGGCGCGGGCACGACGGCCCGCTCTGGCTGGAGCGCGGCCCGGCGGACAGCCCGCTCTTCCGAGCGTTCTTCGACGCGGTGCAGCAGGCCGGCTTCGAGTTGACCGAGGACGTCAACGGCTTCCGCCAGGAGGGGTTCGCGCCCTTCGACCGCAACGTGCACCGCGGCCGCCGGCTCAGCGCCTCCCGCGCCTACCTCCACCCGGTCAGGCGCCGTCCCAACCTGCGGGTGGAGACGCTGG
>DASSZN010000064.1:0-2523 GCA_035702805.1 Thermomicrobiaceae bacterium | reverse complement strand
CCCTGGTGGGCGCGACGAGGGAGGCGCGGGTGCTGACGGCCCGATTCTGGTTGGCCAATCGTGTCACGGTCGGCTCAGTCGACCTCCTGTTCCGGCTGGCGAGCGCGAACGTGCTCTCTCCGGCCGCGCGCACGCGCTTCCGGCACGCCGGGATCGGTGAGCGGCAAATTTCCGAGACGCTGCGCCGGGTGCGTGGGGTGCGGGGCGTGCGCGGCTGGTCTCGGTCGTGGACGCAGGCAGCGAGTAGCTACCTCGAAGCGGCGGTCGCCGAGCAGCAGCGCGGGCGACTCGATACTGCAGCCTGCCAGCAGGTAGCCGCGGCGCTCTGCTACCACTTCGCCACGATGTTCGAGCTGGAGGACGTGAGCCAGAAACGGCGCCTGTACCGGCGCGCGGCGCTGCTGTTCCGGCACGCCGCTCCGGCGCTCGCGCCGTCCGCCGAGTATGTGGAGGTGCCCTGGCGCGATACCTCGCTGCCCGGCTACCTCCGGCTACCCGACCGCTCGCGTGAGACGCTCCCGCTGGTCGTGCTCCTCAACGGGGCCAGTACGGCCAAGGAGGAAATGACGCTCTGGTCGGAGCCGTTCCTGCGCCGCGGACTGGCGACGCTGGCACTCGACACGCCGGGGAGCGGTGAGTCGTGGGACCGGGTCCACGGGCGGCCGGACCAGCAGGATATTGCCGACGCCCTGATCGCCTTCGGTGACGGCGACCCGCGACTGGACGCGCGCCGGATCGGCGTGCTCGGGATCAGCCTGGGTGGCGCGGCGGCGGTTCGTCTTGCCGGACATAACGCTGACCTCGCAGCGGTCGTGTCGGTGACGGCACCCTTCCATCCGGAGCCATACTTCCGCCACCTCAATGACATCGTGCGCCAGGAGGTTGCCCTGGTTGCCGGGTACCGGCCGGAACAGATCGACGAGATGGTGCGGCAGGTGTCGCTGCTCGAGGTGGCGCCGCGACTGCGCGTGCCGCTGCTTGTGGTAGGCGCCGGGCGCGACCTGGTGGTGCCGCCCGACGAGTCGCCGCGCCTCTACCGAGCGGCCGGAGGACAGAAGCGACTCCTCTTCCTGGACGGGGCCAACCACGCCGGGTTCTCACACATGGCCGAGTGGACCGGCGCCGCGGCCGATTGGCTGGCGGCGACAGTCGGCGCCTGAGCAGCCGCAGCCTCGTTTTTGAGCTTCACATCACTCAGTACATAAAGAAACCTCATCCGCAGACCTAAAGAGTGCTGTGCCACGGTCCGAGTCGACATAGATGTCGTGCGGTCACGGTTCCGCGCGGGCCAACGCCATTCGGCGCGAGGATACCGCGGCGCCCTCAGCAGGGTGGAGGCGGTCCAAGCGGCACGTCGAGCCCACGTGCACGTCATACTTTCGGCAGTCAGCGTATGACGGCGGTGCGCGGCACGGCGCACGACACTGGAGGGCGTGGCATGAGTGCGGGCGAAGGCGCGGAGCGAGACACGGCCCTGCGACAGGTGGCACGGGTGATCCTCGTCGACGGAGCGGAACGCGTGCTGCTTTTACTCTGGCGTCCCGGCTACTGGGGACTCCCGGGCGGTGGGGTGGAGGCGGACGAGAGCTTCGTCGAGGCGGCCGCGCGCGAGCTTGCCGAGGAGACCGGCCTGACGGTCTCGGTCGACCAACTGCGGGGACCGGTCGCGCTCAACGGTGGGCCCGCAAGCGTTCGGGGGATCGACTGCTGGAGCGAGGAGCGGTACTTCTTCCTGCGCGTCGACTCCTGGCACGTCGACCCGACGGTGCTGGACGCGCTGGAGCGGGCGGAGTCGCTGAACCACCGCTGGTGGGGTATCGCCGAGATCGCCGCGACCGATGACACCATTTACCCGCGCGGGCTCGTCGGACTCACGGCCAGATTGCTCGCCGGGGACGTGCCTGAGTCACCGGTCTCGCTCGAGTGGTAAGCCAGGGCCGACCGGGTACCCCGGCCGGCCCTGGCGGGAACTTCTCGCCTGCTCAGCGCGGCGGCAGCGACTCCAGCAGCCGATCGACAGCGGCGTCGGTGTTGTAGAAGTAGGGGGAGACCCGCACCCCCTTGCCGCGCAGGGAGACCGCGACATTCCGCTCCTGGAGCAGGTCGACGAGGCGCGCGTCGGTGTCGCGGTCACCGGAGCTGAAGCTGACGATCTGGGAGCGGTGCTGTGAGTCGCGGCACGACGTAACGCGGTAGCCCATCGCCGCGGCCTCGTCGAGCAGGCGGTCGGTCAGCGCGCGGGTGTGACGCGCGGTCTCGACCGGGTCGGCGGCGCGGACGAGGTCGGCCGAGGCGTTGAACGCGGCGAGCGAGATCCAGTTGAGCCCGCCGGTCTGGTAGCGCGCGGCACCATCGCGCCAGACGAGGGTGTAGTCGAGGTCTTCGAAGCCGGCCTGAACGCTGAGACGACCGGCGTAGGCCGGGTGGATGCGCTCGATGGCGCGCTCCGAGAAGTGGACGACCCCGAGGCCGAAGGAGGCCATCAGCCACTTGTAGGCGTGGGCGCCGATGACGTCGATGCCG
>DASSZN010000374.1:0-12774 GCA_035702805.1 Thermomicrobiaceae bacterium | reverse complement strand
CCGCGAGCCCGATCAGGGCCACGTTGTGGACATCCCGCGGCGTTTCGTTGGGGTTGAAGAAGGGCGCCACCATGAAGTAGTCCCAGGGACCACCGGTGATCTCCGTCATCGGGTTGTAGATCGAGTGAACGGCGTGGCCGTCGTCGAGCATGAGCATCGTCGTGTTGCCCTGCTTGACCACCTGGATGTAGTTGTACTGTGACTCGGTCTGATAGATCAGCGTGCCGATCTGCGGTGGGCGGACGATGGTGCTGGTCCAGAAGCGGGCCGCGAGGAGGACGATTAGCGCCAGGGCGACGGCGCCCACGGCGTGCACTCTGGCGTGGAGCGCAAAGAGGGCCAGCGCGGAGGCTACCAGGAGCGTGATCGAGAGGGCATAGAAGGTCTGGTACGTGCCGATGGTGGGGATAAGGATGAGCACGGGCAGGAAGCTGCCCAGGATGCTGCCAACGGTCGACAGCGCGTAGAGCGACCCCGCGGTATTGCCTGCCGACGACACGCTGCTCACGCGCAGTCGGATCGCGAAGGGAGACACAAAGCCGAGCATGGTGACGGGGATCGCGAAGAGGAGGAGGACACCGACCAGCGAGCCATAGAAGGCGCCGACCGCAAGGTGCTCAAAGGCGATCAGCGAGCCCTCCAGAATCGGGTGCGCGATCAGCGGGATGAGGCCGGTAGCGAACCCGGCCAGCGCGGTGAATACGTAGAGGAGCGTCGCGCTCGGCCAGCGGTCGGCGATCTTGCCGCCGACGAAGTATCCGACGGACAGGTAGAGCAGCGTCAGGCCGATCAGGTTGGCCCAGATGATGTCGGACGTGCCGAAGAATGGGCCGAGCAGCCGCGCCGCCGACAGCTCGATGGCCACACTGCAGACACCGCCGACGAAGACGATGACCAGCAGCATGGCGTTGAACAGGCGCGGATTGCGTACGATGTCCGCGGGCGGTCGGTCGAGCGCTGCCGAGGTCGAGGTCACCGTCGTCCCTAATCTAGCGCGCGAGACGCGCCGCCGCGTCACCAATGTCCGGGCGCCACGATTATACCGGCGGCCAGCGGGCGACGGGCGAGGCGCTCGCCAGGCGGTCTCAGGCGATGCGGATAACTGCACTTATGCGCATGAGCGGCTAGAGCCGCTTCTCCAGCTCCAGCTCGTCGTGGAGGGGGACGCCGTTGACACCGCGCTTAGGGATCGACGGCTTGAGCGCGCGGGCGGCGTCTACCGCGCCGGCATGGACCGCGACCAGCCGGTAGCCGTGCCACTGGTAGAAGCCCAGGGCCTGCGGGTTGTCGTTGGTCGTGATCAACCAGACGCGCGCCGCGCCACGGTCGCGGGCTGTGTCCTCGACGACACCGAGCAGCGCCGTGCCGATACCGCGGCCCGGCTCGACGGCGTTCAGACTCACCAGTTCGCAGGCATCGCTCGGGTGTAGCCGCCCGTGCGTGACCATCGTTAGCCCGCACCACTCGTGGAGCCACAGGTCGGTAACCCGATCACGATCGGCTCGGCGACCATCCGGCGCTACATACGTTATGTGGAGACACAGTGCCGGCCCGGACATCTCGCCTCGTCTTCTTCCGCTGCCACTCTCGTACAGGCGCTCTGGCCGCGGGCATACTTCGAGCCGGTCAGCCGTCCTCAAAGCGAGCGTCCGGAGGAAGCCGCGCCCCGCGAAGCCAATCGGCGCCGCTCATCTCCGCTCGCCCCTCGGGCCGGACGCGGTCGAGGTAGACAAAGCCGTCGCCACAAGCGACGGCTGGTAGCGGCGGCTCGACCGTGATCGTGGTGGTGGTGTGTTTGGTTGGTTGAAGGGATATGTGGCACGCGAGGATCGACAGGCGCCGACCAGCCAGTATCGTCCACGCGGTCGGCCAGGGGTTCATCGCGCGCACCAGGCGCTCGATCCCGACCGCGCCGGCCCTCCAGTCGATTCGGCCGTCATCCTTGGTCAACTCGCGCGTGTAGCTGGCCCCGGCGTCGTCCTGCGGCACCGCCGCGAGACGTCCCGCCAGCCACTTTTCCATCGTATAAGGCAGCATCTCGGCAGCGACCCGCGCGAGTTCCTCGCTCAGGCTGCCCGACGTCTCCAGGCCCGTGAGCCCGACGCTTCGCTGCGCCACGATCGGTCCCGCATCGAGCGCCCGCACCAGCTTGATGACCGAGACACCGGTCTCGGTATCGCCGTTGAGAATCGCAGCCGGGATCGGTGACGAGCCGCGGTACCGCGGCAGCAGCGACGGATGGACGTTCAGGACGCCGCCTGGCGGCATCTCCAGGACACGACGGCGCAGGATCTCCCCGTAGGCCACCACGATGAAAACGTCGGCCCGCGCCGCTGCCAAAGCGTCGAACGTCTCCGCCGACCGTAGCGATCGAGGCTGGAAGAGCGAGAGCCCGAGTTCTCGGGCAACCTCCGCTACGGGCGGCGGCTGGAGTCGGCGCCCACGGCCGGCGGGGCGATCGGGCTGAGTCACGACCAGGGCCACGTCGAAACGGTCGTCCGCGGCCAACGCGCGCAGCGACGGGACGGCAAACTCGGGCGAGCCGAGGAAGACGACGCGAGCCGTCATCGGGGCTAACGGAATGACGCGGGGGTTCGGGACGCGGCGGTGCGGGCGAGGAGGTCGAACGCCCGGGTCACGTTCTCCCCGGTCTTGGCGGAGACGAAGCCGTGGCGCGCGCCCAGATGTCGCGCCAGCACCCGCCCCCAGAGCGGTGGGTAGCTGAGTCCGAGATCGATCTTGTTGCCGACCAGGATCACCGGCGCGTCCGGTGCGTGCCGGAGGCAGCGCCCGTGCCACTCGAGCAGTGCCTGCAGGGAACCCGGCTCGGTAACGTCGTAGACCAGCATGATCGTCTGAGCCCCGATGTAGAAGTTCGGACGATTGCCCGCCTGACCCTCGATGTCCCAGATCGCGAGCCGGAGTTCCTCGCCATCAATGTCGAACTCCTGAGTCGTGATGTCAATACCGAGCGTGATGTTCCGCGCCTCGCTGAACTTCTGGCGTGCATACTGGCGAATGAGCGACGTCTTGCCGACATTGCCCTCACCACCGACGATGACTTTCAGCGTTCTCATGATCGATGTCCTCACGCCGCGTGCATCCGGAAAGCGGGCACCGCGGTGGCCGCATTGGTGGGGCGAGTATAGGAGCGCGGGACGACACCGGTCAACCATCCGATTGTCCTGCTTCCGGCCCGTTGCTATGATTCGGCGGACATGAGTACCCCGTCTCCCCGCAGGCTCCTCTTCCTCGCTACTGCCGGGCTCATCCTGGTGGCCGCGTTCGGTCTCCGAGACTTCGGCCATAACTGGGACAGCGGCTGGTACCTGCAGCCGGACGAGCGCTTCATCGCGCTGGTCCTGACCGACCGCATCCACATGCCCAGCCTCAACCACCTGGGTGTCCTCCTCGACGCCGCGCACAGTCCACTCAACCCGCGCGCCGACGGACCGAACGGACAGCCACAGTCGTTCGCCTACGGGTCGTTGCCGCTCTACGTCACCGACGTCACTGCCTGGGCCGCCGGACACGTCACGGGTCAGGATCTCAACACCTACGCCGAGATCGGCTCGGTCGGTCGTTACCTCACGGCGGCGTTCGACACCGCCACGGTCGCACTCGTCATGCTCTTCGCCGTCTACGCTTGCGGGCGTCTGTCGTCCCTCCTCGCCGGGATCCTGCTTGCCACCAGCGTGATGGTGATCCAGCTCGCACACTTCCTGACCACCGATGCCTGGGTGACGTTCTTCGCGACTGCCGCGCTGCTGGCGTCGCTGCGGCTCTGGCAGACGGGACGGCGCCGGTGGGCGGTGCTGGCCGGCATCGCCGTCGGGGCCGCCCTCGCGACGAAGATCAGTGTCGTCAGTCTCGCGCTGCCGGTGGCGCTCGCCATCGTCGCGCCGCCGCCCGGCGAAACGTGGCGACGCCCGGGACGGCACGAGGTCGTGCGCGCGTTGCTCTCCGCCGTCGCCGCGCTCGTCACCTTCGCGGTCTTCGAGCCGTACGCGCTGCTGAGCCCGGGGCCGTTCATCGCTGATGCACAGATGCAGTGGAGCATCGTTACCGGCAAGTTTGACGTGCCCTACACGCGCCAGTACGTCGGCACCATACCGGTCGTCTACCAACTCCTGAACCTCGTCCATTGGGGTCTCGGCCCTGCGTTGGCGCTCGCGGCGATCGCGGCCGTGATCGTCGCGCTGCGCCGCCAGTTCCGGCGGGTTCGCGTTCCCGACCTCATCCTGCTTGCCTGGGCGCTCCCCTACTTCGCGCTGATCGCCACCGCGCAGGCGAAGTTCATGCGTTACGTCGAGCCGATCGTGCCGGCGCTGGTGCTGCTGGCCGCGATCTGGTTGAGCGAGATGGTCCAGAGCAGCGGTCCCCGGACGTGGCGACGCCGACTGTCGATCGCGCTCATCGCGATCGTGGTGGTCCAGACGGCGCTGTGGGCCGCGGCGTTCGAGGCGATCTACACCGTGCCGCACACCCGCGTGGCCGCCTCGGAGTGGATCTTCCAGCACGTACCGTCGGGTTCGACCATCACCGCCGAGTACTGGGACGACGCGCTGCCGCTGCCCCTGTCGGGGCACGGCCTCACGAGCTACCACGTCTTGACGATGGACCTGTACGCCGACCGCCCGAACCAGCAGGCGCTGGACTACATCGCGAACGACCTCAAGCAGGCGAACTACATCATCCTCTCGAGCAACCGGCTTGCCCGCTCGATCCCGCGCCTGCCGTGGCGCTATCCCGTCACCTCGGAGTACTACCGGCTGCTCGAGGGCGGACAACTTGGCTTCCGGCTCGTCTACGAGGGGACCGACTTTCCGCGACTCGGCCCGTTTGTCTTCAATGACCAGTGGGTTGACGAGAGCTTCCGCGTCTACGACCACCCGGTCGTCCGGATCTACCAGAAGGTCGACACGCTCTCGACCGCGCAACTCGACGCCCGCTTCGCCGCGGCGCTGACGCAGCCATGGTCGCCCACGCGCGCCGCGCCACCGGGCAACCTTAGCCTGGGTCAACCGGTCGGCACCCTGCCGGCCGCCCACGACCTCGGCTGGTCGAGCCAGGTCACGAACAATCAGGTCATCGCGATCATCGTCTGGCTCGTCGCGCTGACGCTGATCGGCGCGGTGGGACTGCCGCTCTCGCTCACGCTGTTCCGGGCCTTCCCCGACCTTGGCTGGGGATTTGCGCGAGTCGTCGGGCTCCTGGCCGTTGCCTACCTGGTCTGGATCGCGGTCAGCCTGGGCGTCGCGCGATTCACCGTCTGGACGATCGTGGTGGGGATTGCCCTGGTTGCGGCGGCGTTCTGGTGGGGGCTCCACCGCCGAACCATCGAGGCACTGCGAGAGGCGCGCCGTCGCCATCGCCTGGTCGTCGCCGCGGAACTGGTGTTCCTCCTTGCGTTCCTTGGCTTCCTGTTCCTCCGCTCGCTCAATCCCGACCTCTGGCAGACCTACTTCGGCGGCGAGAAGCCGATGGAGATGGCCTATACGAGCGCAATCGCGCGCAGCGCCACCTTCCCGCCGTACGACCCCTGGTACGCCGGCGGGGTGATGAACTACTACTACTACGGGTTCTACTTGGTCGCCCTCCTCTGGAAGCTGACCGGTATCCAGCCCGAGATCGCATTTCAGCTCGCCATCGCTACCGTGGGCGGCCTGCTCGCCGCCGCCGCGTTCAGCCTGACCACCGCGCTCGCGACTAACCTGCACCGGCTCAAGCGTGCGCGCTGGCAGATCGCCGCCGGGCTCCTCGGCGTCCTCGTGTACATCGGCGTCGGAAATCTCGACGCCGCAACGCAGGTCCTCCAGAGCCGGTCGCTCACCGTGGACTTCTGGCAGAGTCGGAGCGTCGTCGACTACGCCATCACCGAGTTCCCCTACTTCAGCCTCATCTGGGCTGACCTGCACCCCCACGTGATCGTCCTGCCACTCACCGTTCTCCTGCTTGCGCTGGCCTACGCCTGGGTCATCCGGCGGCCAGACGATCCGGGCCGATTACCGGCCTGGCTGTGGGTCGGCACGACGGGCGTCGTGCTGGGCAGCATTGCCGTCACGAACTCGTGGGACTTACCGATCAGCGCGCTGGTCGTCGCCGCGGCGCAACTCTACGGAGCCGTTCGTGGCCATACGCTCCGGCTCCGACCCATCGTGACGGCCGTGCTGCGAGCGGCGGTCGTCGGCGGGCTCGCCTGGCTCTGCTTCGCGCCCTTCTTCACGCGGTTCGTGGCACTGGTGAGTGGCGTGAAGCCGACGCAGTGGGGCACACCGCTTGGGGAGTACTTCGTTCACTTCGGACTCTACCTCGGCGTGCTCGGATTGCTGGCGGTCACGCTCGCGTTCACGCGCTGGCGTGCCGAGCGCTCAGACCCGCTGCGGCTTGCCTACGGCGCGGTAGCGGCGCTGGCGGCGTTCGTCGTTGCCCTGTTCGCGGGGAACGTAGCCATCACCGACGCGCGGCACGTGCTCTTCTCGGTGGCCCTTGCGATGATCGTCAGCGGCGCGTTGACCTGGTTGGTTCCCATGGCGGTCGCCGCGGTCGTCGATGCGCGCTGGGGCGTGGTCGCCGCTGTCCTGGCATCGCTGGTGATCGGCGTGCTCGCGACCAGCAGGCCAACCGGAGCGTTCCTCGTCGCGGTGATGGTTGGCGCGTCCGCGCTGTGGCTCCGGCTGCGCGAGCGCCCGGCGGCCGGGTTCGCCGCTCTCTGCGTGGCCGGCGCGGCGCTGGTGACGCTCGTGGCGGATCTCGTCTACGTCGTCGACGACCTCAGCGGCTCCGCCTGGGAGCGCATGAACACGGTCTTCAAGTTCTATATGGAGGGTTGGACACTCTACGCGCTCGCCGCCGGCCTGGCGCTGACCTGGCTCCTTCGTCAGGCATACCGTGAGCACGAGAACGCACCGCTTGGGCTGATCGCCGGGCCACGCCGCGGGGTCGCGCGGGACGACGTCGGTGGAATGAGCTCCGGCTTCCCGGTTGCCACGTACGCCGTTGCCCTCAGCAGCGTGCTGATCGTCGCTGCCCTTGCCTACCCGGTGCTCGCTACGGGTCCACGCCTCAGCCAGCGCATGCCGGGAAGCCCAACCTCACCGTCGCTCGACGGGCTCGCCTGGATGAAGCACTCGTATATCACGAACTCACTCGGCCAGCCGATCGAATTCGGCGGGGACTACGCGGCGATCCAGTGGCTGCGCCAGAACGCCACCGGAATCCCCGTGATCCTCGAGGCAAGCATCGGGCCCTATCGGGGCAACGGGTCCCGCATCTCGGCCGGCACCGGCTTTCCCGACGTGCTCGGGTGGGACAGCCACGAGCTCCAGCAACGGTACGCGCCCGGCATCGAACAGCGCCTCCACGACGTGCGCGAGATCTACGTCACGACGGACATCAACCTGAAACTGCAGTTGCTGCGTCAGTACCAGGTGCGCTACATCGTCGTCGGCGATGTCGAGCGCCTCTGGACGGTCCCGCCCGGCTACGCGGGCATCTCCGTGCCCGGCCCGTACTACGCGACGTCCGCGGGGTTGGACGCGTTCAACCAGATGGTCGGCACCTCCCTAAGGGTGGCCTTTCACTCGGGCCACACGACGATCTATGAAGTGCTGCCGACACCTTCGCTCCCACCCGCGCCGGGCGCAAGGGTGACGTCGTGACGGTGGGCCAGTCCGTCGCCGACGCGCTTCGGTGGTACCTCGTCCTCACGGTTGTCGCGGCAGCCGTGTACCCCGTTGTCTTCTACGCCGCTCGCGGATTGTCCGATCGCGGCTGGAGCCTGGCACGCCCCCTCGGGTTGCTGATCGCAGTGGGGATCACCTGGTGGCCCGCCGCGGTTGGCGTCCTGCCGTTCACTAACGTGGTGATCGTCCTCGCGATCGCGGTGGTCGCGGTTGCCGGATGGGCCCACCTGCTCGTCCGGCGGAGCCTCGCCCGCTTCCTTGCGGAGCGATGGCGCTGGGTACTCGTGGTCGAGGTGGCTTCGCTGGCGTTCTTCTTGGGGTATGTCATCTTCCGCGGCTTCAACCCAGCCGTCGCCTACACCGAGAAGCCCATGGACCTCGCTTTCCTCAGCAGCGCTATCCGGACGCGGGCCGTGCCGCCGCCCGATCCCTGGTTCGCCGGTCAGCCGATCAACTACTACTACCTCGGGTACCTGATGATGGGAGTCCTGGCGCGACTCTCGGGCACGACTCCGGGTGTCGCCTTCAACCTCAGCCTGGCAACCCTCTTCGCGTCCGCGACGGTGGCGGTCGGTGGCGTGGCGGCGAATATCTCCCGTCTGGCCGGCGGCGGTCGCGCCCGGACGCTCGCGGCCGCGGCCCTGGGCCCGCTCTTCCTCGTCGGCGTCGGCAACCTCAAGACGCCGTGGGTGTTGCTGCACAACCCGCAGGGGACGCTCGCCGCGTCATGGTGGGAGGGCGTCGGCTGGGGCGCGTCGCGCGTGATCGTCGATACCGGCATCCCCGGCTCGTCGGCGTCGCATCCCACCATCAACGAGTTCCCCGCGTTCTCCTTCGTGCTCGGAGACCTCCACCCCCACGTGCTCGCGCTCCCCATCTTCATCTCGGCGATCGGGCTCGCGGTTGGACTGGTGGCACTCTGCCAATCGGGCAGGCGGCTCCGGGAGGACGCACTGCCGCTGGCGGCGGCGGGTGCGGTTGGCGGCGCGCTCTACGTCATCAACTCCTGGGATATGCCGACCGCGCTTGTCATCGCCGCCGGGGCCATCCTCCTCACCCCGCATACAGCCTGGCGCGCGAACGTCGAACGGATCGCCCTGCTCGCCGCATCGGCAATCATCGCGGCGCTGCCGTTTGCCTTGCGCTATGTCCCGTCGGTCGGCTCCAATGCCGCGCTCCCCGCGCCGATCCAGAGTCTTCCGATCCTCGCGACGGTGGCCCGGACGATCGGCGTCGTGGTCTGGGCGAAGAGCGCTCTCGGGCCGCTCCTCGAGGTCCATGGACTCTTCCTCGCCATCATGCTCGTCGCGATCGGCGCGGTCTGGGCAGCGTTGCCATCCTGCCGACGGCCCAATGTGATTGCGGCGATGGCGATCAGCGGCGGCACGCTGCTCGTCGCGGACCTGCTCGGATTCCCGGCCCTGGTCCTCTTCGGCTTGCCCGGCGTCTTCCTGGCGGTTGCGCTGACGCGCGACTGGCTGCCCGAACCGCTGCGCTTCCCCGGCTGGCTCTTCGCTCTTGGCTGCCTGCTGGTGCTGGTGGTCGAGGTGTTCTACCTGCAGGATGCCTTTGGCGATCGGATGAACACCGTTTTCAAGGTGTACTTTCAGGTCTGGTCGATCTTCTCGGTCGCCTCCGCGGCAGCGCTCCCCGTCGTCCTGCCAGCGCTGGCACGTCGGCTCGGCACCCCGGCGGCATGGGCATCCGGGGCACTGGTCGGCGTGCTCGTTCTTGGAGCCGCCCTCTACCCGCCACTGTCAGCCTTTCGGTGGGACAATGGCTTCGCGTCCTGGCAGGGCATCGACGGGCTGAGCTACGTCGCGACCGTCGACTCGGCCGAGGCCGCCGGCATCGCCTGGCTCTCCGCGCACGCCGGGCCGGGCAGCGTGGTGCTCGAGGCGCCCGGATGCTCCTACGGCATCGCGGACGGGCTGCCCCAGGACCGCGTCTCGATGGCCACCGGCATCCCGACCGTGATCGGCTGGAACTTCCACGAGTACCAGTGGCGCGACGGCACGCCGTCCCAACTTCAGGAGATCCGGCAGCGCGAGCAGGCGGTGAACCAGATCTACCGCGACCCGACCTCACCGGCTGCGCGGCAGGCGTTGAGCCGCTACCACGTGACCTATATCTACGTCGGCTCGCAGGAGGAGCGCGGCTCGTCGGCCGGCTGCACCGTCGGGCCGCCCTACCCCGCGGCGTCCCTGGCCCAGATCCCACACCTCGGCTGGCCGGTGGTCTTCCGCCAGGGGGACGTGACGATCTACCAACGCCCCAGTTGAGGGCTCGGGTTCCGGAGCGGCACCGCGCCACCGCGGCCGGGAAATTGCCGTTCCGGCCGGGCTGTGCTACTATTGCTCAACGGTGAGTCCTCAGCCGCAGCACGCGGTCGTCGTTGCTGCGGTTCTGTACGTCTTACGGGAGGCATCCATCAGCACAAACAGGCCTATCCGAATCAACGAGCGGATTCGTGTTCCCGAGGTGCGGCTGATCGACGAGGATGGATCGCACGTCGGGATCATCAGAACTCGCGACGCGCTCGACATGGCACGCGAGCGCGGGCTTGACCTCGTCGAGGTACAGCCGAACGCGATGCCGCCGGTCTGCCGGCTCATGGACTACGGAAAGTTCCGTTACGAGGAGAGCCGGCGGGAGCGCGAATCGCGCAAGCGCCAGAAGATCGTCGCGGTCAAGGAAGTGCGGCTGCGGCCCAAGATCGACGATCACGACCTGGAGACCAAGGGCCGCCAGGCACAGCGGTTCCTCGAGGCGGGCGACAAGGTCAAGGTGTCCGTGCTATTCCGTGGCCGCGAGATCGCCCACCAGGACATCGGACAGGGCTTGCTCGAGCGCATGGCCGAACAACTGGGCCCCGTGAGCGTCGTCGACCAGACGCCGCACATGGAGGGCCGGACCATGGTCATGTTCCTCAGTCCGACGCGTGCCGCGCGGCCGGACCATGTTGAAGAGGAGCCGCCGGGCGAGCCTCCGGCCGCGACCCCGCCGCCAGCGGGCCAGTGAGGGTAGAGGAAGCATGCCGAAGCAGAAGACCAAGAGCAGCGCGAAGCGCCGCTTCAAGGTGACCGGGACCGGCAAAGTCATGCGGATGCACGGCCTCAAGAGCCACTTCCGCCGCCGCCGCGCCCCGCGCACCAAGCGCGACTTCGACAAGATGGTCGAGCTCGGGCCGACCAACCGCAAGCGCATCCGGCGCCTGCTGCCCTACGGCCTGTAGGCCGCGTCGCGGTCGACGAGGGAGAGAGCAACCAATGGTTCGGGTGAAGCGCGGCGTAACGGTACGTCGTCGGCACAACAAGATCCTCCACCGCGCGCGCGGCTTCCGCGGTACTCGCCATCGCCTGATCAAGCGTGCGAATGAAGCCGTCATGCGGTCGCTCCAGTATCAGTACCGCGACCGCAAGACGCGCAAGCGCGACATGCGGCGCCTCTGGATCGTGCGCATCAACGCCGGCGCTCGTCAGAACGGCATGCCCTATGGTCGCTTCATCCAGGGCCTGAGCAAGGCCGGGGTCGAGGTCGACCGGAAGATGCTCGCCGACCTCGCGGTGCGGGATGCCGCCGGTTTCGCCCAACTGGTCGAGGTGGCCAAGCAGGCGCTCTGAGCCGGGACTGACCGTGGAGCGCGACGCGCCGATCGTCTCGAGCGTTCATAACCGCTGGGTCAAGTACGCCCGCTCGCTGGAGCGCCGGAAGGCACGTCTGGCCGAGGGGGCGTTCCTCGTCGAGGGCGCCCGTTTGGTCGAGGACGGCCTCGCGACTGGAGCGACCCCAACGATCGTGTTCCACGACGTCGACAGCGCGAGCGCGACTGCGACGGCCGTCGCTGCACGGGCCGTGGAGTCGGGCGCGCGCCTCATCCCGGTCACGTCTACGGTCATGCGCGCGGTCGCCGACACCGAGACGCCGCAGGGCATCGTTGCCGTCTTCCCGCTGCCCAACGTCGCTCCGCGCACCGTCGCGGGCGTCGAACCGCTCTTCCTCGCGACGGACGCGATCCGTGACCCGGGCAACCTCGGGACGCTGATTCGATCGGCTGCCGCGGCCGGTGCAGACGCGATCTTCGTCGGTCCCGGCACCGCCGACCCGTTCGCCCCAAAGGTCGTTCGCGCCGGGATGGGCGCCCACTTTCGCGTCGCGATCCGCCAGGTCGACTGGACGGAACCCGACCCCGCGCTGCTGGCATGCCGCCAGCGGCTCGCCGCCTCGGCCGACGCGACGCTGGCCTACGACGCCGTCGACTGGACCAGGTCGTCATGCCTGATCGTGGGCAACGAGGCGTCAGGGGTATCGGCCGACGCGCGGCGCGTCGCGACCGGGACCGTCGCCATCCCGCTCGCTACCGGCGTCGAGTCGCTCAACGCCGCCGTCGCCGGTTCGGTGGTCCTGTTCGAGGCCGCACGGCAGCGACGGCGGCAAGAATTGCCGCCAACCTCGGCCTGAACCGGCGTACGTACGGCCTTCGACGCTTGATCGTGGTTCGATACGTGCTATAGTGAAAGCCAGGTCGGAGTGAAGCGGGCCGCGTGGCCTACGATCGGAGTATTAGACCATGCGAAAGAGCGATCTCGTCAAGACCGTGTCGCGCAAGGTCCAGCAACCGGACAGCCAGGTCGGCGCCGTCGTGAATGCCACCTTCGACGCGATCCAGGACGCACTGGCCGGCGGCGACGAGGTCGCCATCACCGGTTTCGGGACGTTTCGCGTCAGCGAGCGCGGCTCACGTGAGGGGCGCAACCCGCAGACCGGCGAGCGCATCACCATTCCGTCGCGCAAGAGCCCGACGTTCAAGCCCGGCACGCAGCTGAAGCGCGCGGTCGGCTCCGAGGAGTAGCCTCTAGCGGACGCGGACCCGCGCGGCAGACGACGTCCGTGGTGCCGGGTACGCCCCAGCAGCTCGAACCTCGGCTCAGCGGGGGAGGTCCCCATCGGGGACCCCTTGGGTTGCCGCGGTTATCCTGTTGGCGAGCGCCTCTGCCAGGGCACTGCTCGCGGCGCGATGGGCACCGGACACGGCGTTGCGGATGGCCGTGCTGTCAGACCGCCCATGGGCGATCATGACCACGCCGCG
>DASSZN010000367.1:0-10422 GCA_035702805.1 Thermomicrobiaceae bacterium | reverse complement strand
CCGGCGTCGTCAGCGTCTGCGAGGAGTGCGAGGGGAAGCGGTTCCAGGCGTCGGTGCTGGAGTACCGCCTCGGCGGACGCGACATCAGCGAGGTGCTCGCGATGCCGGTGTCCGAGGCTCGCGAGTTCTTCGGCGCCGGTGAGGCACGGACGCCGGCCGCGCACGCCATCCTCGGCCGGCTGGCCGACGTCGGGCTGGGCTACCTCAGCCTCGGTCAGCCGCTCACGACGCTGTCGGGCGGCGAGCGGCAGCGGCTCAAACTGGCTGCCCACATGGCCGAGAAGGCGTCCGTCTACATCCTGGACGAGCCCACCACCGGGCTGCACCTGGCCGACGTCGCGCAGTTGCTGGGGCTGCTCGACCGCCTGGTCGATGCCGGCAAGTCGGTCATCGTCATCGAGCACCACCAGGGGGTCATGGCGCGCGCGGACTGGATCATCGACCTCGGCCCCGGTGCGGGCCACGACGGCGGCCGGGTCGTCTTCACCGGCACCCCGGCCGACCTCGTCGCGGCTCGCTCGACCCTCACCGGCCAGCACCTCGCGGCCTACGTCGGCGCCTGAGCGAGCGACGAGCGAGCCGGCGCCGGCCCGCTCGCCCACGCGCTCGGTCAGGGACAGTTGCCCCAGATGCCGGCGTGCGCCTGCTGGGCCTGCTGCTGGGCGGCAACCAGGCGCGCCTCATAGAGCGGGTCGGGGTGCGCCGGGTCCACCTTCGCGTAGCCCTCGCGTACCAGCGTCTCGTTGAACAGCTCGTGCGTGCCGTTGAGCCAGAGGCGATACGGCGCCGACCACGTTACCCCGCCACCGCCCTCGACGACCAGTTGCTGGCCGGGCACGTCGAGTTGGCGAACGACCTCGCTCCAGGCCT
The DNA here is from genome assembly GCA_035702805.1 of Thermomicrobiaceae bacterium. Classification (GTDB taxonomy): domain Bacteria; phylum Chloroflexota; class Chloroflexia; order Thermomicrobiales; family Thermomicrobiaceae; genus DASSZN01. The sequence goes on along the minus strand of DASSZN010000367.1, from coordinate 9,552 downwards.
GCGTGGCGTCGCACTCGCCGGGCGTGAGCGTGGTGATGCCGGCGAGCGGCATCGACACGTAGGTCTGTGCCGACCCAAGGGTCGCGCCGAGCCGCCCCATGAAGATCAGCACGTGGTCCGGCGTGACCGCGACCGTGCCGGCGTGCGCGGGTCCGAACCCGAGCTGGGCGTAGCGCCAGTCTTCGTACTGGCGGCCGATGTTGCCCATCTCGACCTGCCAGCCGCCCGGGTTGTCCGGCGTGTAGGTCAGGCAGCGGCGCTGGAAGCACTGGATGAGTACCTCCTCGAGCCTGCCGCCGACCGCGACCCTGGCCCAGTAGGGCTCGGTGATGGGGTAGCCGGTGGCGTAGAACGGGTTCGGGAAGAGCGTGCCGGTGGCGAACCAACCGGCTGGCGACCGCGGATCGGCGAACCCGGCTGCCGGATGATCCGCCGTCGGGTACCAGAGCAGGCCGCTCGAGTTCATGAAGTCCCAGAATACCGACGCGACCGTGTGGTGGGTCGGGGCGCCGACGTCCCGCGCGGTGACGCCGTAGCGGGCGAGCGACGGGTCGACCGCGACGGTGCCGGCGCGGTCGATGGTCTGGATGATGGTCCAGCCGGACGGGATCGGCCGGTAGGACAGGAGCGGCTCGAGCGTGGCGTAGGTTGGCCCGGAGGTGTCGTCGGGGTCGCCGGCCACGCCGATCGCGGCCGGCGGAAAGTCCTGGAAGAGGGTGTCCCCGAGTTGAAGGTGGCCGGTGATCATCTCCTCGGCGAGGAGCCCGCTCTCGACGTGCCAGGGCGACGACGCGTCGGTGCCCGGCGTGATCTCCATGCGGCCTTTGTCGGTATAGCCGACGACGCGCCAGCCGCCGGGCGCATCGGCGTACGGCTCCGACCAGGTGGTCCGCGGCTGGCCGTTCGGCCCCCAGACCCAGCTCCGGCTGGCCAGCCCCTCGTCGACCGCGCGGTCGACCCGACCCTGCTCCGTCCAGAAGGCGATCTCGCTCGCGGTGGGCCCCGCCGCCCCGGCCGGCATGGCGGCGGTGAGCCAGCCGAGCCCGACGGTCAGAACCAGCAGAACTCTGACAATTCAACGCATGCGTTCTCTCCCCCATCGCGACCGTCCCGCAGGGAGGACGCGCCAGGGTAAGCCCGGTTGCGCCGGTCGGCGGAACGCGTGGCCGTTCGATGGGGCGACCCATCGAGAGGGATGACGAGGGCGCGGCCAAATCAGCCGCCGGCCGGGCGGCGGTACTCGCCGAAGGCCTCCTGGTACTCCTCGGCGACCTCGAGCGCGACCTTGTGGACGTAGATGCGGGTGGTGGTCGGTGAGGCGTGGCCGAGGATCGTCTGGACCGTCGACTCGCGCACGCGGCGGCGGACGAGCTCGGTAGCCAGGCCGTGGCGGAAGGAGTGGGGGGTGATCGGGTTCTCGACGCCCGCGGCGACGCAGAGCTCGGCCACGATGTGCTCGACGGTGCGCGGGCTGATGGCCGAGCCGGGCGCGCCGACCCGGTCGCGCCCGCTGAAGGCCGGGAAGCTGCCGACGCCCCGGCCGCCGTCGCCGCGGGCGGCCCAGTAGGCGACCAGCGCCTCGCCCGTCTCCGAGTCGAAGTGGACGGTGCGGCTCTTGCCGCCCTTGGCGCGGTAGACGCCCGCCGAGCCGGTGCCGAGGTCGACGTCGCGCCGCCGCAGGCCGCAGAGCTCGGAGACGCGCACGCCCGTGCGGTAGAGGAACAGGATCATCGCGCGCAGCTTGAGGCGACGCAGTTCGTGCTCGGGCTCCGTCTCGTGCGGCAGCTCGCGCACGTGGTCGACGATGCGGTCGAGGTCGGCGGTGCGCACGTCGGGGGGCGGCGGGGTGAAGCGGGGCATCATCGCCGAGATGCGGGTGCGCAGCTTCTCGGTGGAGATGGTCGGGTGCAGGTCGTAGGACGCCAGGTACGCGTAGAGCTTCCGGACGGCGGCGAGGTTCGTCTGGGCGGTCCGCATCTGCGAGACCTCCTCCGGGGAGCGCACGTCGTCGGGCATCAGGCTGGCGACGAAGGCGGTGACGTGGTCCTCGCTCAGGGCGGTGACGGGCTCGGCGGCGGGGTCGAGGCCGAAGTGGACCTCGAGGTAGGCGGTGAACTTGGCGACGGCGCCGCGGTACGTCTTCTTGCTGCGCGGCGACAGGTGGAGGTCCTCGAAGAAGGCCTCGACGGCGGCGGCGATCGAGAGCGGCTCGCTCGGGCCGGCCATCCTCGTCTCCCCTCACGGCGCGCTGGCGAGAGTGTACGTACACTGCCGGTAGTATACGCTCCGTCGCGATCGCGGGCAACGCGCGGCACCGCGGAGAGGTCGGCGCGTCCACCCGGGTGGTGCGTTGCCGGGAAACGCCTGACCGTCGCCGTCAGACGGCAGCCTGCCCGGCCCACCGGAGGACGCGCAGGGCGCGGAGGGTGTTCCAGCGGCTCGGCCGGCCCTCGCCGTCGTCGATCTCGACCGGCATGACGCCGGGGTAGCAAGTCTCGAGCAGCCAGCGGCCGTCGGCGTCGCGCTTCGCGGCGACCAGCGCGATCGCCTCGGTCACGCGCTCGTCGGGGGTGACGCCGGCGGTGCGCAGGTAGTCGAGCCCGCGCAGCATATCGTAGTGCCACCAGGCGGGGAAGGCGAAGCGCGTCCAGTTGGCGCCGCCCTTGCGGTCGCGGACAATCAGTTCACCGGTCGAGCGGCGCCGCAGGAGGCGGCGCTCGAGGAGATACTCCTGGCCGCGGAGCCGGGCCGCGGTCACCTCTGGAGTCCCGGTGCCGGCGCGTTCGATCTCGAGCAGGGCCTCAAGCACGCAGATCGTGGTGTTGAACGACGAGCGCGTCGAGCCGTTCTCGGCCTCGCAGTTCCAGCCACCGTCCGCCAGCTGCTCGCCGAGCAGGCGGTCGACGATGCCCTGGACGTCCTGCCCGAAGTAGGCGCCGCTGGCCGCCACCTGCCCGTTGATGCAGGGCTCGACCTCGCCCGCGAAGAAGGGGTTACCGGCGCACTCGGGCGGGCCGCAGTCCCGCCAGGTGACGCGTTCGCGCACGAGCCCGACTGCGTGCCGTGCCTGGTCGCTCGCGGGATCGAGGCCCAGTTCCCGCAGCAGCGTCAGCACGTGCATGGTGGAGTCCCAGCCGCGGTTCCAGGCCACGCCGGCCCAGGCGCCGTCGGGTCCCTGCAGGGCGAGCAGCCGCGCGCCGAAGCCCTCGGTGGCGACTCGCGCCCGCTCGGCGGCGACCTCCTCGGCGGAGGCGTCCGTGAGGTCCCGCAGCACCTGCCAGCGGATCGACGGGTCCGCGTCGAGCAGCCAATCGATGGCGGTCACAGTCCTCCACCCATCCGCACGACGACGTTTCCACGGCACAGGGCAACACCGTACCAGGCAGCAGGTGGGCCGGCAACGGTGAGACGCCGGCGCGAGCCACCGCGAATGACGCGGGGGCGCTAGACCGCGTCAGGCCCCAGGGTTCTAGCCGCAGGCGGCCAGCGAGCGGGTCGGGCGCGTGTGGACGGCGAGGGCGCGCAGGATGGCAGAGAGAAAGTCGGCCGGGTGCGCCGAGCGGACGACGGTGCCGACCGGCCACTCGACGAAGGGGATGAGCCGCGTGTCGGCGCCGCGTCCGTCGATCACGCAGAGGACCGCGGGCGTGTGCGGGAAACCGGAGTAGGTCAAGCGCTCGAGCAGGTCGAAGCCGTCGGTGTCCGGCAGCAGCAGGTCGAGTAGGACCACCTGGGGGTTCCACTCCGCGGCGCAGGTCAGTGCCGCGTCGCCGCTGGCAACCGCGCGCAGTTCGGCGAAGTCGCCGAGCGCGGACTGCAGCGTCTCGATGAACTCCCCATCGTCGTCGACCACCAGGACGCGGGCGCCGCCCATCACCTACTCCTCACCCTCGCGTGCCACTGGCCCGCACCCCCACAGGCTCGATCCCCAGTCTAGCCCTTGCCCACGCCGTCAAAGAGAGAAATCAGTAGGGTGTCTGGGCGGGACGTTCCGCCTACGCGCCACCGGGCAGTTTGCCTGTTCCGATGGGGAGACAGTACCTGAAGAAAGCAGGCGTTCGTACGCGGTGCCAGTGACGGTTGGGCAACGGCCCCAGGCGGCGGCCCGCCGCACGGCGACGCAAGTCGGCGGGGCGGGACGTCGGTACCGGTTCCGGGATCTCCGTGGTCCGGAATCGTGTTATGTCTGGTTATTGCCGAGGGTGGACGGCCGCTCAGCGGCGCTCGAGCCGCGGATCGGCGGCGCGGGGAGCGGGCGCGGACTCTCCCCACTCCCAGTCGTGGTCGAGCCGCAGCAGTCCGCGGCTGCCGGCCGCCGAGCTACCGACGACGTCGACGCGCGTCTCCTGGCGGTCGAGTGGCTCGGGATCCTCCCCGGTGCCGCGCTGGAGGCTCGCCGCGATGGTGAGGATCCCGCCGGCCAGCGGCAGACCGCGGACGACGCTGCGGACGCTCCGCGTGTCGGGGTCGAGCGGGTCGAACGGGGGCAGTTCGGCAGGGAGCCGAGCGGTGCTGCCGAACAGGTGCGTGCCGGCCCGGTCGTGCAGGTCGATCGCCAGCGCAAGGTCGGCGGTGGAGGTCTCCGGCGGCACGCGGAGGAGCACCTCCAGCCCGAGATCCTCGCCCGAGGGGACGGCGTCGAGCGGCAGGCCGGTCCGGTCGATCGCGCGGACCCGCAGGATCGCGACTTCGGCCTCTTCCTCGCGGAGGGTCCGCAGGTAGTGATCGACGACCTCGGGTGCCGGACCGCTGTCGACGATGCGCCCGCCCTGGAGGAGGATGGCGCGGTCGCAGAACTGGCGGATCTGCTCGACGCTGTGGGACACGAACATGATCGTCGTGCCGCGCGCCCGCAGGTCCATCAGTGCCTCATACCCCTTGCGTTGGAACGCGGTGTCGCCCACGGCCAGCACCTCGTCGACTACCAGGATCTCGGGGTCCATGTGGACGGCGATGGCGAAGCCGAGGCGCATGAACATGCCGGAGGAGTAGTGCTTGACCGGAGTGTCGATGAAGCGCTCGAGCTCGGCGAACTGGACGATACGGTCGAAGCGGGCGGCCATCTGGCGGCGCGAAAAGCCGTAGATGCTGCCGTTGAGGTAGACGTTGTCGCGTCCCGACAGTTCCGGGTGGAAGCCGGCGCCCAGCTCGAGCATGGCGTGGGTGCGGCCGTGGATGAGGACCTCGCCGCTGGTCGGCTCGAGGACGCGGGTGACGAGCTTGAGCATAGTGCTCTTGCCGGCACCGTTGCGGCCGACGATGCCGAGCGCCTCACCCCGCCGCACGACGAAGCTGACGTCGCGCAGCGCCCAGAACTCCTCCGCCTTGCCGCGTGGGCGCACCAGGCCGACAAACCAGTCCTGGAAGGACGCGCGTGCCTCGTGGTGCAGGCGGAAGCGGCGCGAGACACCGCGGAACTCGACCGCGGCGTCATCGTGCGTGTCGGAGCGGCGGGTTGCCCAGGTCTGTCCCGCCACTACAGGTTCTCCCCGAGGTTGCGGCTGAGCCGGGTGAAGACCAGCCAGCCGATGATGAGGAGGACGACCGCGGTGGCGCCGGTGCGGCCGGTGAAGAGCGGGTCGGGGACGGCACCGTTGTAGAGGATGACGCGGTAGTCCTCGACGATGGCCGCCATCGGGTTGAGCCGGTACATCCAGGCTGCAAGGTGTGGGACGACTGCCTCGACCGGGTAGAAGATCGGCGTCATGAAGAACCAGGCCAAAAGGCCGACCTCGACCAGCACGGTCGTGTCGCGGAAGTAGACGTTGAGCGGCGCAAGGATGAGGACGACGGCGGTGACGAAGATCGCCTGGATCAGGACGATGAGCGGGAGCTCGACGATCCAGGGGGTGAAGGTGCGGCCGAAGACCGCCATCATCAGGAAGAGCGCGGGCATGGCCAGCACGTAGTTGACGCCGGTCGACAGGACCACCGACACCGGCAGGAGCACGCGCGGAAAGTAGACCTTGTTGATCAGCGGGGCGTTGTCGACCAGCGAGGCGGTACCGGCGGTGACGGCGGTGGCGGTCCAGTTCCAGGGCAGCAGCGCGGTCAGGACGAAAACGGGGAAGGCCTGAATGTGCTGGTTGAGCAGCTGCGTGAAGACGAAGGTGAAGACGACCATCATCAGCAGCGGGTTCAGGAGGGACCAGAGGAAGCCGAGCGCCGAGTTCTTGTAGCGGACCTTGAGGTCCTTGGAGACCAGGTTCCGGATCAGGCTGCGGTATTGGACGAGCTCGAACGCCTGGCTGGCCACCCGTTCCCCTCTCGCGCTGGCACGGCGCCTCACCGGCAGTGGAGTATGGTGCATCCGGCGACGGCGGAGCAAGGCAGCGTGCTCGCGCGGCGGTGCGCGGCGTGCGTGGTCGGTAGGTGCCGGCAGCGGCGCGACTAAGGCCGGTGACGACCCAGGAGCGGGCCGACCGCGACAGATGAGCGAGAGGAGCCAGCCGTGGACGAGGAGCGCCGGAACGAGGAGCAGCGGCGGCGACCGGGTGGCGAGCGCCCGGGGGGATACGAGTCGAGCCGGGCGCACGATCGGGGTGATGCCGAGGCCGGCGGGCCGGTTGCGGGCGAGCAACACGTCCACGACTCGGGGGTGACCGCTGAGATGCGCGGCAAGCACCCGCTACAGCCGGCCGAGGGGCCGCGCAAGGCGGACTACGACGAGCCCGACGGGGAATCTGGCCGGTCGAACGGCTGAACGTGCGGCGGGGTGTTAGCCCACCACCCCGCCGCGGCGTGTTCTCGAACTAGACCGGCGACGCGACGCCCAGCGAGCCTGTCGCTGGCAAGCAGCGCCGCGGCGCGTCAGGCGGCGATGTCGTAGCCAGCTTCCTCGATACCGGCGCGAAGCGCGCCGTCCGACACGCCCTCCTCCGACTGCACGGTCACGAGCTTGGTGTCGAGATTTACGTCCACGTGCGTGACACCGGCAATCCGGGTCAGCTCCGTCGTGATGGCGTGGACGCAGTGCTCACAGCTCACGTCCGGCACCCGATAGACCCGCTCGACCATGATTGCACCTCCACCAGTCCTGCCTGACGCGGCCCACGATACCCCACCGGGGTATATCGGGACCAGTATACCTCCCTCCCGTTCGTACGCCAAGTTGCACCGAATCGCGGTCTGTACCCGCCGCGCGGGGCTCGCGCGTCGTAGGATTCGGGAGGAAAGCGGCGATGCAGGCCCACGGTTGGGGAGTTTCCTGGATGGATGAGCCCGCGCTGGTGGGGCACGCGCAGGCGGGGGACGCGGCGGCCTTCAGCGCCCTGTTCGAGGCGTACCACGCGCAGATCACCGGCTACCTCTACCGGATGGTGGGCGATCGTGAGGTGGCCGAGGACCTGGCCCAGGACACGTTCATCAAGGCGTACCGGGCGCTCGGCCGTACCAACGACGGGCTGAACTTCCGTGCCTGGCTCTACCGCATCGCGACCAACACCGCCACGAGCTACTACCGGCGTCGCAAGATCATCCAGTGGCTGCCCTTCGGCCCGAGCACGCCGGAGCCGACCGGTGACGCGCGGCTGGCCGAGTCGCTTGGCGAGCGCGAGTTGATCGAGTCGGCGCTCAAGAAGTTGAACGCCAGTTACGTCACGGTGCTGCTGTTGCGCCACCAGCAGGGATTGTCGCTCGAAGAGACGGCCGCGGTGCTCGGCACCAGCGTGAACGCTGCCAAGGTGCGGCTGTTCCGGGCGCGGCGAGCATTCGTGGAGGCGTACCGCGCGCTCGAAGCCGGGCAGGAGGCGCGGGCGTGAACTGCGACCAGGCGCGCCGGCTGCTCTCTGAACGGCTCGACCACCCGCTGCCGCCCGACGAGGCGGTGGCGGTGCGGGCGCATCTGGCCGGCTGTGCCGAGTGCCGGGACTTCGAGCGGGCGCTCGTGGCGAGCATGGCCGCTCTCGAGTCCCTCCCCCGCTCCCTGGTGAGCCCGCGCGTCCGCGACGGTGTGCGGAGTTATGTCGCGGGAGACGGTGCTGGCGGGACCGACGGCTGGCTCCGTCAAGTCGGGGCGTTTGCGGCCTCGGCCACGGTGTTGGTGGCAGTTGCGGCATTGCTGGTCGTCCTGCTGCACGGCCGGACGTTCGGGGCGAACACGGTGGCGAGCAGCCCGGTGGCGACCGCTATCGCGGCGGCCACGCGACCGTCGACGAACGCCGTGGTCGTGCCGGCGACGCCCGCGGCGTCGACGCCGACCATCACCTTCACCGTGCCGGGGACGCCCGCGCCTACCTCGACACCGGCCGCAACCCCGCTGCCGGTCGTCGTCACCCAGGCGACGGCCAGGGGGACGGTGTACGCCTACTTCGAGGCGATCAACCGCCACGACTACGCGAGCGCCTACGCGCTCCTGTGGGAGGATATCAGCGGTCAGTCCGAGAACGCGTTCGCGGCCGGGTTCACGACGACTGCCCATGACACGGTGACGATCGTGAACGTGACGCCCGACGACGGCAACATGGCGGTCTCGATGGTGCTCGTGGCCGCGCAGACCGACGGCTCGGTACGGACCTTCAGTGGCCGGTACCTGGTCGGCGTCAAGCGCGGCGAGGTGCTGATCGTCGGCGCCGATGTCCGTGAGGACACACCGCCGGAGGTGGCGACTCCCGCGGCGACGCCGTCCGCGCTGTCGGTCTGCTCGCTGAGCCATCTCACAATGGGCCTGACCGCGCAGGGCGCGACCGGCGGTACCGCGCTGACGGTTACGCTGACGAACCACGGCGCGCCTTGCCAGGTCGTCGGCTCCTTGCGCGTCACGATCGACGGTCAGGCGGGCGACGCGCTGCCCGTGCAGGGCAACGGCGTGGTGACCCCGCTGAACATCGCGATCGGCGGTATGGGAGCCTCGACGACCGAGATGTATGCCTGGTCTAACTGGTGCGGATCCGACCAGCAGGTGGCGGCGAGCGCGACGTTGAGCGACCTGTCCGGAGTGCTCGGCCAGTTGCCTGCACCGCGGTGCGATACCCCGTCGTCGCCGTCGGACCTCCGCGCGGTGTTGATGGCGACGTGGACCGGCACGGTGGTGTCGAACACGCCCGGGACCGGTGCACTTACGCTTCGGTTTCAGGACGGCACCACGCGCCGCGTGGTCGTGAGCGATCAGACGGTCGTGACGGACGTGCACGGCAGCCCCGTGCAGGCAGCGGCCATTCAGCCCGGTGCCCACCTCAGCGCCTCGGGCGCCGTCAGTTCTGACGCGACGGAGATGATGGCCGCGACCGTGGTGGTCCGGCCCTGACCGTTGCTGGAGTCGTCGCGATCCACCCGGGTGGACACGGCGGCGCGGACGCGCTACACTTCAGCCAAGATATGAGTTACGTCAAACACGAACAACTTACTTCCTGTACCCGGTCCGTCCACCCGGGTGGCGTGCGCTTTGCGTTGCCGAGCCGGCGGGAGATGAATCCCTGGTGGGCGCGACGAGGGAGGCGCGGGTGCTGACGGCCCGATTCTGGTTGGCCAATCGTGTCACGGTCGGCTCAGTCGACCTCCTGTTCCGGCTGGCGAGCGCGAACGTGCTCTCTCCGGCCGCGCGCACGCGCTTCC
>DASSZN010000286.1:0-17663 GCA_035702805.1 Thermomicrobiaceae bacterium | reverse complement strand
TGACCGCGTACAGCCACGCGCTGCGCCTATCCGGCGCGCGGCTGGTCGAGGTGGGCTACCTCGGCTACCCCGGGCAGGGCATCACCTGGCCCTGGCAGGTCGAGGCGGCCATCACCGGGCGGACGGCCGCGCTGGCCTACTCGGTCGGCCGCGCCCCGGGCAGCGTGTCGCTGGCCGAGGTGGTCGCCATCGCCCACCGCCACGGGCTGCCGGTCATCGTGGATGCCGCGGCGGCGCTGCCGCCGGTCGAGCACCTGCGCCGCTTCATCGCCGAGGGGGCCGACCTGGTCGCCTTCAGCGGCGGCAAGGCCATCGGCGGGCCGCAGGCCTCCGGCATCCTGGCCGGGCGGGCCGACCTGATCGCCTCGGTGGCGCTGCAGCACCAGGACATGGACGTCTACCCCGAGACCTGGCCCTGGCGCGAGCGCTACCTGACCTCCGGGCGGCTGGCCGGCCCGCCCCACCACGGGCTCGGCCGGCCGATGAAGGTGGGCAAGGAGGAGATCGCCGGGCTGGTGGTGGCGCTGCGCCGCTTCCTGGCGCGCGACCACGCGGCGGAGCGGCGGCGGCAGGCGGAGCAACTGGCGACGGTGGTGGCGGCGCTCGACGGGCTGCCGGGGGTCGCGGCCGCCGAGGTCGCGGACGAGTCCGCGCCGCGGCGCTACCCGACGGTGGTGGTGCGGATCGACGCGGCGGTCGTCGGCAAGCGCGTCGTGGACGTCGTGAACGACCTGGCCGAGGGGGAGCCGCCGGTGGCGGTGTCGCAGAACTTCCTGGACCAGGAGGCGATCGGGGTGGTGGCCACGGCGCTGCGGCCGGGCGAGGAGGCCGTGGTCGCCGAGCGCCTGCGCCAGGTGCTCGCGGAGCAGCGCTGACAGCGATAGCTGGGAAGGAGTCGCGGATGGTCTCGGACGCGTCGGTCTTCGGGGCGGGGCAGCGGGCCGCGGGCGGCCGGACGGTCCACTGGCAGGAGCTGTGGCGTCACGAGCTGCTGGAGGCGCTCGCGCACGACCCGGTGGTGATCGTGCCCGTCGGCTCGGTGGAGCAGCACGGCCCGCACTGCCCGATGGACGTCGACATCAGCCACACCCAGGCGCTGGCCGTGGAGACCGCCCGGGCCATCGACGACTTCCCGGTGATCGTCGCGCCGCCCGTCTGGATCGGCCTGACCCACTACAACATGGGCGAGGTCGGCACCATCACCGCCAGCGTCGAGACCTACCTCGCGCTCCTCTCCGACATCTGCCGGAGCATCTGGGCCAACGGCTTCCACCGCATCATCCTGGTCAACGGCCACGGCGGCAACCGGGACATCATCCGGGTGGTCTCGACCAAGCTGGCGGAGGAGGACATCTGGATGCTGCCGATCACCTACTGGGAGATGGTGCCCCAGGTGCTGCACGAGGCGGCGGAGACCGACCCCGGCTTCATCGGCCACGGCGGCGAGTGGGAGACCTCACTGCAGCTCTACCTGCGCCCGACCATGATCGACCGCGGCCGCATGGTCGCCGACCCCGAGCGGGAGCCGCGCCTGAGCGACGAGGTGCTGCGCTTCACCGGCTTCCCCGAGCGCCGGCGCGAGCGCGCGCACGGCGTCCACGGGAACCCGATGACGGCCTCGGCCGAGAAGGGCGAGACGCTGTTCGTGGCGGCGAAGGCGGCGCTGGTCGAGGTCTGCCGCCAGTACCACGCGCTGCCCGTCCGCGGCTACCGCGAGTTCGGCACGCACTGTCCGTAGCGGCGCTCGCGGCGGGATCAGGCTCCGACGAGCCGGGTCCCGCCGCTGTAGCGCGCCACCGCGTCGAGATCCAGCGTGAGACCGAGCCCGGGCGTCTCCGGGATCGGCAGCATGCCGTCCGCGTCCAGCGTCCACGCCTCCGCCACGATCCCGTCGATGTAGGGCGAGCCCGTCTGGTACTCGACGAGATCGGTGTCGGGGAGGGCACTGGCCAGCTGCAGGTCGGCCGCCAGCCCGACGGCGGTGTTCCAGCCGTGGGGGATCAGCCGCGCGCCGAACTCCTGCGCGTACCAGCCGATGCGGCGGGCCTCGCTGAGCCCGCCGACCTTGGTGACGTCCGGCTGGACCACGTCGAGGGCGCCGGCCGCCAGCGCGGCCCAGAAGCTCTGGCGCCGGGTGTAGACCTCGCCCGCCGCGATCGGCACGGGGGCGGCCTGGCGCAGCGCGGCGAAGTCCGCCAGCGCGTCCGGCTTGAGCGGCTCCTCGAACCAGGCCACGCCGTAGGTCGCCAGCATCGCGGCCGTGCGCAGCGCCCACTTGTAGTCCTGGCGCCAGAAGCTGTCGCTGCCCCCGGCGTCGACCATCAGGAGCGCCTCGTCCCCGACCGCCGCGCGCGCCGCGCGCACGATCGCCTCGTCGACGGCCGTGCTCTGGCGGCCGAACGGACCCCAGCCCATCTTGAACGCGCGGTAGCCCTGGGCCTTCAGCGACGCCAGGTGCTCGGCCAGCGGACCCGGCTCCTCCATCAGGATCGACGCGTAGGGCCGCACCCGGTCCCGGTAGCGGCCGCCGAGCAGGCGCCCGACCGGCTGGCCGGCCGCCTGGCCGGCGATGTCCCAGAGGGCCAGGTCGATCCCGCTGATGGCGTGGGTGACCGAGCCGCCACGCCCCAGCCAGAAGGTCCGCTGGTGGAGCGTCTCGGTCAGCCGCTCCGGCTCGAGCGCGCTCTCTCCGACCAGCAGCGGCTCCAGCACCGTGATCGCCGGCCCGACCAGCCGCACGTCGGCGAAGACGCTGCCGACGCCGGTCACGCCCTCGTCCGTCTGGACGGCGACCAGCGTGTGGATGCAGTCCTCGGGCTGGAGGTCGTGGGTCCAGCCGCCGGCCGGGGTCACGCCGCGCAGCCCCGCCACCCGCACACCACGGATTCGCATGTCGTTCCCGCTCCTCGCGATTGCCGCTCGTCCGGCTCGATCCGGGGCATCGGCCCGCCGCCGTCCCCGCGCGCTCCGGTTACCACCGCACCCGGGACTGGACCGGCCGCGCGTGCTGGTCGCGGCGCGGCGCGATGGGCCAGGCGCGGAGCTCGTCCACGATCTCGACCAGCCGCGACGCGGCCGCCTCGAAGATCACCGCGCCCTTCTCCGCCGTGGCCGCCGTCGCGTCGCCGTGCACGCCCAGCTCGGTCCAGCGACTCCAGTAGTCGTTGAAGCGTACCGGGTAGTTCGCGGTGCTGTCGGAGCTCAGGTAGCGCCCCATCACGTCGTTGCCGGCGCCGGCCCGGTCCATCCGCACCCGTTCCGGAGCCAGGTGCAGGTAGAGCGAGGTCTCGAACTCGTCGGCGTGGGCGACGACCGGTGTCTCCTTGATCTCGTCGAAGGCGTCGAGCGCGAGCGTGATGTAGTGGACGGCCGCGCACAGGGAGTCGGTGCCCAGGGTGATCTTGCGGGCCACGAGGTCGATCAGCGGCACGTTCGACCCGTGGCCGTTGACGATCAGCAGCTTCTCGAACCCGTGGTAGGCGACGCTCTTCAGCACGTCGGTGCAGAAGGCGATGAAGGTCTCCGGCTCGACGTGGATCGTCCCTGGAAAGTCGATGTGGTGCAGGTTCAACCCGTAGGGGATCGGCGGCAGGACGAGGACCCGGTCCGGGGCTCGCCGCCCCACCTCCAGGCAGACCGACTCGCAGAGGAAGAGGTCGACGTCGAGGGGCAGGTGGTGACCGTGCTGCTCCGTCGATCCCGTGGGCAGGATGACGACCTTCTGCCGGGCGATGGCGTCGTTCATCTCCGGCCAGGTCAGGCGGTTGTAGCGGTACTCGGTCTCGGCAGGCATCGGCTCGTCCTCTCGGTCGTGTCCATCGCGTTGGGCCGCCGCGGCGCGCGGGCAGCCCGCCCCGCGGGGTCGATTTGGCGCCGGTCGTGGCGGCATGCTAGGGAACCGCTCCGTGCTTGACAACCCCTCACCACCTGGACTATCCTGGGTCCACCACCATAAGATCTAAGGGTTGTGCCTTGTGATGGAGGAGGGGTCATGGCCGAGCAAGGTGAGGCTACCCTGCGCGTCCGGACGTACCGGCGGCGGACCGTGCTCAAGAGCGGGTTGTTCCTCACGGGCGGTGCCCTGGTCGGGGGATCGCTGCTGGCCGCCTGCGGCCAGACCCCGGCGACCGCGACGCAGGCGCCGGCATCGACCTCCACCGCCTCGGCGAGCGGGTCGGGCGCACAGGCGGCGACGCCCGCCACCGGCGGGACGACGTCCGGGACCAGCACCGCGGCCGCCAGCCCGGCGGCGCAGAGTGCCGGCCAGCCGAAGCGGGGCGGCACGCTCCAGGCGGCCGCCGAGATCGATCCGGTCAGCCTGGACCCGCACACCAACGCCAACTTCTCGGCGCTGCAGGCCTACGACTTCATCTACGAGAGCCTGGCCGGCTACGACGAGAAGATGGCCATCATCCCGGTCCTGGCCACCAAGTGGGACATCAGCAGCGACGGCAAGACCTACACCTTTACCCTGCGCCAGAACGTCAAGTTCCACAACGGTCAGACGATGACCGGGACCGACGTCAAGTACAGCATCGACCGCGTGCTGAATCCGAAGACCGCCTCACCCTGGCGGAGCTGGCTCCAGCCGATCTCGCAGATCAACGTGAGCGACCCCAACACGGTGCAGCTGACGCTCAGCTCGGTCTACCCCGGGCTGCTGGGCGCCTTCGCCGCCAACCGCGCCTCGGCGATCATCCCCAACGGGCTCGCCGAGAAGGAGAACCTGAAGATCCAGGCGGTCGGCACCGGACCCTTCAAGCTGGTCGAGTACGTGCCGCAGGACCACATCAGCTACACCCGCAATACCGCCTACTGGGACCCGACGCTGCCGTACCTGGACGGCATGCTCTTCAAGGTGATGACCGAGGAGAACACGCGGCTGGCCGCCCTCCAGGCGGGACAGATCCAGTACGCGGCGGTCTCGGCGCAGGGCGCCCAGCAGCTGAAGGGCTCGAGCTCGATCAGCGTGCTCCAGAGCCCCTTCGCCTGGCTCGACTGCACGCAGATCAACGTCTCGCGCAAGCCCCTGAACGACGTGCGCGTGCGGCAGGCGCTGCGCATGGCGGTCGACACCACCGAGATCATCCAGAAGGGCGTCTTCGGCGCCGGTACCCCGTCCGGGCCGATCGCGACCGGCTTCGGTGACTGGTACCTCGATCCCAAGACGCTGCCGTACCTGACACCGGACATCGCCGGGGCAAAGAAGCTCCTGGCGGAGGCGGGCTACAGCGGCGAGAAGATCGTGATCAACTGCTCGCCGCAGTACCCGGACTTCGTGGCGAACGCGACGGTCATGCAGGCGGCGTTCAAGCAGATCGGCGTCAACGCCGAGATCCAGCAGATGGAGTGGGGGGCCTTCGTCGCCGCCAGCAACAAGTTCGACTTCGATATGGCCAACACGGCCTTCACCTTCCGGCCGGACCCGGACGGCTACATCTACGCCTACTTCGACACCCACGGGAACCTGAACGCCGGGGGCTACGGCACCCCGCAGCTGGACGCGCAGATCGAGAAGGCGCGCAGTATCACCGACCCCGCCCAGCGCAAGCAGCTGTACGACGAGATCCAGCAGACGCTGCTCCACGACCTTCCGACGTACTGGTGGTACGACAAGTACAACATCGAGGCGCTCTCAACGAAGCTCAAGGGCTACGTGCAGTCGTTCACCGGGCGCCGGCTGTTCCTCGAGAAGTCCTGGCTCAGCAGCTAGCCCGTCGCGGTCGTCGACCGTCCGCTCCACGAGGGATCGCCGATGCACTACTTCGTCCGGCGCCTGCTGTCGACGGCGCTCACCCTGGTGGGCGTCTCGATCCTGATCTTCGTGATGGTGCGGCTGCTGCCGGGGAACATCGTCACGATCATCACGGGCACCGAGGGGCAGCTCAACGCGGCCCAGCGGCAGGACCTGCTGCGGGAGTTCGGCCTCAACCGGCCGCTGCCCGTCCAGTACGTCCTCTGGATCTGGAACATGCTGCACGGCAACTTCGGCTACTCCTTCCGCTCGGGCCAGTCGGTGGCGGGCCTGCTGTTCTCGCGCCTGCCGCTGACCCTGGAGCTCGCGGTCCTGTCGGTGCTGGTGTCGTCCATCTTCGGCATGGTGTTCGGGATGGTCGCCAGCGTCAGCCGGCGCGCGCCGGTCAAGCTGGCGACCCAGGTCTTCGGCCTCCTCGGCCTGTCGCTGCCCGACTTCTGGATCGGCGTGCTGCTCATCCTGTTCGCCTCCTATGCCTTCCACTGGCTGCCGCCGCTGACCTTCGCCCAGCTCTGGCAGGACCCGCTGGCGAACCTGCAGCAGATGATCCTCCCGGTCCTGGCGCTCAGCGTCGGGCTGGGCGCGGTGACGCTGCGCATGACGCGCTCGTCGATGCTGGAGGTGCTGGGTGAGGAGTTCGTGAAGGTCGGCCGCGCCAAGGGGCTCTCGGAGCGCGCCGTCACCCTGCGCTACGCGCTGCGCAACGCGCTCATCCCCATCGTGACCATCCTGGGCCTGCAGATGGGCGTCCTCCTCGGCGGGGTGGTGATCGACGAGCAGGTCTTCGGCCTGCCGGGGCTGGGCTGGACGCTCCTCAACGGCGTCTACCAGCGGGATTACCCGGTCGTCCAGGGCGCGGTGATGCTCTTCGCCGTCACCTTCATCCTCGTCAACCTGATCGTCGACCTGGCCTACGTCTACCTGGACCCGAGGATCCGCTATGCGTGACGTCGCCGCCGGGACGTCGCCGGCCCTGTCGCTCCCCTCGCGCATCCGCCCGGCCCGCGGCCGGGTCCGGCGGGCGCTCGACACGCTGGTCACCAGCCCGACGGCCATGATCGGTCTGGCTCTCGTGCTCGTCGTGGTCCTGATCGCCATCGCGGCGCCGGTGATCGCGCCGAACCCGCCGGACCTGCAGCTGGCGCAGCCGCTCCTGCGCCCCGGCCAGGGGTTCTGGCTGGGGACCGACGAGTTCGGCCGCGACGAGCTGAGCCGGCTGTTCTACGGCGCGCGCGTCTCCCTCTACGTCGGGGTGCTCTCCGTGGCGATCGCGCTGGCATTCGGCGCGACGTCGGGTCTGGTCGCCGGCTTCTACGGGGGTCTGGTCGACACCGTCGTGATGCGGGTCATGGACATCCTCTTCTCGCTGCCGGCCATCGTGCTGGCCATCGCCATCACCGCCATCCTCGGGCCGAGCCTGACCAACGCCATGGTCGCGATCGGCATCGTCTTCGCGCCGCGCTTCGCCCGCATCACCCGCGGGCCGACGCTGGCGGTGGCGGGGCTGCCCTACATCGACGCCGCCCGGACCATCGGCGTGCGCGACCGGCGGATCATCCTGCGCCACGTGCTCCCGAACGTGTCGGCGCCGCTGATCGTCCAGATCACCATCTCGCTGTCGTCGGCCATCCTGACCGAGGCGGCGCTGAGCTTCCTCGGGCTCGGCACCCAGCCGCCGACCCCCTCCTGGGGGTTCATGCTGAACTCCGCCCGCCAGTACATGCTGGTGGACCCCTGGGTCGCCATCCTGCCGGGCCTGGCGATCGCCCTGACGGTGCTGGGTTTCAACCTGCTCGGCGACGGCCTGCGGGACATCCTCGACCCGCGGCTGCGGACGCTCTGATGCCGCACGCGCCGGATGGCTCGCGTGCGGGCACGCCGGCTGAGTGAAGGAGGGTTGGCGCATGTCCCTGCGCGTGGTCCGGACGACGATCTTCCCCCACGCCCCCGAGTCGACACTGCCCGAGGAGCGACGCATCCTCGCGGCGGTCGACGCCGCGGTGGAGCCGGTGCCGCACCTGGGGCCGGACGAGCTGGCCGAGGCGGTCCGCGGCGCCGACGGGCTGATCACCGGCGGGGTGCGGGTGACGTCCGCGGTGATCGCGGCGATGCCGGACTGCCGCGGCATCGTCACCGCCAGCGTCGGGTTCGACCACATCGACCTGGCGACCGCGACCGCGCGCGGCATCCCGGTGGCCCACGTGCCGGACTTCTGCTCGCGGGAGGTCGCCGATCAGACCATGGGCCTGCTGCTGGCCACCATGCGCAAGATCGTGGTCCTCGACCGGGCCCTGCGGGCCGGCACCTGGGACCGCGCCATGCTCGCCCCGATGGAGCCGACCTACGGCAAGACCCTCGGGATCATCGGGCTCGGCCGGATCGGCCGGCAGGTGGCCCGGCGGGCCGCGGCGTTCGAGCTGCGCCTGCTGGCCGCCGACCCCTACATCGACGCCGCGACCGCCGCGGAGTACGGGGCAGACCTGGTGCCGCTCGACCGGCTGCTGCGCGAGAGCGACATCGTCTCGGTCCACACCCCGCTCACCCCGGAGACGCGCCACCTGCTGAGCGCGGACGAGTTCGGCGTCATGAAGCCGAGCGCGATTGTCCTCAACACGGCGCGCGGCCCCGTCGTCGACGAGGCGGCGCTGATCGCGGCGCTGCGGGCGGGGCGGCTCGCCGGGACCGGGCTCGACGTCTTCGAGCAGGAGCCGGTCGCGCCGGACAGCCCGCTGCTGGCGATGGACAACGTCGTGGTGTCGCCGCACGCGGGCGGCTACTCGGAGGAGTCCATCCGCACCGTGCGGCGGCTGGCGGCCGAGGAGATGGCGCGCATCCTCCGGGGTGAGCGCCCCCGCAACCTGGTCAATCGCGAACTGCTGGAGCGTTGAGCGGCCGGCAGGCACTCGAGGGAGGGGGTCTCGCATGCGCATGACCGGCGGACAGGCGGTGGTGGAGACGCTGCGCGCCGGCGGGGTGCGGACGGTCTTCGGCATCCCGGGCGTCCACAACCTGGCGATCTACGACGGCCTCTACCACGCGCCCGACGTGCGGCACGTGGTCTGCCGGCATGAGCAGGGGGCCGGCTTCGCCGCCGACGGCTACGCGCGCGTCTCCGGCGGCCCCGGCGTCTTCGTGACGACGACCGGGCCGGGCGCCACCAACGCCTTCACCGCCCTCGGTGAGGCCTGGAGCGAGTCGTCGCCGGTGCTCCACCTCGCCTCACAGCTCGCCACCGACCTGATCGACCGCTCGAAGGGTGTCGGCCACGAGCTGGTCGACCAGGTCGGCACCTTCCGCAACGTGACGCGGCGGCACGAGTCGGTGCGCGACGTGCGGCGCATCTCGCCGGCGGTGGCCGAGGCGCTGGCGGCCGTCCAGTCGGGCCGCCCGCGCCCTGCCTACCTCGACTTCCCCGAGGACGTGCTCAACGCCGCCGAGGACCTCGAGGTCAGCGGGCCGCTGCCGGTCGAGCGCCGCGGCATCGCGGAGGACCTGGTCGGCCAGGCCGCCGCGCGGCTCGGGGCGGCCCGGCGACCGGTGATCATCGCCGGCGCGGGTGTGCACCGCTCGGGCGCCTCGCCGGAGCTGCTGCGGCTCGCCGAGGCGCTCCAGGCGCCGGTCTTCGAGACCGCTCCCGGTCGGGGCGCGATCCCGAGCGACCATCCGCTGTCGATCGGCGGCCGCTGGACCGGCGAGCCGCGGCTGGCGCGCTTCCTCGCCGACTCCGACGCGCTGCTCGCGGTCGGCACCCGGCTGGGTGGGCAGTCCACGGCCGGCTGGACGCTGCCGCTGCCGCACCTCATCCACCTCGACGCGGACCCCGAAACCGTCAACAAGAACTACCCCGCCGAGCTCGGGCTGGTCGGCGACGCCCGGTTCGGCCTGGGACAGCTGCTGGAGGAGCTGGGCCGGCGCGGGGCGCCCGCCGACGGCGCCTGGGCGGCCGAGGCGCGAGGCATCGCCGAGCAGGTCGACGCCGAGATGCGCGCGGCGCACCCGGAGGCGATGGGGGTGCTCGACAGCCTGCGCGGCGCGCTCGACCGGGACGCCATCGTGACCAACGACTCCCTGATCGAGTACTGGACGGCGCGGCACCTGCCGGTCTACACGCCGCGCTCCTACCTCATCCCCTGGATCTACGGCACGCTGGGGACGGCGCTGCCGTTCGCCATCGGCGCGGCCCTGGCCGCACCCGGGCGCCAGGTGGTGGCGATCGGCGGGGACGGCGCCTTCATGTTCACCATGGCCGAACTGGCCACGGCGATCCAGGCCGGGGCCAACGTCGTCTGCGTGGTCTGCAACGACGGCGGCTACAACGCCATGCGCCGGCACCAGCGGCTGCGCTACGGCAGCCGCACCTTCGCCAGCGACCTGGTCACGCCGAACTTCGCCGCCCTCGCCGAGAGCTTCGGCGCGCTGGGGATCAAGCTCGACTCACCGGCCGACCTGGGGGCGGCGCTCCGCGACGCGCTCGCGGCGGGCCGGACCGCGGTGATCGACGTCCCGCTCGCGCTCGACGTGCCGTGGCGGCAGTGAGCGCCGCGCCGCCCGCTGCCGGCGCGAGGGCTCGGGGGGAGGCAACCCGGTGACGACCGTCTGGTGCGCGCCCGAGGCGCTCGAGCGCTTCGTCGACGGGGCCTGCCGCGCCCTCGGCGCGCCGCCCGACGTCGCGGCCGAGGTGGCCCACCATCTGGTCGGCGCCAACCTCGCCGGCCACGACTCGCACGGGGTGCTACGCCTCCCCTGGTACGCCGAGCAGATCGCGGCCGGCACCATCGAGCCCGGGGCGCGGCCCGCCCTCGTGCGGGAGTCGACCTGCGTCGCGCTCTTCGACGGCAGGCGCGGCTTCGGGCACTACGCGACGCGCCTCGCGCTGGAGTGGACGATCGAGCACGCCCGCCGCGCGGGCATCGCGGCGGCGGCGATCCGCAACTTCACCCACATCGGTCGCCTGGGGGAGTACGCGGAGCGGGGCACCGGCGCCGGGCTGGTCACCGTCGTCACCATCGGCACGGCGGAGCCGGGCGGCGGGCTCGTCACGCCCTTCGGCGGCCAGGAGCGCTTCCTGGGCACCAACCCCTGGGCGATCGGGGTGCCCGCGGCGGGGCGCCTGCCGCTGATCTACGACGCGGCGACCTCGACCGTCGCCGAGGGGAAGGTGCGGGTCGCGCTGGCCAAGGGGACGTCCCTGCCACCCGACGCGATCCTGGATCGGACGGGCCGGCCGAGCCAGGCTCCCGACGACCTCTACGACGGCGGCATGCTCCTGCCGCTCGGCGGGTCGGTGGCCGGGCACAAGGGGTACGGCTTCGCCATGGCCTCGGCGCTCGTCGGCGGCCTGGCCATGGCGGCGACTCCCCTGTCCGGGGCGGACGGCGCGGATGGCGCGCGCATCGAAGGGGTGCTCGTCCTGGCGATGGACCCGGACGCCTTCGGGAGCGGCGACACCTACACCGAGCGGACCGCGGCGGTCCTCGACGCCGCCACCCGGGTCAGCCCCGCCCCCGGCGTCGCGCGCGTCCTGGCGCCGGGCGAGCCGGAGGCGCACACGCGCGCCGAGCGCGCGCGGAGCGGGGTCCCGCTGCCCGGCCCGACCTGGCAGGCGCTCGGCCGGCTCGCGGCGCGGCTACGCGTGGAGCTACCGGCCGCGCGGGTAGAGGACTGACGCCGCGGCGCGCGCTGCCGGGGCCCGGGAAGGAGAAGGGGGTTCGATGGTCGATACGACGGCCCGCGCGGGCCAGGCGGTGCCTTCGGTCTACGTCGCGCTCGAGGTGCAACCCATCATCAACGCGCGTGGCTGCACCACCGCGGTCGGCGGGTCGCTGATGTGGCCCGAGGCGGCGCGGGCGATGGTCGAGGCCGCCCGGGCGTTCGTGGTGGTCGAGGAACTCAACCGCGCGGTCGGTGAGCGGATCGCCGCGGCGACCGGCGCCGAGGCCGGCTACGTGACGGCGGGCTCGGCCGCCGGGATGCTCCTCGCGGCGGCCGCCTGCATCACCGGCACCGACCCGGCGCGGATCCACGCCCTCCCCGACACGTCCGGCATGGCCAACGAGATCGTCGTGCACCGCACCCATCGCCTTCGCTACGACCAGATGTTCCGCGCGGCCGGTGCCCGGCTCGTCGAGATCGGGGTCCAGCAGGCGACCGAGCCGTGGGAACTGGAGGCGGCCATCGGCGACCGCACGGCGGCCGTCGCCTACTACGACTCGCCGGCCGTCGGCCCGAACGCGCTGGACTTCGCCACCGTCGTCCGGGTCGCCCACGCCCGCGACGTGCCGGTGATCGTCGATGCCGCGTCCACCCTCCCGCCGGTGGACCACCTGCGCCGTTGGGTTCGCTGGGGCGCGGACCTGGTGATCTACAGCGGTGGCAAGGGCATCCGGGGGCCGCAGGACAGCGGCTTGCTGGCGGGCCGCGCCGACCTCATCGCGGCGGCGGCGGCGAACGGCGCGCCCAACGCCGCCATCGGGCGCGGGATGAAGGTCAGCAAGGAGGCGATGGTCGGGCTGGCGGTCGCCCTCGACCGGTTCCTCGCACACGACCACGAGCGGGACTTCGCCGCGCACCGCGCGCAGGCCGAGTCGATCCAGGCGGCGCTCGCGAGCCGCCCGGACGTCCGCTGCGAGGTCATCGCCGACCCCGAGCGCTACCCGGAGCCGGTGCTCAACCTCTACCCGGTCGGCACCTCGTGGTCACCGCGGGGCCTCCGCGACGCGCTCGTGGCCGGGAGCCCGTCGATCCACGCGAACGCCGAGGGCGGCGCGCTGGGCATCCACACGCACTGCCTGGAGCCGGGCGACGACGAGCGGATCGCGGAGCGGGTCGCCGACGTCCTGGATGGCGGCCGCGCCGCGCCGGCCGCCGACGGACACGCGGCGGGAGCCG
The DNA here is from genome assembly GCA_035702805.1 of Thermomicrobiaceae bacterium. Taxonomy (GTDB): domain Bacteria; phylum Chloroflexota; class Chloroflexia; order Thermomicrobiales; family Thermomicrobiaceae; genus DASSZN01. The sequence goes on along the minus strand of DASSZN010000286.1, from coordinate 5,020 downwards.
GTCCGTCGACGGTCCGCCTCGGGAGCACGCGCGGTGAGTGAGCTGACGCGCGTCGCGATCGATGACCTGGCGCTCGCCGCGATCGAGCCGGGGTTCAAGGGGGGCTACGTCCTCGACGCTTTCCCGCTCCTCGGCGGCATCGTCGAGATCCCGGCGCTGGTCGTGGCGGGGCGCCGACCGGGCCCCACGCTCATGGCGGTCGCGGCGGTACACGGCAACGAGTACGAGGGTCAGGAGGCGGTGCGCCACGTGTTCGCGCGGCTCGACCCCGACGGGCTCCGCGGCCGCTACCTCGCCATCCCGGTCTGCAACGTCTTCGCCTACGAGTCGCGGTCCCGCTGCACGCCGCCGCACCTCGACGGCCTGAACCTGGCGCGCGTCTTCCCCGGACGCGTCGACGGGTCGCCGACCGTCCGGTTGGCGTACCACTTGATGGAGCTGGTCCGGCGCACCCTCGGGCCGGAGGACCTCTTCGTCGACTTCCACAGCGCGAGCGAGGACAGCAACTACCTGACGATGGTCGGCTTCCGCGACATCCCCTCGCCGGGCCGGGAGGCATCCGAGGAGGCCGCGCGGCACTTCGGGGGCTGCCCGCTCTGGCGCTTCGGCAACCAGCACGGGATGTTCAACGCCGAGGTCAGCCGGCTCGGGATCCCGACCGTGGGCACCGAGACCACCGGCCAGGCCGGGTGCCGGCCCGAGGACGTGCGGGTGTTCGCGAACGGCCTCTGGAACCTCCTGCGCTATCGGGGGATGCTCGACGACGGGCCACCGCCGCGCGACGACGGGCCCGTCCACACCGGCATCGAGGTCATGGCGGGGGCCACGGGCTTCCTGCGGGCCCACTTCCCGCTCGGCACGGACGTGGAAGCCGGGCAGCCGGTCGGGGAGGTGATCGACCACTTCGGGAGCCGGCTGGCGGAGGTCCGGGCGCCGCGAGACGGCCGGATCTGGATGCAGCGCACCATCCCGGCGGTGCGGGCGGACGAGACCGCCTGCATCCTGGGGGTCCCCGCGACGTGAGCGGCCTGCCCCCGGCGACTCGTGGCCGACGGCGACGCGGCGTCGACCGATCGGGGGTGCACCGTGCCCGTGCCGGTGTCCCCGGCGATCAGGTGGCGAACCGGTATCGTGACCGGCGGAAGGATCGAGCCCATGCTTGGCAGCGATGAGCGCCGACTGGCCCTGCGGGCGCTGACCGACGCGCGCCCGCTCGACGAGTTCGCCGGCGAGGCTGGCGTCACGGCGGACGACCTGACGCGCCTCATCCAGGCGTACCTGCGCGACAAGGCGAGTCTCGGCCCGGCCGCGGTCACGACCCGGGTGCGGCGCGGCGCCGAGATCATCCGCGATCGCCGCGGCATCCCCCACATCCAGGCGGACGACCCCGAGGACCTGTTCTTCGCGCTGGGCTACGCCCAGGCGCAGGACCGCCTCTGGCAGCTCGACTACCTCCGGCGCGTGGCGCACGGCACGCTGAGCGAGGTCTTCGGACCGGAGACGCTGGAGAGCGACGTCCTCGCGCGCACGCTCGGGATTGGGCGGATCGCCGAGGAGGTCGTCGCCGGACTCGCCCCGGAGAGCCGCCTCGCCGTCGGCGCCTTCAGCGAGGGCGTCAACGCCTGGATGGCGGCGCTGCCGGCGGGGCTGCCGGTCGAGTTCGAGCTGCTCGGCTACGAGCCGGCGCCGTGGCGCCCGGTCGACTCGCTCGCGGTCCAGCGACGGTGGTGGTGGTACCTCACCGGCCGCCTGTGGGTGCTCTACATCCCGGAGCTGGTGCGCGCCGCGGTCGGCGACGGCGAGCGGTTCGACGCCTTCCACACCCCCGACGGGGAGGTCCGCTACATCGTGCCGCCGGGCAGCTACGCGCCGGAGCCGCGCTGGCCGGTTGGGCGCCCGGCGGCGCCCGGGCGCCATCCGGTCGCGGGCGTCCAGGACCACGTCGGCAGCAACAACTGGGCGGTGGCAGCCACCCGCGCGGCCGGGGACGGTGCCCTGCTGGCCTCCGACCCCCACGTGTACTTCTCGGTCCCCACCGAGTGGTACGAGGCGCACCTCACCGGCGCCGGCTTCGACGTGGCCGGTCTGGCCTACCCCGCGACGCCCGCCTTCCTCTTCGGTCGCAACGAGCGGGTCGCCTGGGGGCTGACGAACAACATCTGCTCGCTGCGGGACCTGTACCTCGTGCCGGTCGACCCGGAGCGGCCCGGGATGTACCGGCGCGGCGACGCGTGGCTGCCGATGCGGGCGGACGAGGAGGTCATCGCGGTCCGGGATGGGTCCGCCCACCACCTCGTCGTCCAGCGCACCGAGCACGGACCGGTCGTCGACCACCTGGTCCCGCCCGAGGCCCGCCCGCCCGCGCTCTGGCCCGGGCAGCCGCGAGGGCAGAGCGTGCTGGCGCTCCGCTGGGTCGGCCAGGAGGTGAGCGACGAGACGCAGTGCATGCTCGACCTCGACCGGGCCGGCACGGTCGACGCGGCGCGCCGGGCGCTGCGCGGCTGGCGCTGCCCGACCTTCAACTTCGGCATCGCCGAGCGCGGCGGCCGGGTCCGCTACCAGTGCGCCGGGGCGATTCCGCTGCGGGGCCGCGCGGTTGCGGGCTACCGCGACGCGGAGGATCCGCGCGATCGGTGGCAGGGCACGATCCCCGACGACGGCCTGCCGGCCCTCGACGACCCCGCGCGCGGCTGGGTCGCCAGCGCCAACAACACGACGGCCCCGCCCGACTTCCCCTATCCCCTCGCCGGCACCTGGACGCCGGACGACCGGGCCGCGCGCATCGAGGATCTGCTCGAGGACCAGGCCCGGCATACCCTCGACACCGTGCGCCGCATCCAGACCGACACGCGCTCGGGCCGGGGCCTGCGCGCGGCGGCCAACCTCGTCGACGTCCTGGGGAACGTCACCGACGAGCCGGCGCGGAGCGCGCTCGCGACCCTGCGCGCCTGGGACGGTCACCTCACGACCGAGAGCGTCGCGGCGGCCATCGCCAACGTCGTGTTCTGGCGCTTCCACCTGCGGGTCCTCGGCGAGCGCTTCGACGTCGCGGTCGTGCCGCTCGTCGCGAGCGCGGGCGCGGGGCTGACCGGTGACCTGCTGCGCCACGACCCGCACGGCTGGTTCGCCAGCGAGGAGGCGCGCGTCGCCGCCGTCCGTGCCGCCTTCGCCGAGGCGCTCGACTGGCTGGCCGGGCGCTTCGGCGCCGACGTCGACGGCTGGACCTGGGGGCGCCTGCACCGGCTCGGTGTCCGGCACCCGGCCGCGCGGACCCTGCTGCAGCACCGGTTCCTCGACGTGCCCGACCGGCCCCAGGCCGGCGGCATCGGCACGATCGCCAACGCGGGCTTCGGCTGGTCCGACGATTTCAAGACGCGGATCGGCGCCAACTACCGGCTGCTGGTCGATCTGGCGCCGGGCGGCGAGACGCTGACGGTGAGCTACCCCGGGCAGTCCGGCCAGCCCGGCAGCCCGCACTACGCCGACCAGGTCGAGCCGTACCTCCGGGGCGACTACGGTCGCGTCCCGTTCAGCCGGGCCGAGGTCGAGGACGCGGCCGAGTCGCGCACGCGGCTGGCGCCCGGAGAGACCGAGGACCGTCCCCATGGCGCGCCGGGCGACGGCGCCGGGCGGTCGTCGGAGCCACCGGAGTAGCGGCAGGAGAGGAGGACGCCGGATGGAGGGCGGCCGCGCGGGCAGCATCTACGAGCGCTTCGGCGTCCGGCCGTTGATCAACGCGCGCGGGACGCACACGCGGCTGGGGGGCACGCTGATGCACCCGGAGGTCGTCGACGCCATGCGCGCGGCCGCCGGGAGCTACGTGGTCCTCGACGAGCTGCAGGACCGGGCGAGCGCGTTGATCGCGCGGGCCACCGGCGCCGAGGCGGGCATGGTCACCGGCGGCGCGGCCGCGGGCCTGCTCTTCGGCACGGCAGCCTGCATCGCCGGCAGCGACCCCGGGCGGATAGAACGGCTGCCGGACACGACCGGCATGAACGGCGAGGTGGTCGTCCACCGGGCGCACCGTAATGGCTACGACCACAGCGTCCGGGCGACCGGCGCGCGGCTGGTCGAGGTGGGCTACGGCCACGCCACCAGCCCCGACCAGCTCGAGGGGGCCATCACCGAGCAGACCGCGATGGTCTTCTACGTGGTGGCACCCTGGGCGAGCCGGGGTGCCCTGCCGCTGGCGGAGACCTGCGCGATTGCCCACCGCCATCGCGTGCCGGTCCTCGTCGACGCGGCAGCGATGCTGCCGCCCGCGGACAACCTGCGCCGCTTCATCGCCGAGGGGGCCGACCTGGTTACCTTCAGCGGAGGCAAGGGGCTGCGCGGGCCGCAGTCGTCGGGCATCCTGGCCGGTCGCGCCCCGCTGATCGCCGCGGCGCGCGCCAACGCCAGCCCGAACCACAGCGTCGGTCGGGCCGCCAAGGCCGCCAAGGAGGACATCGTCGGGCTGATGGTGGCGCTCGAGCTCTATCTCAACCGCGACCACGCGGCGGAGCACGAGCGCTGGATGGGGCAGGCCTGCTACGTCGTCGAGCGGCTTGGCGGCCTGTCGGGCGTGACCGCGTCGGTCTGCTACGACGGGCACGAGCACCCGTCGCCGCGCGTCGAGGTGGTCTTCGATCGGCGGTCGGGCGTCGACGCGCACGCGCTGGTGCTGGCGCTCGAGGAGGGTGACCCGCGGGTCTTCCTCTTCGAGCCCAACGGCCCGGGCGCGCGGCCCAACAGCCTCGTCGTCCACCTGCAGACGCTGCGGCCGGGCGAGGAGGAGGTCGTTGCCGAGGTGCTGCGGGCGGCCGTGGCACGGCGGCTGTCGGGGCAGGTCGAGCCGGGCGCGTAGATCCGGTCGTGCGGCGGGTCGCGCCTGCGTACGGCGCGGGCGATGCGCGAGGCGAGCGATAGGCGTAGCGCGGACGATCCGATACCGACCAGCAGGGGAGGGAGCGAGGCCGATGCGGGAGCGAGGTGCCCCCCAGGACTACCGGGTGAGCGTCGAGCGGCCGGACGACTTCGA
>DASSZN010000283.1:0-4058 GCA_035702805.1 Thermomicrobiaceae bacterium | reverse complement strand
GTCCGAGCGATGCCGCGCGAGCCCCGGCCGCCACCAGCCGGTACACCTCGTCGTGGGTGAGACCACCCTCGGGGCCGACGATCAGCAGTAATTCCGGCACATCGGGCGGAAGCACGTCGTCCAGCGACGTCCGGTGCTCGTTCTCCCAGCAGACCACGGTTGGCTGGCGGGTGACCTCGCCGATCAACATTGCCAGAGGGAGCGGCTCGTTGACTTCCGGCACGATCACCCGGCCGCTCTGCTCGGCCGCCTCGATCGCGATGCGCTCCCAGCGTGCCACCCGGCCCGTCGCCTGGCCATCACGAAATGATACCACCGTGCGCTCCGCCAGCAGCGGGACGATCCGTGCCACGCCGAGCTCCGTCGCCTTCTGCACCACCCAGTCGAAACGGTCCGCCTTGAGCAGGGACGTGGCGAGCGTGATGGCTGGCACCGGATCGGCGCGACTCGCCCGCGGCAGACCAACCGCCACGGTCACCCCGGCAGCGGTTAGCGACACGATCAGCCCGGGAAACTCCGAACCTCCGCCGTCGAACAGCACGACCGGGTCCCCCGACCGGAGTCGAAGCACGCGGGACGCCTGCCTCGCGCGATCCTGCGGGAGCGATACGGTCGTATTTGGGGCTAGCGGACCCGGGACGTGGAAACGGTGCACGCTGGGGGACATGGCAGCGCTCAGGAGGCGCGTTCGAGCAGGAGCGCCACCCAGTCGGCTGCGGCGCGACGCTCGACGAGCCGGCAGCCGAGTGACTCGAAAGTCGCAACCACCTCGGCCTCGTGGACCTCGATGATGCCGCTCAGCACCAACCGGCCACCCGGACGGGCCGCGGAGACCAGCGAGCCGGCGACGCGGATGAGAATGCTGGAGAGGATGTTCGCCAGGATGAGGTCATACCGGCGCCCCTCGTCGAGCACCGCGCTCACGTCGCCGAGCACGACCCGAATCCGTTCGGAGAGCGCGTTCAACTCGATGTTGTGCCGCAGCGCGCTGATCGACACCGGGTCGACCTCGACGGCGTCGACGTCGGCCGCGCCCAGCTTCACCGCGGCGATCGAGAGGATCCCGGAGCCGGCGCCGGCGTCGAGCACGTGACGGCCCGCCACGGGGAGGTCCTCGAGCCAGCGCATGCACAGTTCGGTCGTCGGGTGCAGACCGGTCCCGAAGGCCATGCCCGGGTCGAGGTCGATGACGACGTCGTCGGGTCGCGGCTCGTAGGGTCGCCAGGACGGCCGGACGACGAAGCGGCGGCCGAGGCGGGTCACCTGGAAGTGCTCCTTCCAGGCGTTGGCCCAGTCCTCCTCCGGCCGGTCCACCGTCTCCACGTCGCCGACCGCGCCGATCTGCCGGAGATGCCAGAGCCCCTCGCGCAGGCGGCGCACGCGTTCGTCCAGGTCGACATCCCGAGGCAGGTAGGTACTGACCGACACCGGCCGCGTCGGATCGATGGTGAGGTTGTCACCGTCGGCATCCTGGACGAACGGCTCCTCGACCACCACGCCCTGGTTGTAGCCGAACCGGCTCAGCAACTCCGCGACCGACTCTACCGACTCCGCGTCCGCCTGGACACGGACCTCGAGCCAACCGGACGGCGTCGGGCCGGACCGGTCAGTCGCGGCCATTCGAGCCGTTCTCGTTGCTGCCAGAGAGCGTGATGTCCGACGAGTCGCCGACGTTGACGCGCACGAAGTCGCCCCGCACGAAGGCCTGCCGGCCGATGATCGAGCGCGTCAGCATCGCGGTCTCGATCTGAGCGTCCTCGTCGACGATCGAGTCGGTGACGATCGAGTTGGTAATCGAGACGCGCGCCCCGATGCTCGCGAACGGGCCGATCACCGAGTTGCGCACGATCGCCGTCGGGTCGATCACCACCGGCGGCACGATCACCGCCCCGGCGATCGGTGGCGTCCCGTAGCCCAGGCGCTCGAGCATGTAGCGGTTGGTGCTCAGGAGTGCCTCCGGCTTGCCGCAGTCCTCCCAGACGCTGACGCTCAGGTTGGTGAAGGTCAGGCCGGAGTCGATCAGGTGCTGAATGGCGTCGGCCAGGTAGAACTCGCCGCCCGTCTGGATGTTGTGCCGCATCTGGTGTTCGATGGCGCCGAAGAGTTGTCCGATGTCGCGGAAGTAGTAGAGCCCGACGACGGCCAGGTTGGAAACGGCGTCCCGAGGTTTCTCGACCAACCGCTCGATCCGGCCATTCCGCACCACGACGACGCCGAAGCGGCGTGGGTCGTCCACCGGCTTGACGAAGAGCGCGCCGTCGGTGTTGAGCGTCTCCAGTTGCTCGAGGTCGGCCTCGAAGAGCATGTCGGGAAAGACGATCAGCGTCGGCCCTTCCACCTCGCCGCACGCCTGGATCACGGCGTCGGACTGGCCGAGCTGCTCGCGCTGCTCCACGAAGACGGCGTCGAACTGGTAGTTGGCGCGCACGTAGTCCTCGATCTGGCCGCCCAGGTACCCGGTCACGAACACGACCCGATCGAGCGGCAGCTGCAGCAGCCGGTCGAGCACATGGCCCAGCACCGGCTTCCCGGCAACACTGACCAGCGGCTTGGGTTTGCTCCAGGTCTGGGGGCGCAGCCGCGTGCCCAGGCCCGCCACCGGAATGATCACGTTCATCCGCCGGATCCTCCCACTGCCCCGTTGGCGACGCCTGCCCGCGGACGTTTACGGCGATTCTCGCCGGTCGCCGCCAATTCTATGCCATTAGCGGTGCCGCGCCTCAGCCCGAAAAGTCCTGAGTAAACATCTTTCCCCCGGTCGGCGCCACGATGATGCCGATCCCGACGCGCGTGAAGTCGGGCGACAGGATGTTCGCGCGGTGTCCCGGGCTCTGCATCAGGCTGCGCTCCGCAATCGTCACGTCGGGCGCGTAGGCCAGGTTCTCCCCCGCCGCGGTGTAGGTGATGCCGGCGGCCTTGAAGCGGTCGAGCACGGTGCCGGAGACCGGTGAGGTGTGCGAGAAGTAGCCGAGCTCGAACATCTCGCGGCTGTGCGCGCGGGCGGTAGCCTGCAACTTGGGGTCCATCGTCAGCGGCTTGAGGCCGTGGCTGGTCCTCGCCTGGTTCAACATCTGCAGCATACGCTGCTCGTCCGCCTGGTCGACAGTCAAGCCATTGGTGAAACGGAAGGGTAGCTGGATCCCCGCCTCGCTGCTCGGCTCCGTGATGATTGTGAAGTCGGCCAGGTTGAGACCGGTACGTCCCTGCGTCCAGGTCGTGGCCCGTGCCGACTGCGTCAACAGGTCATGGGCCAGTTGCGACTGCTGCAGGGCCGCGTCAGGACCCGCGCCGAGCGTAATCAGGCTGCCCGCCAGCACCAGGAGCGTGGCCAGCACCGCGCCCTTGACGGCGCCGGGCACGATGCCGGCGACGTCGTCGAGCACGCGGAAAGGCCTGAACGCGCGCACCAGGGAGACCGGCGGTCCAAGCACAACCGCGGCGACGAGCGACAGGATTCCCTGAACGATCAGCGCGACCGCGGCGAAGCCGAGCACGTTGATGGCGACGCCGGAGCGGTGAACGAAATGGGTGATCAGCGCCGCGGCGGGTCGGTAAGCAACCGCACCGGCCAGCAGGCCGATTGCCACCAGCACGAGATCCAGCGCACCCCGCAGGAACCCTCGACGGAGGCCGGCGAGCGCGCCGAGCAGAACGACAACCACAATCAGGACATCGACCCAATTCACCGGAGCCACCTCGCTCAGGACGGTGCGAAGCGCGCACCGAGACACCGGCCGCGGCGGCTACTACCAGCCGTGGACCGTGAAGCCGTGTCGCGTCGTCATCCCCCCGGGCAGAGTCTACTCGACGCGGCCCGCCCGAGCGGCGGCTAGTCGTTGAACTGGGCGGAAAATGAGGAAGTACCCCCAGCGGGGCAATCCGGTTGTCTGCGTATTCGGCCCCGCTCACCCGGTCGTGCCGCGTGCACTTCGACCGCGGCGCTCGCCGCCAGCTGCGGCACCGCACGCTCAACCACCGCGGCGAGGTCAAGCTGTTCGGGAAGCAACTGTACGTGAGCAGCGCACTCGCTGGCCAGCGCGTGCTGGTGCGGCTCGCGG
>DASSZN010000275.1:0-7509 GCA_035702805.1 Thermomicrobiaceae bacterium | reverse complement strand
GGTCCGCCCCGTGCGGGGAAACCGGCGACCGCTGAAGCACCGCGCCCGAGCGGACGGGCGCGGCCGATCGTGGACGGACAGGGACGTGACCCGAGGCTCGGCACTGCCACGCACCGTGCTCGCGGTCGTGGCCATTCTCTGCGTGACGGTGGTCGCCTACCTGTCGCACCCGCCCGCGTCGACCCCGCGCACCGCGAGCGTTGATCCCCAACGCGCCACGCTCGCGAGCCCGCCGCCGGCGACACCCTCTTCGACGGACAGCGTCCCGGCCGCCACCGCGACGCCCGTGCCCGCCACGCCGACCCCCACGCAGATCCCGAGGATCACGGGCACCGTCTTCATCGACCCCGGCCACGGCGGCGTCGATACCGGCACGATCGGGTACACCAGCAGCGGCCGCCAGGTGATGGAGAAGACGGTCACACTGGACCTCGCGCTGCGGACCGCCGCCCTGCTGCGCGCCGCCGGAGCCACGGTGGTCCTCTCCCGTACGACCGACGCGCTGCCGGGCCTGCAGCCGAGCGACCTCACCCCGGACGGCATGGCGCTGACGCCGCAGGGGGTGCTCGACGACCTGCAGCAGCGGATTGACCTCGCCAACGCCAGCCATGCCGACGTCCTGCTGAGCATCCACCTGAACTCCTTCAGCGACCCGTCGATCGGCGGGACGGAGACGTACTACGATCCGTCGCGGCGGTTCTCCGCCCAGAACCTGCGCCTGGCCGAGCTGGTACAGCAGGACGTGATCGGCGCGCTGCACGGCGCCGGCTACACGACGCCCGACCGCGGCGTGATCAACGACACGCAGCTGCAGGCGGAGAGCGTGGGCGCGCTCCCTGCGACGTACGATCACCTGGCGATGCTGGGTCCGGCGGTGCCCGGGCAGCTCCAGCCGAGCGAGATGCCGGGCGTGCTCAGCGAGGCGCTCTTCCTGTCCGATCCCGCCGAGGCCGCCGCGGCGCTCAACCCGGACGTGCAGAACCTGATCGCCACCGGCTACGCCCGCGCGATCGAGCAGTACCTGAGCGGCGCCAGGCCCTGAGCCCGACCGCGCGGGGCCACGGGCCGGCCGCGCCAACCGCGACACGATCTTCCGGCACGACGGAGGTGAGCGTGGCGACCGACCGGGTCTTCCTCGAAGGCATGGTCTTCTACGGGTACCACGGCGTCCACGCCGAGGAGCGCCGCCTCGGGCAGCGCTTCGTCGTGGACCTCACGGCGAGCTGCGACCTGCGGCCCGCCGGCACGAGCGACCGGCTCGCCGAGACGGTCAGCTACAGCGACCTCTACCGGATCACGCGCGAGGTGGTCGAGGGCGAGCCCTGCGACCTGGTCGAGTCGGTGGCCGAGGAGATCGCGAACCGGGTCCTGGCCCGGCAGCCGCGCGTCGTGGCGGTGGAGGTCACGGTGCGCAAGCCCTCGGCGCCGGTCGCCGGGAGCGTGCTCGCCGCGGCCGGGATCTCGATCCGGCGCGCCCGGCCGGAGGCGAGCGCGTGACGCACCACGCCCCGGTCGATCCGACGCCGCGGCTCGCCGCGCGCGGCTGAGGCCTCCGCGGAAACCTGGAGGGTGCGATGGGCGCGGCCCCGGCGCCGCTCGAGACGCCCACGTTCCGCTGGCCGTGGGGCCGGCGTACCTACGTCATGGGCATCCTCAACGTCACGCCCGACTCCTTCAGCGGCGACGGCCTCGCCGGACAGGCGCTGCCGGCCGTCGTCGAGCGCGCCCGGGCGATGGTCGCGGCCGGGGCGGACGCCATCGACGTGGGCGGCGAGTCGACGCGCCCCGGGCACCGCCCGGTCGGCGTCGACGAGGAATTGCGCCGCGTCGTGCCGGTGGTCGCGGCGCTGGCGGAGGCGCTCCCGGTGCCGGTGTCGGTCGACACCGAGAAGGCCGCGGTCGCCGAGGCGGCGCTGCGTGCCGGCGCGCGCGTCGTCAACGACGTGCGCGGGCTGACGGCGGACCCCGAGATGGCGACGGTCGTCGCCGCGGCCGGCGCGCCCGTGGTGATCATGCACGACCGCAAGGTGGAGCGGGCCGAGCGGCTGATCCCCGACGTGGCCCGGGAGCTGAGCGCGCGGATCGACCGCGCGCTGGCGGCCGGCATCGCCTGGGAGCGCATCATCGTCGACCCCGGCTTCGGGTTCGGCAAGACGGCCGCGCTCAACCTGGAGCTGCTGCGGCGGCTGCGTGAACTGACGGCGCTGGGACGCCCGATCCTGGTCGGCACGTCCCGCAAGGGCACCATCGGTCAGGTGCTCGGGGCCGGGCCGGCGGACCGCCTCGAGGGGACGGCCGCGACGGTCGCGCTCGCCATCGCCAACGGCGCCGACCTCGTGCGCGTGCACGACGTGGCCCCGATGGTCCGGGTGGCCCGCATGGCCGACGCGGTCGTGCGCGGCTGGAGCCCCGGCTGATGGCGACCGCCTGGATTGGGCTGGGCGCGAACCTCGGGGACCGGGAGGCGACCCTGCGCGACGCGGTGCGCGGGCTGCGGGCGCTCGGGCCCGTCGTCGCGGTGTCGTCGCTCTACGAGACGGCGCCGGTCGGCTACCGGGACCAGCCGCCCTTCCTGAACGCCGTCGCCGGGGTCGCGACGGAGGCGAGCCCCCGCGCGGTGCTGGCGGTCCTGGGGGAGATCGAGCGAGCCCACGGACGGGAGCGCACCTTCCCGAACGCGCCGCGCACGCTGGACCTCGACCTCCTCCTCCACGACGACCGGGTGCTCGACGAGCCGGGGCTGACGGTGCCGCACCCGCGGCTGCACGAGCGGGCCTTCGTGCTGGTGCCGCTGGCCGAGGTCGCGCCCGGGCTGGGTCACCCCCGGATCGGCCGGTCGGTCGCCGAGCTGGCCGGCGACCTCGGCGACGTCTCGGGCGCGGTGCGGCGCGTCGCCGGACCGGCCTGGGCGGGCATGGACCTGCGGGATTCCCAACCCGGTCCGGATCGGCGCCTATCACGGTAAGGGAGTGCCGCCGGGCACGAGCACGGGGCGGGAGCCGACACCCGCCCCGGCTGCAAACGGCTCGAGTGGCCGGCTCGACCTCCGGGGTCAGTCGGCGGCCTTCCGCTCGCCGCTCCCCCGCGATCCCGACCCCTGCCGCTGTATGGCGTCCCACACCGTCTGGGGCGTGAGCGGCAGGTCGAGGTGGCCGATCCCGAAGGGCTCGAGGGCGTCGATCACGGCGTTGGCCATCGCCGGGGTCGAGCCGATCGTCGCGGCCTCCCCGATGCCCTTGGCGCCGATGGGGTTGAGCGGGGTCGGCGTCTCGGTGTGGCTGTTCTCGAACATCGGCAGGCTATCGGCCTTGGGGATGGCGTAGTCCATCAGCGTGCCGGTCAGGAGCTGGCCGCTGTCGTCGTAGACGACCTGCTCGCGGAGCGCCTGGGCGATGCCCTGCGCCAGCCCGCCCTGCACCTGGCCGTCGACCAGCATCGGGTTGACGATGACGCCACAGTCGTCCACCGACACGTAGCGGAGGATCCGCACCTCGCCCGTGCCGGGCATGACCTCGACCAGGGCGACATGCGTGCCGAAGGGGAAGGTCTCGTCGGGCGGCCGGAAGAAGTCGGTCGTCTCCAGCCCCGGCTCGATGTCGGACGACAGGTGGCCGCTGTAGGCCTCGCCCGCGATCTCGTGCAGCGCGACGCTCCGGTCGGGCGCGCCCTTGACCCGGTACCTGCCGCCGACCAGCTCGATGTCGTCGAGCGAGGCCTCGAGCATGGTCGCGGCGATGCGCCGGGCCTTCTCGCGGAGCTTGCCGACCCCGAGCATCAGCGCGCCGCCGCCGACCGCGAGGCCCCGGCTGCCCATCGTGCCGTTCCCCTCGGGCGCGGTCGCGGTATCGCCGAACTGCACGGTGATGTGGTCGTAGTCGGCACCCAGCTCATCGGCGACCAGCTGGGCGAAGGCCGTCTCCTGCCCCTGCCCCTGCGGGCAGATGCCCGAGTAGACGGTGACCGCGCCTCCCGGCTCGACGCGCACGGTGGCGCTCTCCCACGGGCCGAAGCCGCAGATCTCGACGTAGGAGGCCAGGCCGATGCCGAGGTAGCGCCCCTGCTTGCGGGCCTCCGCCTGTTCCCGGCGCAGCTGCTGGTAGCCGGACTCCTCGAGCGCGCGGTCGAGCGCCTTCGCGTAGTCGCCGGTGTCGTAGCGCTCGCCGGTCGCGGTCGTGACCGGGAACTTCCCCGGGTCGATAAAGTTGCGCCGCCGCACCTCGGCCGGGTCGAGCCCGGCGGCGTCGGCGACGAGGTCGACGGCGCGCTCGATGTAGTAGGCCGCCTCGGGCCGGCCAGCGCCGCGGTAGGCGCCGATGTCCATCGTGTTGGTGCAGGCGCCGACCGCGTGCAGGTCGACGGCCGGGATGTCGTAGCAGCCGACGGCCATCGCGCCGGTGAGGATCTGGAGCGAGGTGTCCTTCGGGAACGCCCCCTGATCCTGGATGACGTGCAGCCGGTAGGCGCGGATCTTCCCGTCCCGATCGGCCGCGACCTCGATGTCGGCGATCTGGGCACGTCCCTGGTGGGTGGCCTGGAAGTTCTCGCTGCGCGTCTCGATCCACTTGACGGGGCGTCCGAGCTTGTAGGCGATGGCGGAGACGATGAAGTCCTCGGGGTAGGAGCCGATCTTGACGCCGAAGCCGCCGCCGACCTGGGGCGCGATCGCCCGCACCTGGTTCTGCCCCAGGCCGAGCGCCTGCGCGACGTCCTTCCGGTTCCAGTGCGGCGCCTGGGTCGAGGTCCAGAAGGTGAGGCCGCCGGTGGCCGGGTCCGGCGTGGCGAGCACCCCGCGCGTCTCCATCGGCACCCCGGCCAGCCGGTTGCTCTTGATGCGCTGGCGGACCACGACCGGCGCGTCCTTGAACGCGGCGTCGACGTCGCCCCGGGTGTGGTTCCAGCGCGCCGCGACGTTGTTGGGCAGCTCGTCCCAGAGCCGGGGCGCGCCGTCGCGCATCGCGGCCTCAGGGTCGACGACCGCCGGGAGCGGGTCGTAGTCGACCACGACCGCGTCGGCGGCATCCCGGGCCTGGTAGATCGTCTCGGCCACGACCGCGACGACGGCCTCGCCGACATGGCGCACGCGGTCGGTCGCCATCGGTCGCTTCTCGGGGCGCTGCTGCTCCGGCTCGCCGACGGTCCCCTCGGCCTCTCCCTCGCCGCCGATCGCGTCGGTCGGGTGGAGCAGGTCGGCGAGCTGCGCGCCGGTGACGACGTCCACCACGCCGGGCATGGCGGCGGCGTGAGCCACGTCGATGTGGCCGATGCGGGCGTGCGGGTACGGGCTGCGCACGAAGGCCAGGTGGAGCAGGCCGGGGATGCGCACGTCGTCGACGTAGGTCCCGGTGCCCTTGATGAGCCGGGGGTCCTCCTTGCGCCGGACGCGCGCGCCGACGTAGTGGCTGAGCACCATCGAGCTACCTCCCTGTCCCGCGAGGGGGCGCGGGCTCCCGTTGGCGGATCGCGCTCGCGGCGGGACGCGATCGGCGCTGGATGCTGGACCCACGAGGCGACTTCCGCGGGGGCGGCCGGCCCACGCGCTCGTGCCGGCGACGGCGCGAGATCGAGGACGGGCTCCGGCGTGGGGCCATGCCGAGCACGGGTCGTGCCACAGCGCGCGGACCCGCGCGGCGCGCGGCCGGAGGCTAGGAGTTGCCGATCAGGACGCCGGCGGTGAAGACGAGCGCGCCGCCGATGACCACCTGGATCACCGACCTGACCATCGACATCTGGAAGAAGCGGTTGCGGATTACCGCGATCGTGATCAGCTCGATACCGACCACCAGGTAGGCGAGGTAGAGGGCGGACTGAATCGTGGGGAGCAGGAAGGGCAGGGTGTGGAGGATGCCGCCGAGGAAGGTGGCCCCGCCGGTGATGGCGCCCCGCTGGATCGGGTGCCCGCGGCCGGTGAGCTCGCCGGTATCGGAGAGCGCCTCGGCGAAGCCCATGCTGATCCCGGCGCCGACGGCCGCCGCCACGCCGACCAGGAAGGCGGTGTGGGGGATGTGGGTGGCGTAGGCGGTGGCGAAGATCGGGGCCAGGGTCGAGACCGAGCCGTCCATCAGGCCGACCAGCGCCGGCTGAACCACCTGGAGGAGGAACCGCTGGTTCTGCTCGGCGGTCGTGCCCTGTTCGGCGGGGACGGTATGGTCGCCGGGGAGCTGGCTCGCCAGCCACGCCGGAAACCGGCGCGCCCGTCCGCGGTCCCGGTCCCTCTCGCTCATCGCCGGCTCCCTCCAC
The DNA here is from genome assembly GCA_035702805.1 of Thermomicrobiaceae bacterium. Lineage (GTDB taxonomy): Bacteria > Chloroflexota > Chloroflexia > Thermomicrobiales > Thermomicrobiaceae > DASSZN01. The sequence goes on along the minus strand of DASSZN010000275.1, from coordinate 1,272 downwards.
GGCTTCGCTGGCATCTGGCGCCGCGAGCGTCCGGCAACGGACCGCTCGGGTGCGCCAGATCGACGCAGGAGGCTTGCCGCCGGGACGGCGAACGGGAGGGCGCATGCCCTCCCGCTCGCGTGCTTGCCGATGCCGGGTCGACGACCGCCGTCAGCGGTCGGCGCGGCCGTGGATGGCGGTCCAGACCTTCTCGGCCGAGAACGGGACGTCGAGGTGGGTGATGCCGAAGGGCTCCAGGGCGTCGACCACGGCGTTGGCCGTGGCGGGCGTCGAGCCGATCGTCGCCGCCTCGCCGATCCCCTTGGCGCCGAGCGCGTTGATCGGGGTCGGGGTGACGGTGTTGTCCGTCTGGAACATCGGGAAGTTGTGGGCCCGCGGGATGGCGTAGTCCATCAGCGTGCCGGTCAGGAGCTGGCCGCTGCCGTCGTAGACGATCTGCTCGAGCAGCGCCTGGCCGATCCCCTGGGCCAGCCCGCCGTGGACCTGCCCCTCGACCAGGAGCGGGCTGATGCGCGGGCCGCAGTCGTCGACCGAGAGGTACTTGAGCAGCTTCACCTCGCCCGTCTCCGGGAAGACCTCGACGACGGCGATGTGCGTGCCGAAGGGGAAGGTGGCCGCCGACGGCCGGAAGAAGTCGGTCGTCTCCAGCCCCGCCTCGATGTCCTCTGCCAGCCCGCCGCTGTAGGCCTTTGCCGCGATCTGGGCCAGCGCGACGCCGCGGTCGGGCGCGCCCTTGACGCGGTACTTGCCGTCGGCGAACTCGATGTCGTCGACCGAGGCCTCGAGCATGGTCGCGGCGATGCGCCGCGCCTTCTCGCGGATCTTGTCGATGGAGATCATGAGCGCGCCGCCACCGACGGCCAGGCCGCGGCTGCCCATGGTGCCGTTGCCCTCCGGCGTGTTGCCGGTGTCGCCGTGGTGCACGATCACGCTATCGTAGTCGGCGCCGAGGTTGTCGGCCACGAGCTGGGCGAAGGTCGTCTCCTGTCCCTGGCCGTGCGGGGAGATGCCGGTGAAGACGGAGACCGAGCCGGTCGGCTCGACGCGCACCGTCGCGCTCTCCCAGGGCCCGAAGCCGCAGATCTCGACGTAGGAGGCCAGGCCGATGCCGAGGTAGCGCCCCTGCTTGCGCGCCGCCGCCTGCTCCTCGCGTAGCTGCCCATAGCCCGCCACGTCAAGGGCCTTCGCCAGCGCCCGGGCGTACTCGCCGGTGTCGTAGGTCTCGCCGGTGGCGGTGGTGTAGGGGAACTTGCCGGGGTCGATGAAGTTGCG
>DASSZN010000274.1:0-4554 GCA_035702805.1 Thermomicrobiaceae bacterium | reverse complement strand
CAGGCGGCCCCGTACGGTGAACGAGGGCGCGGCCGATCTTCAGGATCGCCGGCCCTCGTTCGCGTGTTTGCCGGGCGCGACCGGCCGCGAGACTGCCGGGTGGCCCGCGACGGCGAAGCGCCAGGGCCGGTCCGCTGCGCGGCGCACACCCACGCGCGTGCCCGACACGAACCCCCACGGCCGGAGGCCGGGCTGCAGCCAGAGCGGTGGCCGATCGAGCGGCCGGCCGTTGTCCTCGAGCGAGATGCCGAGCGCGATCGATAGCCGGCCGGGGCCGGCGGCGACTCGCGCTCCCGTGGTGCCGCGGCGCTGCTCCATCAGGTCGAGGCCGGCTACCGGCTCGATGGCCCGCACCAGCACCGCGGAGGCCTCACCGGGCGCGCCGGTGACGACGTTGAAGCAGGGGTAGATGCCGTAAGCCACGTAGACGTAGGCCGTGCCGGGCGCGCCCCACATCGCGAGGACCGGCCCGGAGCGCCGGAACGCGGCGTGGGACGCCGCGTCTTCGGGCCCGCCGTAGGCCTCGGTCTCGACGATCAGGCCGGCGGTGAGGCCGTCATCACGCCGGGAGACGAGCAGGCAGCCGAGCAGGTCGCGAGCGACCTGGACCGGCGAGCCATGGTACCGCTCGACCGGGAGCGCGTCGCGTGCGTCGATCTCCGACGCCGGATCCCGCCCGTCCGGCCGCCAGAGCTCACTCACCCGGCGAGCTCACCGAGCCGGCTCTGCAAGAGCGCCAGGCGCTCCTGTGCGGCGCTCAGCCGCTCGCGGTGGCGCGCCACCACATGGTCTGGCGCCCGGGCCACGAAGTTCTCGTTCGCCAGTAGCTCGCTTGCCCTCGCGATCTCCGCCTCGACCGCGTCGATATCGGCGCGCAGGCGGGACCGCTCGGCGTCGAGGTCGACCAGCCCGGCCAGCGGCAGGTAGATCACCGCGTCGTCCACCACGAGGGTGACGACGTGCTCCGGCGCCCCCGCGTCGTTGGCGCGGAGTTCCAGGCGATCCTCGGCGATGCGCGCGAGGAAGCGAAGCACCCCGGCGCCGTCGCGGAGCGTCTCCAGGTGTGTGCCGGGCAGGATGACGGCGCTGATCCAGCGGGCTGGCTCGACACCTGCCTCGGCGCGTGCGTTCCGGATCGCGCGCACCGCGTCCATCAGGAAGCCGAACTCGCGATCGGCGCGCGCGTCGCGATGGGCCTCGTCCGTTTCCGGCCAGGGAGCGACCATGATGCTCTCCCCAGCATGCGGCAGGTGCTGCCAGAGCTCCTCGGTGACGAACGGCATGAGTGGGTGGAGCAGGCGTAGCGAGCGCTCCAGGACGTAAGCCAGTGTATGGCGTGCCGCCGCCTGTGCCGCCGGGTCGGCGCCGTTGAGCGCGACCTTGGTGGCCTCAATGTACCAGTCGCAGTACTCCGACCAGAGGAACTCGTAGAGCCGCCGGCCGGCCTCGCCTAGCTGGAATGCCTCGAGCAACTGGGTGACGTCGGCAGTCACCGTCGCCAGCTGGCTCAGGATCCAGCGGTCGGCGAGCGACAGGTGCTCGTGCGGCGGGCTGATCGAGCCGTCGCGCCCGGTCGGCACGCCCCCCCCGTCGAGCGCGCGCAGCACGAAGCGTGACGCGTTCCAGATCTTGTTCACGAAGTTGCGGCCGGCCTCGACCCGCTGCACGCTGAGCTTGAGGTCGGCGCCGGGCGCGCCGGTCGTGATCAGGGTGAAGCGCAGTGCGTCGCTCCCGTAGTCGGCGGTGATCTTCGTGGGATCGAGCACGTTGCCCTTGGTCTTGCTCATGCGCTGGCCTGCCTCGTCCCGCACCGTGCCGTGGAAGTACACGGTCGAGAAGGGCGCCTCGCCCATGAACTCGAGCCCCAGGAAGATCATGCGGGCCACCCAGAGGAAGATGATGTCGTAGCCCGTCTCCATAACGGTCCCCGGGTAGAAGTAGCGCAGGTCCTCGGTGTCGTCCGGCCAGCCGAGGGTGCTGAAGGGCCACAGCCCGGAGCTGAACCAGGTGTCGAGCACGTCGGGGTCCTGGACCACGTCAGTGCTGCCGCACTCGTCGCATCGCTCCAGGGTCGGCTCGGCGGTCGCCATCACCGCGCCGCAGTTACCGCAGTACCAGACGGGGATGCGGTGGCCCCACCAGAGCTGGCGCGAGAGGCACCAGTCGTGGACGTTCTCCATCCAGTGCAGGTAGATGCCGGTGAAGCGCTCGGGCAACAACTCCACCGTGCCGTCACGCGCGACCTGGATGGCCGGCGCGGCGAGCGGCGCCATCCGGGCGAACCACTGCAGACTGATCAGGGGCTCGACGACGGTGCCGCAGCGGTCGCATTGCCCGACCGAGTGGATGTGCTCGTCGACGCGCACCAGATAGCCGAGGCGCTGGAGTTCCGCGACGACGTTGTGCCGGGCCTCCTGGATGGACTGCCCGGCAAACGGTCCGGCGTTGTCGTTGAGGGTGCCATCCTCGTTCAGGATGTTGATAGCCGGCAGGTCGTGGCGCTGCCCGATCTCAAAGTCGTTCGGGTCGTGGGCGGGCGTGACTTTCACCGCGCCGCTGCCGAACTCGGGATCGACCGCCTCGTCGTCGACGATCGGGATGAGCCGGTCCATGATCGGGAGCCGGACCTGCTTGCCGATCACTCCGGTGTAGCGCTCGTCACCCGGGTGGACGGCAACCGCCGTGTCGCCCAGCATGGTCTCTGGGCGAGTGGTCGCGACCTCGACGTAGCCGTCGCCGTCGGCGAGAGGGTAGCGCAGCAGCCAGATGTGCCCGTGGACCTCGTCGTAGTTCACCTCGAGGTCTGATAGGGCCGTCATACAGCGGGGGCACCAGTTGATCATCCGTTCGCCGCGGTAGATCAAGCCCTGGTCGTAGAGCCGCTTGAACGCGGTGCGCACGGCGCGCGACGGCGCCGGATCCATGGTGAAGGTGAAGCGCGACCAGTCGCACGACGCCCCCAGGATGCGTAGCTGCTCGCGGATGCGCCCCCGGTACCGCTCCATCCACGACCAGACGCGCTCGAGGAACTGGTCGCGGCCGAGATCGTGGCGGGACAGCCCCTCGGCGGCGATCTCCTTCTCCACCACCCACTGCCCGGCGATGCCGGCGTGGTCGGCGCCCGGCAGCCAGAGGGTTGGGTCGCCCTTCATGCGATGCCAGCGGGTCAGGATGTCCTCGACCGCCACGAACAGGGCGTGCCCCATGTGGAGCTCGCCGGTCACGTTCGGCGGCGGCATGACGATGACGAAGGGACGGCGGTCCGGGTCGATGCGCGGCGTGAAGTAGCCCTGGGCGTCCCACCAGTCGTACCAGTGCGACTCGACCGCCGCCGGGTTGTAGGTCCTGGCGAGCTCGTCGCCGTGCCCCGTATCTGCCATGACGTCCACCTCTCCGCGCGTCGTGTGGTCCGGCGGAGGTACCGCCGAGATCGGTGAGCACAAAAAACGCCGTCCTCATGACAAGGACGGCCTTCGCCGCGGTACCACCTTGCTTCGGCAGCTCCACGGTCGACGCGAGCTACCGCGCTCTGACGCTGTAACGGGCGTACCCGCGGCGACCTACCGCGGCGGCACTGCCACCGCCTCGACCACCGGCCTCGCGGGCGACTTCCGCCGCTCTCCGTCGCCAGGGGCTCTCAGTCGGTGGCCCCGGCTCTCTGTCGCGGAGGTGGCGACGTACTCCTCCCGGTCGCAGGCTGCCCCGCGCCGCGCGCGGGTGTTCCTTCATTGATACCATTGCCCGGACTCGGCGTCAAATCGGGCCACGTGGAGTGCTCGGGCTCGCCGGCCGCGTCGGGGGTACCGCATCTGCCGTGAGGGGACGATGACGTTGACGAGCCCCGTGACCGTGCGCGAGCTGCACGCGGATGAGTTGACCGGCGTGTACGACATCGACATGACCGAGACCGACGACGCCATCTACCGCGTCGACGGGCAGTGCCTCGTCCTCGTGCCGGAAGCGTGGACGCGGCGGCCGCGCTCGCGCGCATCCTGGGACGCCATGGTCGCCGGGTGGCGCGTGGCGTTGGACGACGGCGGAGCGGCCTGGGGCGCGTTCGACGCCATGACGATGGTCGGCGTTGTGGTGCTTCGCGACCGAGTCCGTCGCGACATGGCTGAGCTCGCCGCGCTGTTCGTCAGCCGACCCTACCGCCGAGCGGGGGTTGCCCGTCGTCTGGTGGTGGAGCTGCTGGACCGGGCGCGACGGAGCGGTGCGCGGCGGGTCTACGTCTCGGCGACCCCGTCACGTTCCGCCGTCGGGTTCTACCAGAGCCTGGGATTCCGACTGGCGGACGAGCCGTTGCCGGAGCTGTTCGAGCGCGAGCCGGAGGACGTGCACATGGTGCTCTCGCTGGGCGCGGTGGAGTAGCCCCGCCGCGCCACGAACGACGGCGCGGAGCCGGGATCGGCCTCAGGGCGATTTCAAAGTCAGGGGACCATCGCCGACAATCCCTGAAGCGGTGACACGCAGACAGGGAGGGCGGCGATGGACGCGGGCAAGTATAGGGGGTTACTGGCGGCGTTGGATGGAGTGCCAGATCCGCGCAAAGCG
>DASSZN010000269.1:0-12403 GCA_035702805.1 Thermomicrobiaceae bacterium | reverse complement strand
CCGCAGCCAGGGGTCGCCGAAGCCGGTGCGCAGGCCCAGCCTGGCCAGGGGCTCGAGCGTCTCGTCGATCATCATCATCAGGTAGGTGCGCACCGGCAGCTCGCCGGCCCGGGCCAGCGTCTGGTAGGCCTGCAGTTCGGCGTCTCGGCCGATGCCGGCCTCGGCCACGCTGGTGACCCCCTCCGAGAGGTAGCGTCGGCCGGCGGCCCGCAGGGCGTCGGCGATCTGCTCCGCGCCGGGCAGCGCGATCGCCTCGCGCGCCAGCTTGAGGGCGGCCTCGCGGACGACGCCGGTCGGCTCGCCGTGCTCGTCCCGGTCGATGGTCCCGCCCTCGGGGTCGGGCGTGCCGCGGTCGATGCCGGCGATCGCCAGCGCGCGGCTGTTGACGACGCCGATGTGGCCGCAGGCGCGCACGACGAGGACCGGGTGGTCGGGCGAGATCGGGTCGAGGTCGTGGCGGCTGGGGTGGCGGTTCTCGGCCAGGCGGGCCTGGTCGTAGCCGCGGGCGAGCACCCAGGTTCCGGCGGGGACCTCGCGGACGCGCGCGGCGACGCGGGCGACGATGTCGCCGACGGTGGCGTTGGGCGGGGTGCCGGCGTCGATCTGGCGCAGGGAGAAGCCGACGCTCATCGGGTGGCAGTGGGCGTCGTTGAAGGCGGGCGTGATGGTGCGGCCGCGCAGGTCGACGACCTCGACGCCGCTGCCGCGGAACGGGCGGACGTCGCTCTCGTCGCCGACGGCGGCGATGCGCCCGTCGCGCACGGCGACGGCGGTGGCCCCGCTCGGCCTCCCGGACCCGGTCATGACGTGCCCGTTGACGAAGATCAGATCCCCGGCCATCCCTGCTCCTCGCTCACTCATGCGTACCCGGACTCATCACATCCTCACCGTCAGCGTAGCACGGGTGGGGGCGGCGACCAACCGGCCCGCCGGTTCCGGGGCACGAAGAGGCCCGCGACATCGTCGTCGATGCCGCGGGCTGTGCGTTCCTCCCTAGCTTGAAATGCGGTGGGCGCCTACTTCTTCGGCGCCACCGTGAACTCGAGCGAGGCGGTGTGGCCGCCAGCGCTCACGGTGCCGTTGGTCACGGTGAGATGGATGTGCGGCGTGGAGAAGGTCAGCACGTACACGCCCGCCGTCGGCAGCGACTTCACGCCGTGGCCGCCGATGCCCCAGTTGTAGCCGTAGACGATCTTGCCGGTGGCGTTGATCTCGGCGGTAAACGCCGTGCCGGGTGCCACCACGTAGGTGCTGGTCGTCGTGTTGTAGAGGCTGAACGTGGCGTCCGGGTCATACGCTCGCGCGCCAACGCCATTCGTCGTGTTGAGGATGTCGGTGGCGGACCAGGTGCCATCCGACGCCTGCGTTGCCAGCGTGCCGTACGGCGAGTCCTTGTCCGACAGTGCCTCGTTCAGCTTGAGCACGTTGTAGCCCTGCATGTCGGGGACGGTCACGGCCGCGCCGAGAGTATCCGTCAGCGTTGGGTCGAGCAGGCCGACCTCGACGCGGATCGGGGTACCCGCCTTGAGAGCCGTCCCCTCGAGGTTGTCGCCCCAGTCAACCGACGCGCCGATCTGGTCGGTCGTATCGGTGAAGCACTGGGCCTGCCACGTGCTCGTGCCCTGCAGGTAGTAGTAGTCGCCGGAGTCGACCGGGTACTCGGTGGGGGTGCCGGTCGGTGCGGACAGGGCGCTCGGTGTCGCCAGTGTCCCGCATGTTGGGCTGAACGAGCCGACGCCGTACATGACCGTCGGCACCGACAGGTTGTTGGTGGCCTCCGTGGCGGGCGGCCCCTTCTTGGCGAGCGCCACGCTCGGCAGGGCCATCATCAGCACCAGCACCAGGGTTCCCAGGAAACGCCAGTGTTTGAACCGTAACATCGTGACCTCCCTCGACTTCTGTCCAGACCTCTTCCCAGCACTCCCCCGCTGGGATCGGGGTCGCGGCAGGCTGCTCACGCCCTCCCTCGTGGCCGCTCGCGAATGCCGGCTCCCGCCACGTGCGCCAGTCCGGAATCGGATCTGCCTTTGCTCACGACGGTTGCCAGCTCCTGCGTCGTCGATCCACCTGTCTGCATCGTAGGAGGGGTCCCGTGTCAAACGCGACAAACGTAGTACCGGCTCGCGCAACAGGACCGTGTCGAATAGCCAATCTTGGCTACGTTCTGTCTAAATTTATGCGGTACCAAATATCTGATAGGCGGAGTCGGGCCGCGGTGCCGGCGCCTTCCGGCAGCGGCACGATCCGCGGCACGGCTGGGAAAACTCGCTGCTGAGCGCGGGGATGGAGCGGACGGCCGGACGCTTACCGGTGCGCGGCGGCGAGCAGGCGTCGCGGCAGCCCATGAACTGCTACCGGCGACGCGTAGCCCGGCGGTACCCCTCCGGAACCGGTCCAGAAGGACCCGGACAGGGCGAGCTGCTACGCGCTGCCGGCGGCCGCGCGCGGCTTCTCCTGCTCGAGCCACCAGAAGGCGACGTGGTCGGCCCGGGCGATCCACACGTCGCCCAGCCCGACGACGTAGTCGAGCAGCATCGTCAGCGCGCGCGACGGCCCCGGTCGGCCGCCGACGAAGGGGTGGAGGGTGAGGCACATCAGCTTGCCCTCCTGGCGGAGGACGTCGATGTCGTCGCGCCACATCTCGAAGGCGTGCCGCGGCGGCACGGTGGCGTCGACGAAGTAGGTGTAGTCGTCCCAGAGGCGCGACGGCGGCAGCTGGACGAGGGGCGGTCGCGCCGGGTCGGGGCGCATCAGGGAGGGGAGGTCGGCGGAGGCGACGTCCATGTTCCAGCGGAAGCCGAGCGCCTGGAGGACCGGCACCGTCTGCTCGTTGAAGCGCCAGCCGGGCGTCTTGTGGCCGACCGGCCGCTCGCCGGTGATCCCCCCGAGGGCGTCGCGGGTGCGGAGGAGGTCGTCCCGCTGCTCGTCGGCGGACATCGGCGTGTAGTGCCGGTGGTCCCAGCCGTGGGTGGCGATCTCGTGGCCGCCGTCGTGCACGGCGCGCACCGCGTCGGGCCGATCCTCGGCGGCGCGGCCGACCCAGCAGAAGCTGCCGCTGACGTCGAAGTCGCCCAGGATGGTGAGGAGGCGCCAGATGCCGGCGTCGAGGTCGTAGCGGGCCTGGGAGCGCCAGAACCAGTCGTCCGGCCCGTTGGCGTTGACGATGCCGTACTCGGCGTCGACATCGATCGAGACGACGAGGGCGGCCCGGTGCCCGGACGGCCAACGCCCGTGCGGGGTCTCGGCCATCGCGGCGTCCTTTCCCGGCGTGCGGTCGCGGCACGGTCGCGCGCGATCGTCGAACCATAGCAGACGGGAGCCGCGCCGCCAGGCCGCCTTGCGGGGGACGCCGGCCGCGCGGTAGACCTTGCCGACGAGTTCGTACCGCCCGGGCGCGCGCCCGGAGCCGGCTGGGAGCCTGCCCGGATGAAGGTCCGCCACGACGTCCCGCTGTCCGACGTGCTCTGGTACCGCATCGGCGGGACCGCGCGCTACCTGCTGGAGGTGGGCTCGGCCGAGGACGTGACGCGCGCGGTCGACTTCGTCGAGTCGACGCGGCCGGCGCGGGTCTTCGTGGTCGGGCTGGGCTCCAACCTGGTCTTCAGCGACGACTACTTCGACGGCGCGGTGGTGCGGATCGCTAACGGCACCGCCGCGGAGGTGCGATTTCCCGAGCCAGACCTGGTGGAGGCCTTCGGCGGGGTCGTGCTCGACGACGTGATCCGCGCCGCCCACGACCGGGGGCTGGTGGGGCTGGCCTGGGCCGGCGGCCTGCCCGGCACGGTCGGCGCCGGGGTGCGCGGCAACGTGGGCGCCTTCGGCGGCGAGATCAAGGACAGCTGCGAGCGGGCGGAGATCGTCCGCTTTCGGGCGGACGGCTGCCGCCGGGAGGTGCTGGACCACGCCGCGCTCGACTTCTCCTACCGGGACAGCCGGGTGAAGCAGGAGCGGGACGCGATCGTGGCGACGGTGTCGCTGCGCCTGGCGCCGGCCGACGAGGCGAGACTGGCGGCCGCGCGGGAGGAGTACGCGGCGAACATCGCCTACCGCCGGGCGCGCCACCCGATGGAGTACCCGAACTGCGGCTCGGTGTTCAAGAACATCAACCGGCCCGAGCAGGTGGCAGCGGTGCTCTCCGTCTGGCCGGACATCGAGGACCGGGTCCGGAGCGCCTGGCACGGCAAGGTCTCGATGGGGTTCGTGATCGGCCGGCTGGGGCTGGCCGGCTACCGCGTTGGCGGCGCGCAGGTGTCCGAGAAGCACAACAACTTCATCGTCAACCTGGGCGGCGCGCGGGCGGCGGACGTGCGGGCGATCATCGACCGGGTGCGGACCGCCGTCGGGGAGACCTTCGGGTTCGTGCCCGAGGTCGAGGTCGAGGTCGTCGAGTAGCGACGCCGCTACAGGTCGGCGAGGTGGGACGCCGCGTGGCGGAAGGCGGGCGTGCCGATCCGCCGCTCGATCACCGCGCGGGTACCCTCGTCGCTCCAGGCATCTGGCGGCAGGGACCGCAGCGCCGACAGCAGCGCGTCGTACGACGCCCGGTAGCGCTGCCGGACCTGGGCGGGCGTCAGCGCGCGGTCCCGGGCGATCGCCCGATCGTTGATGGCGTCCACCTCGTCGCGACCGAGCTGGGGCATCTCGCCGGCGCGGCCGGCAGCGATGTAGCCGAGGCGCTCGGTGGCGGTGTCGTACCAGACGGCGAGGTGGGCGAGCAGGTCGTGCGGCGACCAGCCGGAGGCGCCCGGGCGCTCGAGCGCCGCGTCGTCCAGGCTGTCGAGACGCGCCAGGATCTCGCGGTGGCTCTCCTCGGTCGCCTCCAGGAACTCGTCGCGGTCCATGCTCACCTCCGTCGTCCCACCGCGGATCAGACCGGGTTGGCCTCCACCAGGTCCTCGCAGAACTTCACGAAGTTGTCGAGCGCGCTCTGCATCAGCTCGCGCCCGAACTCCGGCGTGGCCTGGGTGGCGTCACCGAGCGCGCCGTTGCGCGTCAGCTGGTCGAAGCGGTAGGGGATGCTGACGTTGTACTTGCGCGCCTGGCGCTGGAAGCCGCGCGACAGGTCGGTGATCTCGCCGGGCGCGAGCGAATCCTTCTTGACCACCTCCGGCACCAGCTCCATGGCCCGGGCCGTCTCGACCTCGCAGGCGTGCCCGGTGATCTCCGACTTGACGTAGCGCTTGGTGATCGCCGGGTCGCCGAACGAGAAGTAGGAGCAGGCGCCGACGAAGGGGACCTCGAGCTCCTCCCGGGCGCGCATGGCGGCGACGTTCATGGCCGGCACGTTGCCCCCGTGGCCGTTGACGATCAGGAAGCGCTCGAACCCGTGGTGGTAGAGCGAGCCGATCACCTCGACCAGCACCTGGATGAAGGTCTCGGTCGAGAGGGTGATCGTGCCGGGGAAGTTCATGTGGTGGAAGGAGACGCCCCAGGGCACGGCCGGCGCCACCGCGAGGCGCGGGTACATGCGGGCCGAGGCGCGGCGGCAGAACTCGGCGCACGAGGCGATGTCCATCTTGACGGCCAGGTTCGGCCCGTGCTGCTCGTTGGAGCCGACCGGCAGGAGGACGATGTCCACCTTGTCGCGGATCTCCCGGATCTCCGGCCACGACAGGTCGGCCAGCAGCAGCCCCTGCGAGTTGGTCGTCATCGGCGGTCCATCCCTCCCGAGCGTGCGACCGACCGGGCGCCGCCTGCGCGGCGCCCGCAGTGGCGTCGGTCAGAGCGAGCGCTTGATCTCCTCGACGCCGGCGACGAGCCGGTCGACGTCCTCCTCGGTGTTGTAGAAGCCGGTCGAGACGCGCGCGCAGAGGGGCGTGCCGATGTAGCGGATGACGACGCCGTGCTCGACGAGCTTCTCGACCAGGGCCGGGGGCTCGATCCCCGCGAGGTTGAAGCAGGTCAGCCCCGCCATCTGGTCCTTCGGCGTGATCATCGTCACGCCATCGATCTTCGACAGGCCGTCCCAGGCGTACTGACCGAGCTGAACGATGCGCCGGTAGGCCCAGTCCAGGCCGACCGTCTCGTTGATGAAGTTGACGCTCTTCGCCTGGCCCAGCATGGCCGGGCCGTTGGCGCCGCCGACCTCGAAGCGGTGGGCGCCGGGACCGGGCAGGAAGTAGCCGCCCGCCGTCTCCATACCGTGCCCGGCCATCGACATGTAGCCGACCACCGTCGGCTGGATCACGTCGAGCGCCTCGTCGGAGACGTAGGTCGCGCCGGTCCCCTCGGGGCCGCACATCCACTTCTGTCCCGGCGCGCCATAGACGTCGATGCCCATCGCGGGCAGGTCGACCGGCACGGAGGCGGCCGACTGCGCGGCGTCCGCGACCACCAGGACATGGTGGCGATGGGCCATGGCGACGATATCCGCCAGCGGGAGGACGGTGCCGGTGTTCCAGGTCAGGTGGGAGACGACGATCATGCGGGTGCGGCGGCTGATCAGTCGCTCGATCTTGCCGACGACGTCGCCGGTGCCGTCGCCCAGGCGGGCCAGGCGCAGCGTGACGCCGTAGCGGCGGGCGACGTTGTAGGCCGGGATCTGGCCGCCGGGGTGCTCCATGTCGCTGATGATGAGCTCGTCACCGGGCTGCCAGTTGAGGCCGAGGATGCCGATGTTCATGCCGTCGGTGGTGTGGCGGGTCAGCGCGACGTTGTCCGGCGGGCAGTTGAAGATCTTGGCGACCTCGGCGCGCGCCATATTGCGCGCCTCGAAGCCGCGCTGGTAGCCGGCCGAGCCGATGCGGCCCTCGGCGAGCTCGTCCTGCTGGTAGGCCTGCATGGCCTCGATCGAGGCGCGCGGCAGCGGGCCGAACGTGCCGGTATTGAGGTAGGCGTACTTCAGCGTCGCGGGCATCTGCTCGCGGATCATCTGGCTCTTGGACTGGGTCTCCACCGCTCCCACGGGCACCTCCTTGCGTCTACGTCCACGCCCCGGGACTGGCGCCGCCCGCCCGGTCTCGCCGTAGCGACGTCGGTCAAGCGCGGAGTCGGCGGGCTGTGCCGGGCCACGTCGCGGCAGTCTAGGGGGCCGGCGGGTTGGCTGTCAACGGCCGACGGCAGGTGTCATGACAACCGACCGTGGGGGACGTGGCGGTGAGTAGCGAGGCACTATCGATTTCTGGAACGCCACTTGCACCTCGGGAAGGGATGCTCGATGCGGCGCCGCGGAGCATCCAGTGGGACGGATGGAGCGCGAGGAGGGCTGGAGCCGTCCGGCAGCACGGGTGGACGGGCGGCCGGCCGTCGCGGGGAGAGGGCACCGGGCAATCCGGACCCAGCGGATACCCCGTACGGCACCGCCCCCGGCTCCTTCGCTGAGAGGAGCGCCTGACATGAACCCGAGGAATACCTGGTCGTCCCGTAGCGGCCAGAACGCCGCCGCAAGCGGGCTGACCGTCATTGCCGGCATCTGGTTGATCATCGCGCCATTCGTGCTCGGCTACGCACCCCTGCGCGGATCGATGTGGAACGCGATCGTGGTCGGCGCCATCGTGGCGGTGCTGGCGGCGATACGGGTCTGGGGCCCGCGGGCGACGACCTGGCTGAGCTGGATCATCATCGCCCTCGGCGCCTGGATGATCGCCTCCCCGTGGATCTACCACAACACCGGCTCCGCCGCGGTGTTCTGGGACGACATCATCGTGGGCGCCGTCATCGTCGTGCTGGGCGTCTGGAGCGCGATGGCGACGTCGGGTACCGCGGCCGAGGCATAGCCCGCCGCGTCTGACCCGACCACCGCCCGTTCCCGGTCGAAGGGCCGCCCTGTCCGGGCGGCCCTCTGCCGTGCGCGGTGCATCCGAGGAGCCCGGCGGGCTCACGTCGGCGAACCCCCGACTCGCGGGCGATTGCCATGACTATGGACATCGCGGTGCGATGGGGTATGCTAGGGGTCCGAGCACAGCGTTAGCCCATTCACGGGGCGGTGATGGGCGTGGACCCGGAGCTCGGCCCGCCGGACACTCGTCAATCGACCAGTCGTTGCCCTGGGTTTGCGGTCCACGAAATCTAGCGTGGTCCGTTTGACCGTAGTATTATCGGAACCCCAAGGTGGCTATCGCCGGTGATGGCATCTCGGTGAGCACGGTGTTCTGGCACGCTGGGACGTCAGACCGGTTGCTGTCGCAGCAGAGTTGGGAGATGCAGGGGAGATGACCAGGTACCTGGTTCGACGGCTGCTGGTCGCGATCCCGACCTTGATTGCCATCAGCATGGTGATCTTCACCATCCTGGCGCTGGCACCGGGCGATCCCCTGGCCGAGTTCGCGCTGAACCCGGCGATCCCGCCGGCGGTGCGGCAGCAGCTGCGCAAGGACCTGGGGCTGGATCAACCGGTCCCCGTGCGCTACGCCAAATGGTTCACCTCGATGCTCCAGGGTAACTTCGGATACTCCTTCACCAGCCGCTCTCCCGTGCTCGGACTGCTCGAGCAGCGCCTCCCGACCACCCTCGAGATCATCGGCACTGCGTACCTCCTGTCGGTATTGATCGCCATACCAATCGGCGTCATCTCAGCCGTGAAACAGTACTCCGGCTTTGACATCACCATGACGACCATCGCGTTCATGGGGTTCTCCCTGCCCACCTTCTTTACCGGGCTGCTGGCCATCATGCTCTTCAGCATCGCGCTGGGCTGGCTCCCGATGATCTACAACACGACGATCAGTACGCCCGGATTACTGGGGTTCTGGGACCACATAAAACAGGGCATCATGCCCGTAGCCGTGCTGGCACTGTTCCAGACGGCCGCGCTGACGCGCTACGTGCGGGCGTCGATGCTGGAGTGCATTCACCAGGACTACGTTCGCACCGGGCGGGCCAAGGGGCTGACGGCCTACACGGTGATCACGCGCCACGCCATGCGTAACGCGCTCATCCCGGTGGTGACGATCATCGCCCTGAGCATACCGGGCGTCTTCACCGGCGCCGTCGTGACCGAGCAGATCTTCCGGGTTCCCGGCATGGGCTCGCTGTTGATCGCGTCGATCAACTCCAGCGACACGCCGGTGATCATGGCGATCTCGTTCGTCTTCGCGGTCCTGGTCGTGGTCTTCAACCTGATCGCGGATGTGGTCTACGGCATCCTCGATCCGCGGATCAAGTACTCGTAGCAGCCGCTCTGGGTGTAGGCGAGGAGGCAGGGTTCGATGTCTGAGGTCAGCGACTCGCGGGCCACCACCCAGGCGGCTCCCGCGGAAAAGCTCGGGGAACTCCACGGGCTGGGAGCGAAGAAACCGAGGTCGCTCTGGAGCAACGCCTGGCGGCAGTATCGCCGGCACACGATGGCGCTGGGCGGCACCTTCGTCTTCATCTTCCTGATCCTGTTCGCGGTCTTCGGGCCGGCGATCTACGGCAAGTCGACGATGGCCATCGATATCGCCGGAGCCGGCCAGGCGCCCTCCCTGGCTCACCCGATGGGCACCGACGCGCTCGGGCACGACGAGCTGGCGCAGATCATGTGGGGCGGCCGCGTCTCGATCGCCGTCGGGGTCGTCGCCATGCTCGTCTCGATCTCGCTCGGCACGCTCGTCGGGGCGGTGTCGGGCTACTTCGGCGGCTTCCTCGACTCGGTGCTGATGCGGATTACCGACCTGTTCCTCGCTCTCCCGACGCTGCCGCTGCTGCTGCTGATCATCTACCTGTTCCGTGACAGCCTGACGAAAGCCCTGGGGACGCTGTTCGGAATCTTCATCCTCATCGTGGTCGTCATCGGTGGCCTGGCATGGATGCCGGTTGCCCGTCTGGTCCGTGGCTCCTTCCTGTCGGTGAAGGAGATGGAGTTCATTCAGGCGGCGCGCTGCATCGGCGCCAACACCAACAGCCTGATCTTCAAGCACATCCTGCCCAACACGCTCAGCCCGGTGATCGTGGCGGCGACGCTGGGCGTCGGCGCGGCGATCATCACCGAGTCGACCCTGTCTTTCCTCGGTCTCGGCTTCCCGCCGGACACGCCGACCTGGGGCCGGCTGCTCTACGACGCGCAGGACTACATCCAGATCCAGCCCTACCTGGTGCTCTTCCCCGGCATCATGATCTTCCTGGCCGTGCTGAGCATCAACTACATCGGCGACGGCCTGCGCGACGCCATCGACCCGCAGCACACGCTGTAGGGCATCGGGCACCCGCGGCGACGCGCCGCGATCACGAGCGCATCTGGCGCGGCACAGGCACCCTGCCTGTGCCGTCGTCGTTCGACGGGTCGGCAGTAGCCAGGCCGGCAGCGGAGAGGATGGGGCGGCGGTGGAGCTACGGTGCATGGAGTGCGGCGAGCGGTACCCGGCCGATCGGCTGGTGACCCGCTGCGCCTGCGGCGGGCTCCTCGACGTGGCGCTCGACCTGAGCGAGCCGGTGGACCGAGCGGCCTTCGACCGCCGCCTGGTGGCGATGCGCGGTGTCGACCACAGCGGTGTCTGGCGCTACCGCGAGCTGCTGCCGCCGATCCCGGAGGCGGCGATCGTGTCCAAGCCGGAGGGGAACACCAACCTCTACGAGGACGCGGGGCTGGCCCGCTGGGCCGGCGTCGCGCGCCTCGCCCTCAAGCACGAGGGCGAGAACCCGACGGGCTCCTTCAAGGACCGCGGCATGACCGTGGCCGCGAGCCACGCGAAGTGGGTCGGGGCGCGCCTGGTGGCCTGCGCGTCGACCGGGAACACCTCGGCCTCGGTCGCCGCCTACGCCGCGGCGGCCGGCATCCCGGCCGTCGTCTTCATCCCCGAGGGGAAGATCTCCGCCGCCAAGCTGGGCCAGACGATCGCCTACGGCGCGCGCATCGTGCAGGTGCGCGGCGACTTCGACTCGGCGATGGCGCTGGTGCAGGACGCGGCTCGCGCGTTCGGCATCTACCTGCTGAACTCGATCAACCCGTTCCGGCTCGAGGGACAGAAAGCCATCCTCTTCGAGCTGCTCCACCAGCTCGACTGGCGGCTGCCGGACTGGGTCGTGCTTCCGGGCGGGAACCTCGGCAACTCGAGCGCCTTCGGCAAGGCGCTGATGGACCTGCAGGCGGCTGGGCTGCTGACCCGACTGCCGCGCATCGCCGTGATCCAGGCGGCCGGCGCGGCGCCCTTCTACGCGGCCTACCGGCGCGGCTGGGAGGACTACGAGCCGGTCCTGGCCGACACGGTCGCGACGGCGATCCGCATCGGCGACCCGGTCAGCTACCCCAAGGCACGCCGCACCGTCGAGTTGACCGACGGTGTGGTCGAGGCAGTCACCGACCCCGAGATCCTGGATGCGAAGGCGATGATCGACCGGGCGGGGATCGGCTGCGAGCCGGCTTCGGCGGCGACGCTGGCCGGACTGCGCAAGCTGGTAGTGGCCGGGACGATCCCGCCCAACGCGTTCGTCGCCGGGGTCCTGACCGGGCACCTGATGAAGGACGCGGACGCGGTGATGGCCTACCACCTCGGGCCCGGTTCGGAGGGGCACCCGCTGGCGAACCGCCCCGTCGTGATCGACCCGACGCTCGCGGCGCTCGAGGCGGTGCTGGCCGATGCGCTTTAGCGTGACGGTACCGGCCTCCAGCGCCAACCTCGGCCCCGGCTTCGACGCGCTGGCGGTGGCGATCGACCTTCCGCTCAGGATTGACGTGGTGCAGATGCCCGCCGGCGGGTCGCGGCGGGTGGGCGGGCCCGACCTCGGCGGCGGCGAGGATCTGGTGCTGGCGGGCATGCGGCAGGCGGCACGTCTGGCGGAACGCGAGCTCCCGGCCTGCCAGGTCAGCGTTCGCGCGGACATCCCGGTGGCGCGTGGCCTCGGAAGCTCCGCCGCGGCGCTCGTCGGCGGCCTGCTCGTTGGTAACCACCTGCTGGGGAACCCGCTGGACGAAGACGCGATCCTGCGGCTGGGCACCGCCGTCGAGGGGCACGGCGACAACGTTGCGGCGGCGCTGTACGGTGGCGTGGTGGTGGTGGTGCGGGACGGTGAGCGGGTCGTGGCCCACCGGGTGCCGCTGGCCGTCGAGCCGCGCGCGACGCTGTTCGTCCCGGACCGCGCCGGGCTGACGCGCGACGCGCGCGCCGTGCTGCCGGCCGAGATCCCGCGCGCGGACGCGGTGGCCAACGCGGCCCGCTGCGCGCTGCTGGTGCTGGCCCTGGGAAGTGGCGAGCTCGACCTGCTGGGTCTGGCGATGGACGACCGGCTGCACCAGCCGTACCGGACGATGCTCTACCCGTACCTGCCCGAGATGATCGCCGCGGCACGCGCGAGCGGCGCCTACGGTGCCTCGCTGAGCGGTGCCGGCCCGTCGGTGCTGGCGCTGGTCGCGCCGGAGCGGGCGGCCGCGGTCGCCGCCGCGATGGCCGACGTGGCGAGCCGCTACCACCTGGGCGGAACCAGCCTGGACGTCCCGCTGGCCACGGCGGGGGCCCGCGTCGAGGCGGCCGAACTCCTTCCCCACGACTAG
>DASSZN010000044.1:0-33203 GCA_035702805.1 Thermomicrobiaceae bacterium | reverse complement strand
CTTCCTCCTGCCGAGCGGGCCGCTCGGCGATCGGGTGCACCCGGAGCGTCTCGCGGCCGGCGGCCGTGCCTTCGCCGTCGTCGGGCTGGTCCTGATCGGCGTGGCCCAGCGCTGGTGGCAGTTGCTGCCGGGCATCGTCGTCCTGTCCGCGGCTACCGTCGCCTTCCCGTCCATCTCCAACCTCATCGCTGAGCGCGCCGGGAACGGCTGGGCGCGGACGCGCGCCTTCACGCTGATCTACACGGTCGGCCCGTCGGGCTCCTACCTGGTCATGCCAATCCTCGGCGGCATCATTGCCGGGGTCATCAGCCTCCACGCGATCTTCTACCTCAGCGCCCTCCTCACGGCGGGCGCGGTCACGGTCTTCGCGACGGTGTCGCGGCGGCCGCTGGTCGTTCACGAGGGGCCACCGGTGACCTACCGGGAGACGCTGGCGCAGCGTCCGATCCTGATCGTCTTCCTCCTCCAGTTCGCGACGATCTTCGTCCTGAGCGTCGGCGTGACGCTCCTGCCTAACTTCCTGCAGGACGTCCACGGCGTGGGCGTGGAGCAGCTCGGTTGGCTCGGCTCGCTCGCGGCGATCGGGACGGCGCTGATCGGGGTCGTCATCAGCCGCACCCGGCCCTTCCGGCGGCCGCTGGCCGGCATCGCGCTGTCGACGGGCGCGGTGGTGGGGACGCTGGGCCTGCTGCTGGTTGCCTCGGGCCTCCCGGTCTACGCGCTGGCCTACCTGCTCCGCGGCGGCTACGGCGCGAGCTGGAACGGCTTCTACAGCGCGCTCGGGGAGGTGACGCCGGACCGCCTGCGCGGGCGCGTCTACGCGCTGGCCGAGATCGTGGCCGGGGTGGCCGTGACCCTCGCGCCCTTCGCGGCCGGCTGGCTGTATGCGCTGCGCCCGACCGGCCCCATGATCGTCGGGCTGGTGCTGGTGGTACCCCTCTTCGCCGCCATGGCCTGGGCCGAGCGCGCGCTGCGCCCACTGGCCCCGGCACTGACGCGAGAGCGGGCCTGAGCCGCCCGCGGCGAGCCGCGCTCTGCTATCCTTCGCCCTAGCCATGGCCGGGATCGGGGCGAGGCCGTCGCGGCGTCACGGGACGGCGCCGAAGCGCGAGCGCTTGACGAGTCAATGGGGTGGGATGGCGTGCCGATCTTTCGGCGCTCGCAGCCGCACCACAACGGACACGGGAACGGGAACGGAGCCTCCGCGCCGACGACCGCCGAGTTGCGGGCGCGCCGCGAGGAGGAGTGGGGCCGGCTGTTCCCGGGTCCGGGCGACGAAGAGGACTACCGCCGGGCCTTCCTGCGCTTCTCGCCCCTCTACTGGGACATCGTGCAGTCCACCCAGCAGCAGCTCCTGCAGGTGCTGCTCTACCGGGTGCCGGCGGAGCTGGGGGTCCCGGCCATCTTCGGGCTGAGCGTCCTCTTCGGTCGGCACGGCCGGCCCGACGACGCCGCCCGGGCCACGCTGGCCATGATCGTCAACGAGCTGTCCGCGGCGCACGCCCGGGCGCTGATCGTGGCGCTGGCCGACGCCTGGGAGAACGCGGAGCGCCGGGCCTACGAAGAGCGCGGACGCCTGGTGGCCGACGAGTTCCGCCGGGCGCTGCGCCGGCTCGAGGGGACGACGGCCGACGCGACCGGCGCGGTTCTGGCCATCGAGGACCAGGTGGCCCTCGCGTGGGATGGCGTCCGGGAGCGGCGCCGCTAACGCGGTCGAGCCTCAGGGCTGGAGGTCGGCGGCCGCGCGGACGAAGCGCTCCAGGAGGCGACCGGTGTCCTGGCCGACGCGGGCGAAGAGGGCCTGGCCGGCCTGGAGGTCGACGTCGATCTCGCCGGCCTGCCGGGCGTGCTCCGCGGCGCTGAAGCCGAGCATGCTCAGGCCGAGTGGCGCGGCGAGCTGCCAGATGAGGTCCTTGAGCTGGGCATAGCTCACCGCCTCGGCCTCGGGGACGCTCCACTCCTCGACGACGCGCTCGACGCCGGGCAGCCGCTCACGGAGGATCTCGGCGAGAATGTCGGCGCGTGCGCGCTCATCCATGGGGTCGGCGCTCCTCTCGATTCGCCGGCACGGCCGGCACGCTCGTCGTTCGGCACTGGCCGTGCCGCGGGTCGGGGAACGGGGCGTCGTTCGGCAGTGACGAGGGGTCATCGCGGGGCGGGGCTGGCGTATACTGCGGGCACGGGGTGAAGGAGGTTGGTCATGCACGGGCACACGCTGCTGAACGTCATCGTCGTGCTCGGGTTCCTCGTCTGGCTGGGCGAGCTGGTCTGGCTGGCGCGTGAGGCGACCCGGGCCGAGGAGGACTGGCTGCCGACCGTGTCGGGGGCGGCGCTCTTCTTCGTGCTGGCGGCGCCGGCGGCGATCTACGCGCCGGACCTGGTCGACCGGCTGTCGGACTTCTGGGCGCGCGTTACCGACGTGTCCGGCGGCGGTAGCCACGAGGTGACCTCGCCGCGCCTGATGGTCGGCGGCAAGCCCTTCCCCCTGACCGAGCAGCGGGTGCGCATCGGGCGCTACCCGAACAACGACCTGGTCCTCGACCATCCGACCGTCTCGGCCTACCACGCGGAGGTCACGCTGCGGCCCGACGGTCGCCACGAGCTGGTCGACCGCGAGAGCCGCAACGGCACGCGCATCAACGGCACGCCGATCCGCTCCGCGGTGCTGCGCGACGGCGACCAGATCACCCTGGGTGCCCTCTCCCTCCACTACCTGAACCGCTCGACGTCGAGCGAGCGTGGCCTCGACACGGAGAGCCTGGCCGCCTCGCGTCGGCGCGCCGGCTGAGCCGGCACCGCCCGGCGGCACACCATTCTCGCAGACCATCGGATCGGCGTCCTCGCCGCGCTCGCCTCCCGGGAGGTCGCGCCGAGGACGCGTGGTATAGTCGCCGTCGGCCGGCGGGAGCCGGCGGGAGCCGGCGGTGGCGTGATGGCGGACGCGGGATCGACGTGGTGCGGAGCGTACGGGGCATGCGGAGTACGCGGGGCGCCGCCGCAGCGACGGGCCAGGGCCGGCGGGCGGCCCAGATCGGCTGGCAGGCACCATCGCTGCGGCGGGTACGCGACTGGTCGTTGGCCGAGTGGCTGCGCTGGTTCGCGCAGCTCGCGGTCCTCCTCGCCGGCCTCGCGCTCTTCGCTCTCGGCCTCGTGCTCAGTCTGCAGAGCAACCTCGGCGCGACTTCGTGGACCGTCTTCCAGGACGGGATCTCGCGTCACACCCCACTGACGATCGGCCAGGCAAGCCAGCTCGTGGGCCTCATCATGATCGGCGTGAGCTGGCTGGGTGGCATCCGGCCGGGCATCGGCACCGTGCTCAACATGTTCCTGGTCGGCTTCCTCATGGACGTGATCCTCGAGCACGGCTGGGTGCCGCTGGCACAGGCCTTCCCGGCGCGTGCCGGCATGCTCGTGGCAGCAATCGTGATCCTGGGACTGGCGACGGGGCTCTACATCAAGGCGGGCTTCGGTGCGGGGCCGCGCGACAGCTTCAACCTGGTCATGGTGCGCTTGACCGGGCGCTCGATCGGGTTGACACGCTGGGGGATCGAGTCGACCGTGGTCGTGATCGGGATCGTGCTGGGCGGGCGATTCGGCCCGGGCACCATCCTGGCGGCACTCCTGATCGGCCCGGCGGTAGGGCTCGGCTTTCGCGTCGTCGGGCTGTCGCGGGCCGACCTCGTGGCCGAGCGGCCGGAGGAGGCGGACGCCCTGACGCTGGTCGGCGCGGGTGGGACCGGAGCGGCGACGGACTGAGCCGGGGGTGCGTGCATGTGGATGCGCGCGGGCGTGTGAGGGGAGGCGAACCATGAGTGCGGGATCGCCGGGCGCGGCTGGCGCCGTCGTTGGGCTCGCGGAGCTACGGGCGCTACGGGACCGCATGCTGCCGATGTTCCAGGTGGTGGCGCGGGACTACGAGACGCGGACGCCGAACGGCTACCCGATCGTGTTCGACACCGTCGAGGACGCGGGTTGCTTTGGCATCCATCTCGACCCGCGCTACGGGCTGGACATCCTGACCGACGGTGAGGCGGTCTTCGCCCAGCTCAACATCGTCGGCTGGCGCACCGACGCGCGCTCGAGTGCGCAGAAGGAGAAGTTCGCGGCCCTCCCCTTCGAGGGGCTGCGCCGCCTCAACGGGTCGATGAGCGACGGGCTGCTGCGCAACCTGATCTCGGAGCTGCTCGCCTTCTACAACACCCAGCCGCTCATGATCAACATCACCGACAGCTAGGGAGCTGCCCGGTCGTGGCGACAGGCCGGGCGTGCCTGGCCGGCTGGCGTCCCTGCGAGCATCAGGTCTTCGTTGGCGGTGGTCGGGGGAGGTCCCGAGCAGTCTCGGGATGTGCGATGGGAGTGCCGGCCGGGGAGGCCGGCAGGTTTCACGTGAAACGTGGCGCGGATGTTTCACGTGAAACCTGAGCGGCCGCGCGGCTACTCCTCGAGGATCCAGGGGTCGAGCGCCCGGCTATACGACACCAGCTCGTCCGGCTGGAAGAAGAGGCCGATCTCGTGCGCGGCCGTCTCGGCGCCGTCCGACGCGTGCACCAGGTTACGCCCGATCGCGACGCCGAGGTCGCCCCGGATGGTGCCCGCGGCGGCCTTTGCCGGGTCGGTCGCGCCGACCGTGTTCCGTACGGCCGCGACCGCGTCCGGTCCCTCCAGCACGCCGACCACCACCGGCCCGGAGGTGATGTAGTCCACCAGCCCCTGGTAGAACGGCTTCCCGCGGTGCACCCCGTAGTGCCGCTCCGCCAGCTCGCGGCTCACCCGCTGCAGCTTGAGCCCCACGAGCTTCAAACCTCGTCGCTCGAAGCGCGAGACGATCTCGCCGGCCAGACCGCGCTGCACGCCGTCCGGCTTGACGATGATCAGTGTTCGCTCCACCCCTGGCTCCCTCCTGGCTCCCGTATTCGCCGGCACACACAACGCCGCCGGCAGCTGCCGGCGGCGCTAGGGTATCACAGGCATCCTCGGGCGCGGCTCAGGCAGGCTGCTCGCTCGTCTGAAGCGCCCGTCCAACCTGCTCGAGCGCGCCCTGCATCACGGCGCGCAGCCGATCGGCCGGGACGTCGCGCTCGGTGAGCGTCACGAGCATCAGGTCGTCGCTCATCACCAGGTGGATCTCACCGCTACGCATGGCCAGCTGGCCCTCGCGCTCCTGGCTGTGCGCCAGCACCTTGGCCAGCGCCGACCCGGCGGCCGCGGCCACCTCGGCGTCGTCGCCGTCGACGCCAGCGGTCGCGATGACCAGTCCGTCGGTGGTCGTCACCACCGCCCCAAGCACCTCGCGGTACTCCAGGAGCCCGAGCAGCGCGTCCTCCATGTTCATCCGCGTCTCCCTGCCGTCGGCTGTCGCTCCTGTCCGAGCGACAGGGCGTAGTGCCGGGTCGCCAGTTGCACGTCGCCGCGGCGGCGGTAGATCGCCCCCAGCAGGCGGTGCGCCGTGGCCGCCCCCTCGCCCAAGTTCGCCACCCGGGTCAGGCCGGGGATCAACCGCTCGCCGTACTCCGGCTTGTTCCGGTAGATCCAACGGAACTCCTCGAGCGCCCCCTCGATCTGCCCGGACTCCACCAGGGTCTCGGCCAGCTCCAGGCGCGCGTCCGGATCGTCCAGCGCCACCGGCGCCGGCTCCTCGACCGCCAGTGCCGCCACGGCCGGCTCCGGCGCGGGCTCGGGCGCGCGCTCATCCCCCGCCAGTGAACGCCCGCCGACCACGCGGCCCGCCGCCACCAGCCCCGACTTCGCCGCCCGCGCCCGCTCAAACAGGTCCGTCCCCACACCCAGCCGGTCGAACGCCGTTCGGACCGAGCCCTCGCTCGCGGCCGGCGGCTCGCCGCCAGGCGCGACCATGGACTCCGCGACCACCTGCTCGACCGCGGCCTGCCCGGTCGCCGCCGGCTGCTCGACCTCCAGCGCCGCCGCCATGGCCGCTGACTCCGCCACCGCGGGCTCCGCGAGCACCACCGGCTCCGCGGCGACCACGGGGGCGGTCTCCACCACGGCGTCCTCCTCCGCGGCTGCCGGGGCGGACGCGGGAACCGGCGCCACCGGCACCTCGGCCGCGACGCGCTCCACCGGCTCCTCATCGATGCGCTCCAGCGAGCCCAGGTCCAGTATCTCGTCCTCGGCGGCGAGCTTCGCCGACGGCTGCTCCGTCACCACCTCGGCGGCCGGCGGCTCGGGAGCCGCGGGCTCCGACGCGCTCTGCTTCGCCCCGCGCGTGCGCTGGAAGAACGGGATCTCCTCCCCGTCAAAGGAGAAGGGCTCGACCCCGCTCGCGTCCAGCGAGCGCAGCTGCTCGGTATAGCCGTGCGGCATGTCCCCCGGGATGGCATTCCGGATCTCGTCGTCGATCGCGTCCCAGTCGACGGCCACGCCCGGCACGCTTGCCACTGCCGGCTCGGCGGCCTCGGGAGCTGCCGTGGCCGGCGCCGTCCCCTCGGGCGCCGCGGCCACCGGCGACTCCGGTGCCTCTGCGACTGCCGGGGCTTCGGCGACCACCGGCGGCGCCGGGGTCTCCGCGACCGGAATGTCCGCGGCCGCCGCGGCCGGCTCCGGCGCCGGCTCCATGGCCGGTGCCTCCGCCACGACCTCACCCTCGACGCTGAACGGCTCGAGACCCGTGTCCTCGAGCGACCGCAGCAGCGAGGTGTACCCGCGCAGGTCGTCCGCCGCCGGCCGCGCCGCGTCGAGATCGGCGTCGCTCGGCATCTCGAGCAGCGCCGACAGGTCCTGGCCCGCGGCCGTGGCCGGCTTCGGAGCCGTCCCGTTGGTCGCCGCCGGTCCGGTCGCGAAGTCCGGCGCCTGGAAGGGCTCCAGCCCCGTGTTCTCGAGCGACTGGAGCACGTCGGCGAACTCACCCGGCGCCGACGGCGCCGACGGCCGCGCCGCCGCCAGCTCCGCGTCGGTGGCCAGCGACATTACCGGTGCCTCGGCGGCCGGCGCGGGCTCGGACGCGGGGATCTCCGCCTCGGCTGGCGCGGCGCTCGGTGCAGGCTCCGCGGCCAGCGGCGCGCTGAAGTCCGGCGCCGGCGCGATGCGGCGCATCTCCGGCTCCGCCGCCGCCGGCGCGCGCTCCTCCAGAACCGGCGCCTCGGCCGGTGCGAAGAAGGCAACGTCGTCGGGCAGGACCGCCGCCAGCAGTTCGGCCGCGCGTGCCCCCAGGGGATCAACGCTCCGCGCCCCGTCGCGCAGCTTCGCCGCCTCGGCCTCGTTCCCTTGCCGGCGCTCGACCGCGGCCATGATCAGCAGCGCGCCGATGGCCTGCGGCGCCTGCTCCAGCACCTGCCGGCAGACCGCCAGCGCCCGCGCGTCCTCGCCGCGCCGCCAGAGGGCCTCGGCCAGGCGCAGCCGCACGTCGACGCGCGTCGGGTGCTCGGCCAGCACCGCGGCCGACTCGGCCACCGCCCGGCTCCAGCGGCCCGACAGGTAGTGCAGGGAGGCCAGCGCGGCACGAGTCAGCTGCAGTCGCCCGTCAACCCCGTAGAGCTGCTGTGACAGCCGCACGACGTGGTCGCGCAGGTCGGTCCGCTGGGGGTACATCTCCCAGGCCGCCTGGAAGTAGGCCAGCGAGCGCTCGGGGTCGGCGTGCTCCTCGGCGATCACCCCCAGACCGAGGTAGGCAGCCGGATTCTGCGGGTCGCGCCGCAGCGCCTCCTGGAAGGCGCTCTCGGCCTCGTCAACCTCCCGCTGCTCCAGCGAGGCCTCACCGAGCAGCTGGTAGGCAGCCGCGTAGTCCGGGAACTGGCCGAGCACGCGGCGGCACGTCTCGACGGCCGAGCGGTAGTTCCCCCCGCTGATGGCCTCGTGTGCGTGCTGCATCGCCTCGGAGAGCGGAAGCGCCGGCATGTCATCCTCGATTCTGTGGGGCCGACGCGGCTCTGCTCCCCGCATTCGCCTCGCCTACCACCCGTCCCAACACCGCGTTCGCGCGGTCTACGCGTGAGCAAGTATAGGAACGACGGAAAGCTGCCCTCAAGTAAGGTCACCTAGGCCAATACTCCCAAAACGGTGCCTGCTGGCAACGCCAGCCCCGCGCCCGGCCCCGGCACGGATGCTGCAGCCCCGGTCCCGGCGAAACGTCCGTCGCCGAACACCCGGGAGGTTCCACCATGCCCGACAGCAACCCCGCCCCACAGGCGGGGGATCAACCCCGCTCCACCCCCGGCAAAGATGAACCCGGAGACCAACCCGTCGCCCTGGACCGCGGCCAGGACGTGGAGCGCGATGGCTACTACCTGGACACCGAGACCGGCGCGATCCACTATTTCCACCGCGGCGACACGGTTCCCCAGGGCCGCAACGTCTGGTACTTCCTGACCGCCGAGCGGGACATCTCGATGCCCGACGTCCGGGCCCTGGTGCCGCGCTACGGCATCGATCCGGCCCGCGACGACCTCCACTTCGTCCCGCCCCACGCCGAGGCCTGAGGCGCGCGGCCCGCGAACGGAACGGAGACACCGACCGAATGACGATGTCGCGCGTCGACCCCCTCGGCGTCCTCGCCTCGACACGGCGCGTCGTGGAGCGGGCCAGACAGGTGCGGATCGAGCCCGGCGGCGTGGTCAGGCTCGCCGACGACCTCGCCGGCCGCGACGCCAGCCCGCCGCCCTGGAATCGCGACCTCCACTGGAGCGACGGCGCCGAGCGCATGGCGAACTACCTGCTGGTCCTCGATGCCCTGAATTTCAGCTTCTGGGGCGAGCCGCGCTGGCGCGTCCGGTACGACGGGGAGACCCTCGACGGCTACTGGGCGCTCGCCGCGTCCCTCACCCGAGCCATGGAGGCCGGCGTGCCGCTCGACGACGCGCGCTACCTGACCGGCATCGACCGTGAGCAGCTGGCGCGCATCCTGGCCGGCGAGCACGAGATTCCGCTGCTGGACGAGCGCGCCCGCGTCCTGCGCGAGGTCGGGCGTGGGCTGCTCGACCACTGGGGTGGCCGCTTCACCGCGACGATCGCCGCGGCCGACCGTCGGGGTACCCGGCTGGTCGAGATCGTGAGCGCCGACTTCCCCTCCTTCCGCGACGTCGCGCGCTACGGCGGCGTGGAGGTCCGCTTCTACAAGCGGGCGCAGATCCTGGTCGGCGACCTCCACGGCGCCTTCGGCGGCGTCGGGCCGGGCACCTTCGATGACCTCGCGGAGCTCACGGCCTTCGCCGACTACAAGGTGCCGCAGGTGCTGCGCGAGCGCGGCGTGCTCGTCTACGCGCCGGCGCTGGTCGAGCGGCTGGGCGCGCGCCGGGAGCTCCCGCCCGGCAGCCCGGAGGAGGTGGAGATCCGGGCGGCGACCATCTGGGGTGTCGAGGAGCTGCGCCGCGCGCTTGCCGAGCGCGGGCGCAGCTTCGATGCGTACCAGTTGGACTGGCTCCTCTGGGACGCCGGCCAGCGGCTCGGCGCCGGCGTCCTGCCCTACCACCGCACGCGCACCATCTTCTACTGACGCGGGGACGCCCGCGGCGCCGTGCCGGTTGGCGAGCACCGCTGCAACGTTTCTGTTACGCTCCCTGGCCCTGGACAACGACTTTGGAACGCGCGGGCGCGTAGGCTCGGGCTGCGTGGCGTCCGTGTGTGCGACATGCACGGCTGAACTCCGGGCGGCAGTCGTGATGGTTCTCTTGGTAATAGGGAAGATACCGTCGTGTCAGTAGGCGTGTTGACGGTGAGGAGAAGTCGCGGGAACCGCGTCGGTACGCGGATTTCGCCCTCACTCAGCCTGTGGAGAACCCGTCCACACGTCCACCGATATCCGGGTACGTCGGCCGTGACTTCCCTGTCACCGGCGTCGTCGTCCCCGGGCCGTCCACGGCTCGCCGCCTGCCCGTCCGACGTGACAGGTGTATGTACACACGGCTATCCACATCTCCACCATCTTCTCCACAATTGCCGCCCAGTTGTCCACAGTTCCGGCTCCACGGCGCGTCCCGGCGCTATCATCGTGACCGGGGGA
Organism: Thermomicrobiaceae bacterium; assembly: GCA_035702805.1. Taxonomy (GTDB): domain Bacteria; phylum Chloroflexota; class Chloroflexia; order Thermomicrobiales; family Thermomicrobiaceae; genus DASSZN01. Next base: position 23,251 of record DASSZN010000044.1, on the reverse strand, counting down.
CACGGGTGCGGCAACGCTGCGCAGGCGAGGAGGAACGCGATGATGGAGCCGCGGAAGTACAGCCCAGCGGAGCTGCTGGCCTGGTCGCGGCTGGCCGGCTTGACGCTGGTCGGCCTGGCGCTGGCCTACGCCCGCGAGCGGGACGGCTCGGTCGACGAGTTCGTCGACTTCGCGTCTGCCCGGCTCGCCGAGAGCTGGGGCGCGCCGGCCGGCGGCGGCGTCGAGGTGGCGCTGCTGGGGCTCCTGCTCAACGCGGAGGCGCTCGGGGCGGACGTGCTCAGCCGGGCGATGAACCCGGAGGAGGCCGAAGCGGTCCTGTCGGACCTGCCGGGCGAGCGGGTCGTGCGCGACCTCGATGATCGCTTCGAGGTGCAGCTCACCGCCGAGGACGTGCTGGCCGCGGCCGGGGTGAATCAGGCCGAGATGAATCGGGTGTACGATATGATCGGAGCGGCGGCAGCGGCGGCCGGCGTTGAGTACCGCCGCGAGCCGGCCGCGGCCGTCGGGCAGCGGATCGTGCTCCGGACATGGTGAGGGGTTGCGGCGTGACGCCACCGCCGGCTCTTCGAGAGGTTGTTTGAGAATGAGTCTTGTTCTCAGCGAACGTCTGGGGGTCGGACCGGCGGGTGCGGGGTGTGGGATAGGGAGCACGGGGTCGGTAGGCGGGGACTATGCGTGACCAGACGATCTGGCTGGAGTCCGAGAGCGCGGCTGAGCCGGCGCGCGTCGAGCGCCTGATCGGCGCGCTGGCTCGGCAAAAGGGGGTCGCGGCGGCGCGGCTCGAGGACAACGGACGCGCGCTCCGGCTGCGCTACGACCCCGACCGCGTCTCGCTGGAGACGGTCGAGGGAATCGCCGGCCGCCTCGGCGTCCGCTTCCGCGAGCGCTTCCACCACTGCGTCCTCTCGCTGGACGGTGTCACCTGCCGCACCTGCGGCCGCGCCATCGAGCGGCAGGTCGTCGAGCACAGCGACGTCGTCTGGGCGAGCGCCAACCCGCCGAGCGGCACCCTCAGTGTCGAGTACGCCGGCGCGCCGGAGCGGCTCGAGAAGGTGGTGCGCGAGATCGACGCGAGCGGGGTCCACGTCCACCCGGAGCCCTCCACCGGCCGCCGCCAGGAGGCGGCCGAGGATGAGGAGACCTGGTGGGAGCAGAACCGGCTCATCCTGGCCAGCGCCGGCACCGCCATTTTCCTCGCCAGCGGCTGGTCGCTGGGCCGTCTCGGCGTCATCCCGCGCGACGTCCAGCTCGCCCTCTACGTCCTGACCTACCTCGCCGGCGGCTTCTACGCCGCCCGCCAGGCAGCCCAATCCCTGCGCCACGGCAACGTCGACGTCGATCTACTGATGGTCGTCGCCGCGCTCGGCGCCGCCTCGATCGGCGGCTGGGTTGAGGGCGGCATCCTCCTCTTTCTCTTCTCGCTGGGCAACACGCTCGAGCACTACGCCCTGGGCCGGACGCACCGCGCCATCCGCGCGCTGATGGAGCTGAGCCCCGAGGACGCGCTCGTTCTGCGCGACGGCCGCGAGGAGCGCGTCCCGGTCGAGGAGGTCGTGGTCGGGGACGTCGTCATCGTCAAGCCGAGCGAGCGCATCCCGGTCGACGGCCGGGTCCTCTCCGGCGAGTCGGCCGTCGACCAGGCACCGATCACCGGTGAGTCGATCCCGGTAGGCAAGCAGCGCGGCGACCAGGTCTTCGCCGGGACGATCAACGGCCACGGACTGCTGCGGATCAGAGTGGAGCGGGTCGCTCAGGAGAGCACGCTCGCCAAGATCATCCGCGTCGTCGAGGAGGCGCGCGGCCAGAAGTCGTCGATGCAGCGCTTCACCGACGCCTTCGAGGGGAAGTACGCGGTCGGTGTGATCCTCGCCTCGGGGCTGGCGGTGGCCATCCCGGTCCTCCTGTTCCACCAGCCGTTTGATGCCATGTTCAACCGGGCGATGACGCTGCTGGTGGTGGCGTCGCCCTGCGCGCTGGTCATCTCGACGCCGGCCTCGATCCTGTCGGCGCTGGCCAACGGCGCGCGGCAGGGGATGCTCTTCAAGGGGGCGGTCCACCTCGAGAATGCCGGCGCCATCCAGGTCATCGCCTTCGACAAGACCGGCACGCTGACGCTGGGCCGCCCGCGGGTGACCGACGTCGTCACCTGCGACGGCGTCGACGAGCGTGAGATGCTGGCCGACGCGGCGGTCATCGAGCGCCTGTCGGAGCATCCGCTGGGCATCGCGGTGGTGCAGCACGCGGACGCGCTCGGGATCGCTCCGCTGGGCGACGCCGAGGTGTCGGACCTGCAGTCGGTGCCGGGCCGCGGTGTCCAGGCGCGGGTGCGCGGCCAGTTGCTGCGCATCGGCAACGAGGGCCTCTTCGCGAGCGAGGGGGTGGCGCTGGCGGATGAGCTACGCCGCTCCGCCGACGAGCTGCGCGAGTCCGGCAAGACGACGATGTACGTCGTCGGCGACCAACCGCTCGGGGTGATCGGGGTCGCCGACGTCGTCCGGCCGGTCGCGCCGGGGGTGATCGCCGAGCTGAAGCGGCTCGGGGTGACGAAGACGATCCTGCTGACCGGGGACAACGAGCGCGCCGCCCGGGCGATCGCGCGCCAGGTGGGCGTGGACGAGTACCGGGCCGGGCTGCTGCCCGAGGAGAAGCTGACGGTCATCCAGGAGCTGCAGGCCGCCGGGCTGTCGGTGGCCATGGTCGGCGACGGCGTGAACGACGCGCCGGCGCTGGCCACGGCGACGGTCGGCATCGCCATGGGCGCGGCCGGGACCGACGTCGCGCTCGAGACGGCCGACGTGGTGCTGATGGCGGACGACCTGACCAAGCTCCCCTACGCGATCGAGCTGAGCCGGCGAGCGCGGCGCATCATCCGCCAGAACCTGGGCTTCGCGCTGGCGGTGATCGTGACGCTGGTCATCGCGACGCTGCTGGGGGACATCCCGCTGCCGATGGGCGTGGTGGGCCACGAGGGGAGCACGATCATCGTCGTCACCAACGGGCTGCGGCTGCTCCGCTCGGCCCGGCCGTCGCTGCCGGCGCTGGTGCCGGTGGCCGCAACCGGGGACTGAGCGCGCGTCTCCTCACGGGAGGACAGGCTCGTCGCCGCCGGCCGCGAGCTGCGCCCGTCCGGCCTCCCGGATCCGCCGCACCAGCAGCACGATGCTGATGCCGGCGATCACCAGGCTGACGAGCAGCACGCCCAGCGAGCCGACCAGGCTCGTCGCGGTCAGCCCGTTGAAGGTGTCCCACAGGGCGTGGAGCACGACCGCGACGAGGAAGGCGCTGATCACCGCCCAGTTGATGACGACGTGGCCCGCCCGCAGCCGCTCGCGCCAGAGGACCGCGCAGATCAGCCCCGTCCAGGCGGCATGGCCCGCCGGCGAGAGAATACCCCGGATCAGCAGCAGCTGCTCGATCACCCCGACGCTGCCGTGCGACTGCAGCAGCCCGACGAAGCCGTAGCCCATCGTCTCGAGCGCGGCGAAGCCCATGCCGGAGGCGACGCCGAACAGCAGCCCGTCGGCCTCCGACCGGTAGCGGCCGCGCGCGAAGAGCGTGAGCGGCGCGAGGAGCTTGGCACCCTCCTCGATCACCCCGACCGCGAGCAGCGGGAGCACGCCGAACCGCTGCGTCGTCTCGTACTCCAGGACACCCGCCACGACCGTGCCGACGATCCCACCCCAGAGGAAGCAGAAGGCCACGGTCGGGACAGCCACGTCGCGGATATGCTCGTGGTCGTAGATGTAGCTGACGAACACCACCGGGACGAGGAAGGCCCCGATCATCAGCATGCTCGGGATGTAGTTCGGGTTGCCCGTCGCCTGCAGTGCCTCGACCAGAGCGACGAAGAGGATCACGCCGACGACGAGGATCTGCAGCCAGGTGTGCGACCACGGCCGACGCTTCGGCACGCCGACGACCGATGGTGCGCGGTCGATCTCCCGTGACGCCATCCGCTCCATCCCTCCGGTAGCCGTGGCCAATCCGCCTCGCCGCCGTGGCCGCGGTGGCGGCCGCGCGGTGCAGGAATCAGGCCACCCGGTCGTGGTCGACTCGGGTGGCCCGGGAGGTCCGTGTCAGGGGAACAGCGCGCCGACTCCGGATGGGCGCCGGTCAGGAGGCCGGCGCGGCGTTGGCTGCCCCGAGCCCGGCGACCCACGCGCTCGCCCGTGCCGGGAGGTGCAGGCTGGGGAGGTGCAGCGCCGGCGGGTTCAACGCCTGGAACGCGGCGAGCCGGCTGACGACCAGGCCGAGCAGCGCGGCGCCGCCGATCAGCCCCCAGCCGACCGGCGACGGCACGGTCAGCGTGAGCAGCGTGCGGAGCGGCGGGACGGCGATGGCCGCGGCGAGCACGGCGGCCGAGGCCCCAACCGCGCCCACCACCGGGAGGCTCAGGCTCCCCTCGACCCGGCCGACGTCTAGCGTCTGCGCCAGCTGGGTGACGACGATGCTGGCTCCGGCGACCGTGCTCGCCTCGGGCAGCCCGAGCGCCAGCGCAGCGAAGTAGGCCGCCAGTGACGGCCCCGCCGACGAGACGGCCCGGCGCAGGACATCCTGCCGCAGCGTAGTGTCGAGCGCGGCCGTGCCCTCGCGAGAGAGCTCAGCCAGGTTGTGGTGCTCCGGGCGCTGTAGGGCCACCGCCAGGCCCGGCAGGACGTCGGTGATCAGGTTGACCGCCAGGATCTGGCGCGTCGTCATCGGCGAGCCGAGCCCGAGCACGCTCCCGCCGATCAGCAGACCCAGCTCACCGAGGTTGCCGCCCAGGAGCAGCCCGAGCGCCCGCCGGATGTTGCGCCAGAAGCTGCGTCCCTCCACCAGCGCCTCGACGAGCGTGCCGAAGTCGTCGGCGGCGAGCACGATGTCGGCCGCCTGCCGCGCCACCTCGGTGCCCCGCCCCATCGCCACGCCGACGTCGGCCAGCCGCAGCGCCGGAGCGTCGTTGACGCCGTCGCCGGTCATGGCGACGGTGTGGCCGTGCCGCTGGAGGCTCTCGACGATGCGCACTTTGTCGAGCGGGGTGGCACGGGCGATGACGGTCGCGCGCTCCAGCCGCTCGTCGAGCTCGCCGTCCTTGAGCTGCGCGATCTCGGTGCCCACCAGGACCTCGCCCTGGCCATTGAGCAGGCCCGCCTGCCGGCCGATGGCGCGCGCCGTCTCCGGGTGGTCGCCGGTCAGCATGATCACCCGAATACCGGCATCGTGGCAGCGGCGAACCGCGTCCCGCACGTCGGGGCGCAGGGGGTCGATGATGCCGAGGAAGCCGGTCGCGACCAGATCGCGCGGGTTGTCGACGGCGGCCTCGGCCGAGCCCTCGGCGACCATCAGCACCCGCAGCCCGCGCGCGGCCAGCTCGTCGGCCCGGGCCAGCAGGCGCTTGCGCCCATCGGCGTCGAGCGGCTCCTCCGCGTCCCCCCGGCGCACCCGCGCGCAGCGCGCGACGACCGTCTCCGGCGCGCCCTTGACGTAGACGCAGCCGCCGGCCTGGGTGGCGTGGAAGGAGCGGGCGGACTCGAAGGGCGACTCGGCATCGCGCGGTTGGCGCAGCTCATCCCCCAGCCCGGCCCCGACCGCACCCTCGACGACGGCCACGTCGGTCGGGTGCGCGGCGATGTCCGCCGCGTCCGGCGACGGGCTGGCCAGGGCGGCGTCCAGCAGGACCCGGCGCATTGACGGGTCGAGCTCGCCCGGCAGCGTCGCGTCGCGCTCGGCGGTCGCGACCAGGCCCACCGCCAGCCGGCCGACGGTGAGCGTGCCCGTCTTGTCGGTGCAGGCGACGTCGACCCGGCCGAGTGCCTCGACCGCGCCGAGGCGGCGCACCAGCGCCCGCCGCCCGATCAGGCGCCGGGAGACCGCGCTCTCGGCCACGCGCGACAGCAGCGGCAGTCCCTCCGGGATCGCCGCCACGGCGATGGTCGCCCCGATCCCCAGCTGGCTCAGCGGCGAGGCGCCGCGCAGCAGGCCGGCGCCGGCCGTGACCAGGCCGCCGGCCAGGGCGAGCGGCAGGAACTGGCGCAGCAGGCCGGTCAGGCGCACGCCGAGCGGGCTCTGCTCGGCGCCGTCCAGGTCCAGCGCGGCCGCCGTCGCCCCCAGCCGCGTCCCCTTGCCGACCGCGACGACCACGGCGCGGCCGGTGCCGACGGTGACGTCGCTTCCGTCCAGCACGACCCGGCCTTCCGGGCTGGCGGCGTCGGCCGCCTTGACGACCGGCACCGACTCACCGGTCAGCGCCGACTCGTCGACCTCGAGGTTGTTCGACTCGAGCAGGCGCGCGTCGGCGACCACCCGGTCGCCCGGCGCCAGCAGCAGCACGTCACCGGGCACGACCTCGCGCGCGGCGACCGAGCGCGGCTGACCGTCCCGCAGCACGGTGGCGGTGGGAGCGGACATCTCGTGCAGCGCCTCGGCGGCACGCCCGGCCTGGCGTTCCTGCCAGGTGCCGACGGCCACGTTGGCCGCGATGGTCGCGCCGATGATCGCCACGTCGACCGGGGCGGACATCAGCAGCGACACCCCCGCGCCGACCGCGAGCAGGCCGGTCAGGGGCGAGGTGAGCTGCTCGACGAGAGACTGGATCACGGGATGCTGCCGGGGCGCCGCGGGCGCGTGCTGGAGGCGCTCCGTCGCCTGGCGCTCGGACAGGCCGTCGCGGTGGCTACCGAGCGCGGCCAGCGTCTCCGCGACGCCGCGCTGTCCCCAGCGCTCCGGCCGCGGCTCGGCGACGCGGACCAGGATGGGGACCCGTCGCTCGCCGCCGCGCAGCCGCACCCAGCCGTCGGCGAGGGCGCCGAGACCGGCGGCGTAGACGCCGCCGAGTGCGAGCTGGACGCCGGGCGCGCCCCGGAAGCCCAGGACCAGGCCGAACGCGTTCGACGCCAGCGAAAGCACCGTCGAGTCGCGCACCGCGGTGGCACGCCGGGCGCCGGCCTCGACGATGGCGCCGATCCCGCCCAGGTCGGCCACCAGCAGGTCAGCGCGCGCCGCGAGCCGGCTGCGCCGGTCGTTCAGTCCGATAGCCAGGTCGCAGGCGTCGAAGCCCTGGGCCGCCTCGGCGTTGTCGGAGGCGAAGGCTACCACCATGCCCCGGCGCTGGCGGACGCGGATGGCGTCTACCGCGTGGTGCTCGGCCACGACCGGGATGCCGGCCCGCCGCGCCACCGCGCTCGTCGCCTCGGGGTCGCCCCGTGAGAGCAACCCCAGCTCGACGCCGTGGCGCGCGCACGTCGCCACCAGCTCGGCGTAGCCGGAGCGGAGCCGCGGTCGCAGCCCGAACACCGCCAGGTCCTGTCCGTCGTCCTCCCGTCGCAGCACCAGCGCCCGCTCGCCGCGTGCCCGCAGGCGCCCCACGGCCGGGAGTTGGTCGGACGCGCCGGTGTGGCGCAGCGTGTAGGTCGACCGGTCGATGCGCCCGCTGGCGACGCCGCGGTGGAAGTGGCCGTCCTGGGCGGGGATTGTCGCGACCGAGCGGAACAGGCCGCCCCAGGGCGAGCCGGCCGCGGCGGCCACGCCCGCGCCGATGCCCAGCAGGTCCGATGTCTCGTAGCCGTCGGCCAGCGGCAGCACGGTGGTGAGCTCCACGCCCTCGGTCAGGAGGGAGGGACGGTCGAGCAGCAGCGCGCCGGGCAACCGGATCACCCGGTCCGGTCGGGTGCCGACGACCACGACCCCGCCGCGCAGCACGCGGGCGGAGGCGCCGGTGTCGGCGGCCTCCTTGCCGATCAGGGCCGGGCGCGGGTTGACCAGCAGCAGCGCCTCGAACATGCGCGATAGGGAGCGCGTGGCCAGGCCGGTCAGGACGGCGTAGCCGAGCGACACCGGACCGATCGTCTGGAGGTACCGCTCGTAGAAGCCCGGCGTGATCGGCGCCGGGCGCGGCTCGGGAGTGAAGGGGTCGTGGGCCTGCAGCTCGAGGAGGAACGGCCCGCCACTCAGGCGCTCCCCGGCCGGCACCCGGTCGCCCGGACCGACGATGTCCGGCAAACCATCCGGCCCCTGGGCGCTCCCCTGGCCCTCGCGCACGATCGCCGCGCGGGGCGTCCGCTCGCCCGAGTCGAGGCGGATCAGCGCGCCCGGCTCGGTGGAGGCGACGCCGTGCAGGTCCTGCTCCAGCTGGCGGAAGGCCCGCCGCCGCGCCAGCACCTCGGTCAGGAGGCGGAGCCCCTCGGCCGCGTTGGCCGCCAGGCCGAGCGGGCTGTCGGCCAGCGCCAGGCTGACGATCGCGGCGGAGTTGAACAGGGCGTCGGCGACGTGGCGCCCGAGGATGCGCCGGATCCCGTCGCGCGTGACCGGCCAGCTGCGCACCAGCCCGATGACCCCGGCAACCTCCCCGGCGGCGGACGAGCCCGGCAGCGGCTGACCCGCGGTGGCGAGACGCTGCCCGGCGAGCACGGCCAGCCCGAGGCCGGCCCCGCTGCTCTGCACCGCGCTCTGGACCAGCGGCGCCGGGTCCAGCGGGTGCTTCGGCCGATCCTCGTCCGGCAGCGGCGGCAATTCGACGTCGACGACCTCCGACAGGAGATCCTGGAGGTCCACCTCGTGCTCGGTGAACTCGACGAGCACCCGGCCGGTCAGCGGGTTGGCGTGGACCTGTTGCACGCCGGTCCGGTCGCGCAGGCGGTTGACTACCGCGCGCGCGACGCGGGGGTCGCGGTCCATCCCGGTGACGGGGATGCGGACGCGGCGCGTCGTACCGTGCCGGCTGCGGATGATGTCGCGGGACGAGACCTGGGCGCGGGTCGCCTGCGCCCAGCGGCGAGGGTGCGCCGCCGGCGCGACGGGCGCGGGCCGGGGCGCCGGCTCGGCCGTGCCGACCGCGCGCAGGATCGCGTCGTCGTCCGTCGTCCGCGGGTCGAACTCGACCAGCGCGGTCCCGGTCAGCGGGCTGACGCGCACCCCGCGGACACCCGGGATCCGGCGCAGGCGCTCCTCCAGGCTCGCCGGGCGATCCGCCAGGTTGGCAGGCAGGCGCAGGCGCAGGCGGCCCGGCAGCGAGTGAATGACCTGTGTTTCGACGACGGCAGCGCTCATGCGCCCCCCGCTCCCTTTCGCGGCGCGGTCGACGCCAGCAGCAGGCCGCCACGCCCGAGCGTCTCAGGCGCGGCGGTGACTCTCGGGCGGGTCGCTACTCCTGGCGGTTACCCTGGCGGACGTGCTGCGCCTCGGCCCAGATGTCCTCGAGTTCCTCGCGCGCCCGGGCGACGGCGCGCATGCTCTCAACCCCGATTCGCGAGACGAATCGGCCGACACGCTCGCCCGCCTGCTCGGCGCCCTCCTCGGCCGTCGTGCCCGACCGGCCGGTGGCCTCGCCGCGGACCTGGTCGACGAAGTGCGAGATCGCGCCGCCCATGCGGTCGACCAGTTCCTCCGCCCGCTGCACGGCCTGGCTCTCGGTCGCGCCGTCGGCGGGGCCGGCGGTCTCGTGGCTGGGGTTGACCATCGACCCCTGGGGTGCCGTCTCGGCCGGGCCGGCAGACCGGCGCGGCGCGCGCCGCTTCGGCTTCACCTCGGCCGGCTGCTCGGCCCCGTGGGGGGTCTCGTGTTCTCCGTGTTCCTGGTGTTCCGCGCCGGCCATCACGCGCCCTCCGTCGTGGCGTGGGCTTCCCCGCCGGCCTCGGCGGTGTCCGTGCCGGGCATGCTGATCTGCTGGGCGCCCCGGGACACGCCGTGGGCAAAGGAGGCCACGGCGTCGCCCGCCATCATGATGCCGGCCAGGCCGAAGACCAGGCCCCGGCGCACCGTGTGGCGCACGCGCGGGGACATAATCGCGGCGGTCGCCGCGACAGCGATCGCGATCCCGGAGGTTTCGTCGACTTCCATGGTGCTTCCCTCCCAAGCTGCATCGCACGAGCAAGATGCTGCCCGACGCGTCGCGCGCCGTTGCCTGCCCGGTCACTGCTGTCGATACCTGCCCCGCCGCCGTGCAGGGAACGCGGACGGAGCGGGCCCGGGTTCGGACGGAAGCCGTGTCCGTGTGCCCGCCAAAATGGCCGCGCCCCGGCGTCGCCGCTCGACTGGGGCAAGCACCGAACTCGCGCACGACGGGTGCCACGGCGCGACCCCCGTCGATGCGAGCCTACGCCCATCCGGACCACGTAGTCAAGGATCGTCTGAAGACGTGGTTCTCACGCATGCCCCATTACCCTGAAGCCGGCTCGCCGCGTGACCCACGGGCACCAATCTTCCGCTCGGTCGGCGGGGCGGGCGCCGCCGCGACGGGTAGAATCGGGACGGTCGGGGAGTCGATCGGGGTCATACGTCGGGAGCGGGTGGTGGAGCGGACGCATCGGGAGCGAGGTGGGGACGTGCCGGTTGGGGAGAGCCTCCTCGACCGGCTGCCGCGCGATATGCGTGACGTGACGGCGCGGCTGGCCGGGGCCTTCGGCGCGCGCGGCGAGGAGCTCTACCTGGTCGGCGGCAGCGTGCGCGACCTCTTGCTCGGCCAGCCGGTCACCGATCTCGACTACGCCACCTCCGCCGTCCCGGAGGCGACCCGGGCCGCCGGGGTCGCCGCGGGCGCCGCCAGCGTCTATACCGTCGGCGAGCGCTTCGGCACCGTCGGCTTCGTCTTCGACGGGGTCAACGTCGAGATCACCACGTACCGTGAGGAGCACTACCCGACACCGGACCGCCGGCCCGCCGTCCGGCTGGGGACCGACCTGATCGGGGACCTGTCGCGGCGGGACTTCACGGTCAACGCCATCGCGGTGGACGCGGCCGGCGGGTCGACCGTCGACCCATTCGCGGGGTGCGACGATCTGGCGTGCCGGACGATCCGGGCGGTGGGCGACGCGCTGGCCCGTTTCCACGAGGACCCGCTGCGCATCCTGAGGGCGGCCCGCTTCGCCGCCCAGCTCGGGTTTACCGTTGAGCGGGGCACGCTGGACGCCATGCGGGCGGTGGCCCCGCAGCTCGAACGGATCAGCCGGGAGCGCATCGCCGGGGAGGTGAACCGGCTGCTGGTGGGGGAGGCGGCGCCGCGCGGGGTGGCCCTGCTGCACGAGGCGGGCATGCTCCCGCACGCGCTGCCGGAGCTGGTGCCGATGGCGGAGGACAGCGGCGCCGGCCGGCACAAGGACATCTGGACCCACACCTTGCTCGTGCTGGGTAAGACCCCGCCGCGGCTCGCCGTGCGTTGGGCGGCCCTGCTCCACGACGCCGCCAAGCCAGTGACCCGCTCGGTCGATGACCACGGCGAGGTGCACTTCTTCGGACACGAGCGGCTGGGCGCGGACCTGGCCCGGCGCGTCCTGCGCCGGCTCAAGCAAGAGCGGGCCCTCGTCGAGCGCGTCGCGACGCTGGTGGAGCTGCACCTGCGCCCGGCCGGCTACGAGGAGAGCTGGACCGACAGCGCGGTGCGGCGACTCATGCTGGAGGCGGGCGACCTGCTCGACGATCTGCTCGACCTGGCAGCCGCCGACGTCACCAGCGCCCGGGCGCAGCGGCAGCGCGAGGCGGCCGAGCGCGTCGCCGCGCTGCGGGCGCGCGTCCTCAGGCTGGAGGAGGAACGGGCGCTGGCCCAGTTCCAGAGCCCGCTCGACGGCAACGAGCTGATGGCGCTCTTCGGCCGCCCACCCGGGCGCTGGATCGCCGAGCTGAAGGATCTCCTGCGCGAGCTGGTGATCGACGGAGAGCTCGACCCGGACGACAAGGCGGGCGCGACCGCCATTGCCGAGCGCTGGGTCGCGGAGCACCCCGCCGGGTAGACGGCCGGCCGCTCGCGGGACACGTGGCGAGTGTTCCGGCCCCGCCGCCGGTCCCGACGGGCCGCCGCGCCATCCGCGATGGCGTCGCTGTTGTCGGTCACGCTCGCGTCCGCGAGTCCGCCGCTCAGCGGGGCGGCAGGGCGGCCGGCGTGCCCATACCCGCGCTCGCGTCGATGCCCAACTCGCGCAGCGTCTCGGCGAGCAGGTCCGCGGTCCCCTCGTCAAGCGTCGTCGCCGGCTGGCGCACCGCCGCGTGAGCGATCAGGCCGCGCCGGCGCAGGATCTCCTTGCGCACGGCGACCCCCAGCTTCGGTTGCCCCTCGAAGAGGAGAAGCGGCAGGTAGCGGTGGTAGAGGCTGGCGGCCGCGGCTCGGTCCCCGTCGCGCCAGCTCCGCCAGATCGCCACCAGCACCTCCGGGTACGCGAAGCCGGTCATCGTGCCGCTGCTGCCGCGCCGCAGCTCCTCGAGGAAGTAGGTGCCGCCCATCCCGCCGATGATCGTCGCCGGGCTCCCCTCGAGCAGCGCCAGCGTCTGGGCGATGCGCAGGCCGGTCGGCGGGTCCTCCAGCTTGATCGTGGTGATCGCCGGCACCGCCGCGACCAGCTCGGCCATCGCCCGGGGCGACAGGCTGACGCCGTTGACCGGCGGGTAGTCCTGGAGCACGAGCGGCACGCTCACGGCCTCGGCGACCCGCCGGTAGTGGGCGGTCAGCGCCGGCCCCGCGCCGACGAAGGTCGGCGGCGCGACCATCACCCCCGCCGCGCCCAGCGCCTCGGCCTCGCGGCTGGCGGCGACCGTCGCGTCCGTGCCGTCGCGCGAGGTGCCGACCACGACCGGCACCCGGCCGGCCACCGTCTGGATCACGACCTCGACGACCCGGCGCCGCTCGGCGTCGGTCAGCTTCTGCGCCTCGCCGGCCACACCCAGCGGCGTGATGCCGTCGACCCCCAGGTCGACGACCGCGTCGACGAGCCGGCCCAGGCTGGCGTCGTCGAGCGCGCCGTCCGGCGTGAAGGGGGTCGAGAGGATGTGGTAGACGCCGCGCAGTGGCTCCATGGGCCGATCTTCCCTCTCGCTGCGGATCGTGGTGGCGCTCGCCGCTCGACACTACCACAGGCCCGGGGCACGCGGGGAGGGGAAACGACGAGGCGGGCAACCTGCCCGCCTCGTCGCCGGTTCCCCGGGGATGGGAAGCCGGATGGGTACGCTCAGGATGGTCGCGCGACCGTGACCACGTTATTCCGGTCGAGGTGCAGCGCGATGAAGGTGTTGTAGGAGAGCTCGACCACCCAGTGCGCCCGCCAGTTGGCGACGTCGCCGGCGGCGACCTCGTCACCGATGGTGCACCACAGGGTTACCCCGTTGGCGGTCAGTTCGAGGCGCTGGCCCGGCTTGAAGTCCGGGTTGACGCAGTAGTAGCCGTTGGGGTCGAGCGACCAGTTGGGAGCGATGTTCCCCCAGGAGGCGTACTCCTGGAGCGTGTGTTCCCACCAGGCCACCGTGTAGTTCGGCGAGTAGTAGGCCGCCGCGCCGGTGCCGATCGTCGTGACCGGTGCGGGCGGCGGCGGAGGCGGCGGGGGCGGGATCTGCCCCAGCAGCGCGGCCGGCGGGATCTTGTAGTTGGAGATGACCTTCGCCTCGGTGTTGAGCACGCCGTTGACGAAGGCGTTCAGGCCCGGGTCCGACCAGTTCGGGTTGCCCGTACCGGTGTAGTACATGCCGAGCACCGCCCGCCAGTCGGTGCTCAGGCGGCGCAGGCTCGCCAGCTGGGCGGCCGCCAGTTCGGCGTTGATCACCGGGTCGAGCGGATGCGCGGCTCCAGTGGCCACCTCCGGCCGCACCGCGAAGAGCCCCTCGCCCCCGTTCGGCGCCGTGGCCAGCGGGTTGTAGCCGCTGGCGACCTGGGCCAGGGCCGCGAAGAGGTAGGGATCGATGCCGTGGGCGACCGCCTGGGCGACGATCACCTCACCGTCGGGCACGCCGGCCGCCAGCGGCACCAGGTTCTGGTCGGAGGGCATCGTGAGCCCGCGCCAGATCCGGTAGTCGATCCCGACGTTCCCGGCCTCAACCTGCCAGCCAGGCGGGTTCGAGGGCGTGTAGGTGAGCACCCGGCGCTGGAACGCCTGCATCAGCACCTGGTGATGCGTGCCGCCCACGACCGTGTCGACCCAGTAGGGGTCGGTCAGCGCGTAGCCGAGGACGTAGTCCTGCGGGTACGGCTGCCGCGCCACCCACTGCGTGAAGACGTCGGCCACGTTGTGCCCCAGGTGCGCGTCGTAGGTGGAGACCCGCACCGTGCTGCCGGTGACCGCGCCCGCCACGACCGTCCCGTCGGCCCGCAGCAGATCGGTGATCGGCTGGCCGACGCGCGCGGGCTGGCTGTGGGGGCCCGGACTGCTGCCGAGCGAGGCGACCGACGCCAGCGCGGCGTAGGTCGGGGACGTTGGGTTGTTCGAGACGTCCCCCGTGACCGGGATCTGGGCCGGATCGGTGGCGATGAAGGTGTTGTCCCCGATCTGGACCCGGCCAGAGATCATCTCGCGCACCAGCAAGCCGCTGGTGACGTACCAGGGCGACTGCGGGTTGGCGTTGGTGTTGTTGATCTCCATGCGGGCTTTGTCGAAGTAGATGACGGTGCGGGCGCCGCCGGGAGCACCGAGGTACGGCTCCTTGGTGACGGAGCGCGCGTACGGGCCCCAGAGCCAGCCGTGGTTCGAGCCGGCCAGGGCCTGCGCCCCGTCGGTGCGAGCCCAGAGGCTCGCGATGGGCGCGTCGAGCGTCTGCGGGTTGCGAGTGAGGTCGTCCCCTAGGACGGTGGTTGGCACGGTGAGCATCGCGACGAACAGGCTGAGAAGCACGACGATGCCGCCGGGCAGTCTCCACCGATTCAATTGTATCCCTCCCTTGCCGCGTGTCGCCCCGCAGCGTGAACGAGCGGTCGCGGGAATATGCCGGACAGCGCGCCAGGGTGAGGTCCCCGTTCCATGCCGATGGCGCGTCCGGTTCGATCGAACCGGCAAGAGCCCAGGCGCATATTCCCAAGCTCGGCGACGAGCTAGGAAGATAGTACTAGGCGCTATGTCAAGAATGCAAGGAGACAGCTATCGGAGGGAGCGCAGGGTTGCCGCCAGAGGACCGTTGTTTGCGGCAGAACGAACCAGAAACGTGACCGTACAGGGGGGTCCTGGCAACGCGGCCGGCTCAGCGAAGTGCGGCGGCGGCCGGTCTCGACGCCGGCCGCCGGACCCGGAACGGGCTATCGCGCGGGCGACTTCGTGGCTGCCTCGCGCGCCGCGGCGCGGCTCTGCAGGTAGGCCGCGAGGTCCTCGGGGCTGGCGGGCACCCGGCCCCGCCGCGTCTGGCGCACCCGGAAGCCGTAGCTCCGCTCGGTGGTCTTGTCGCTGTGCTGGACGCGCCCCAGGGGGTAGTGCACCTTCGGCCGGCGCTGCCGCTTCCCACGTCCTGCCATGTTCCTGTCCCTTTCTCGTCAGCTCGGCGGCTGACCGGCTTCTACTCGGCAATGCCGGGCATCGCTCGCTCAGTCCTCCGGACCGGCGACCATCGCGCAATCGTACCGTTCGGCGGCCGCCGTGACCACGTGGTCAACGTCCTCGTCCAGCACGTAGCGCGCGGCGACCAGTTCCCGCGCGGCCGCCCGCACCCGTTCCCGGTACTCGTCCCGGCTCCCGTAGCGTTCCGCCAGGGACGGCCGCGGGTCGCCCGACGCCGCCCGCTCCGCCGCCGTCCGGGCGAAGAACCGGGTGGTCCCCTCCATCGGGATGATCTGGTCCGCCCCGCCCGTCTCCGGCGCCCGTGGGTTCCAGCCGGTGTGGCTGCCGACCGGGACGGTCAGGTCCGGCAGCCGGAGGCCGGCGACCTCGTTGCGGTCGGCGTCGACCGCGGCGACGAGCGCCGGGTAGGGCTCGCCCTCCACGGCCGGGAAGCGGCCCACGCCGTGCCCGGCCCGCGGGCCCAGGTCGACCCGCCGGATGACCGGCAGCCGCGCCGGGTCGGGCACGACCATCCCCGGCAGCGTCCGGAAGGCCGCCAGCACCGTCGCTCGGTCGACCGCGCTGCCGTCGGCGAGGCGCGGGTGGGCGCTCGGCGGCGGCTCGACGCCATCGCCGGCCCAGCGGTCCAGGTTGACCAGCGCGGCCCGCAGCAGGGGCGTGTAGTCGACGGCGTTGAAGCCGTAGCGGCCGCGGGCGCCGTCGTTCGGGTTGTCGCGCACCAGCGGGACGCTGCCGGGGCCGTGCTGGGTGCCGGCGAAGTGGTAGATGCGCGCCTCCGGGGCCGGGTCGAGGTCCGCGCCGCCGCTGGGGTCGACGTGCAGCAGCGCGCAGTCACCCCGCCAGTACTCGGCCGAGGAGTTGGTCCAGAAGATCTTCGGCACGCAGCCCACCGCGCGCTGGCGCGCCAGGAGCCCGGCCTCGCCCCCGGCCGCGCCGGGCTGCGGCTCGTCGGCGAAGGGCGGCAAGTGGCCGAAGCCGGGCGTCGCCTGCACCGAGGGCTGGCCGAAGCGATGGTTGAACTCGCCGCGGCGGGCCCCGGCGACGTGCGGCATGACGCCGTCGAAGACCATCCGCCCCGACTCGTCCCGGTTGAGGCCGAGGAAGAGGAAGTGGCGCAGCATGCGGCCGGTCTGCGACATGCCGAAGCCGTAGGCGTGCTCGATCGTGCCGGCGCACGGGTTGTCGAAGGCGGCCGCGTAGCGCAGGAAGGAGACGGCGTCCCGCACGGCCAGCAGGCCGGTGCCCACGACCGGGGCGAGGTCGGTCGTGTAGGTCAGCTCGTAGATCAGTCCGGGCTGGAAGCCTCCCTCGAGGAAGACGTGCTCGCGGTCCGGCTCGACGCGGCCGCCGGTGGCGTGGCCGAAGCGCCAGCGGTCGCGCGGAACGACCCGGGGCTCGCCGTCCTCGTAGTCGCGCTCGGTCAGCACGGCGTCGGGGTCGTCCAGGTCGGCGGCGGGGTAGGGATGATGGACGCGGTCGGCGAGCAGGTGGGTGTGGTGGGCGAAGTTGGGCTGGAAGCGGCAGACGGTGGTGCCGCGCACCGGGCGCCCGTCCTGCATGGCCCGGGGCGCCCGCAGCCCCATCAGCGCGTCGCTACGCACGACGTCCCACTGCCAGCCGACCCAGGCGACGGTGTAGCCGTGGCGGAAGAGGAAGCCGTCGCCGGGCAGGATCTCGG
Source organism: Thermomicrobiaceae bacterium (assembly GCA_035702805.1). Classification (GTDB taxonomy): domain Bacteria; phylum Chloroflexota; class Chloroflexia; order Thermomicrobiales; family Thermomicrobiaceae; genus DASSZN01. The sequence goes on along the minus strand of DASSZN010000044.1, from coordinate 6,361 downwards.
CGGTGGGTGGGTTCTGACTGGGAGCGCGGTTGAAGTGGCGCGGGATCAGCTTGCGCCCGCGGTTGGGCAACTCGGCGAGCAGGCGATGGTTGCCGCGCCCGGGGTGCCGCGGCACCAGCAGGCAGAGGTCGCCCTCGAACTGGACGCGGCCGGCCGGATCGCGCGGGGCCAGCGCCAGGTCGACGATGTCGCGGTTGGCGGGCGCGTCGGGGTCGACGGCGTAGCGCAGCACACCGTCGATGCGGTCGTAGGCGCCGGTGGCACCGAACTCGGCACCCCCCTGGTAGGGCACGCGTCGCGTGATCTCGAAGCCGATGACGCCCATGGGTACCGCCCCTTCCGCTGCTGTCGGTGAGCCGGAGGCCAGACTACCACAGCGGCGCCGGGGAGGTGACCGGGCGCGACGCGCTCAGCCGGGCGGCTGGTAGCGCGCGACCGAGAAGGCGAACAGGAGTGGGATGTCCAGCGCGAACACGACCAGCGTCGCGGTCAGAAAGGCGAGCAGCGTGCCGGGCGTGCCGTCCAGCACGAAGACGAAGACCAGCATCCCGGCGATGACCAGGTAGGCCAGCATGGCGTAGCGCCAGACGACGAAGAAAGTGTGCCAGGCAAAGCGCCGCACCCGGCCGAGCATCACCACGTTCGCCGCCAAGAGCGCGACCGCCACGACCAGGAGCGCGATCGGCAGCCCGAGCGGCGCCTGCCGCGGCAGGTAGGCCGCGACGATGACGCCGGCGACGATGACCAGCGCCATCGTGACGACCGCCATCCAGGTCACCGGCGGCAGTGGCTGCTCGACCGTCGCGCGCCGGTCCGGCTTGGCCCGCCCGGCGCTCACCACGTCGCGATCCGGGTCATGATCACCAGGATCGCCAGCTGCATCACGCCGGTGACGCCCGCCGTGTAGACGAAACGTCGCATCAGCCGGCCGATCACCGCCCCGTCGGGGTGGGGCTTCTTCAGCTCGAAGAGGACCGCCAGGTTGGCCGGCTCGAGCAGACCCAGCGCGATCACGGTCATGACCCCGACGACGATGTAGGACGCGGTGATCCACCAGTGCTGCGGGTAGGCGAGGCTCAGGTAGCCCAGGTTCCGGCTGAGCTGCCAGCCGGAGGCCAGGGTCAGCGTCACCAGCGTCGGCATGATGAGCAGCATCTTGGGCATGAAGCGGACGGTGAACTCGGTGCGCGCCGGGATCGAGAGGCGCCCCAGGATCGGGCCGATGACGAGCCCGACGAAGAGGTCGATGCCGGTCCACAGGCCGCCGGCGACGACGTGGACGAAGTTCAGCGCCCACAGCCAGTCGCCGACGATGGCGACGATCAGGCCGGCGAGGGCCGCCCCGACGATCGGCAGCCCGGCGAGCGGCACGATCTGGAAGGCCGGGAGCGCGGGCGACGTGGCCGGCGACGGCAGCACCGGTGAGGTGCTGGGCCTGGTGGAAGTAGCCACTCCGGCATGCTCGGCCATGGATCACCCCGCGTTTTGATGGAGATACAGGGGTTCTTTACGCGCAGTCTACCAGCCGGAATCGAGCGCGTACAGCCCCGCGCATGGCGGCGGGCGGCGCGGCCGAGAGGCGGTGGCGCTACGTGGGAAGAGGGCCGGGAGGCGCGCCCGCACCGGGCGGAATGACCATGACCGGGACGCTGCTGCGGTGGAGCACCTGGTCTGTCACGCTGCCGAACGCCCAGCGGCGCCAGCCGCCCTCGCCGTGCGTCGCCATCGCGATCAGGTCCGCGCCCGTCGTCTCGGCCGTGCGGATGATCTCGTCGCTGGCGCGCCCGTGGCGGATCTCCCAGCCGACGCGGACGCCGCGCAACCGCAGCCGCTCCGACAGGGCATTCAGGTGGTCGCGGGCCTCCAGCACGGCGGCCTCGGTGAGTTCGGCGGCCAGCTCCGAGCCGTGCATCAGCGCCCCGAGCCCGAACCCCAGCGAGCCGCGGCCGGCCGAGCCGTCCACCACGCGCACCAGCCGCAGCGACGCCTCGCCCCCGAGCAGCCCGAGCGCCGGTGGCAGCGCTGCCTCGGCCAGCTCGGAGCCATCCAATGGCACCAGCAGCTGGCGTAGACCGTGTTCTTGCAGGCACATGCCGGCGCGCACCACCACCACCGGCACCGTGGCGCGCCGGACGACGCGGTCGGCCACGCTGCCGAAGAGGAGCCGGTCCGCTCCGCTGCGGCCGTGGGTTGCCATCACGATGATCGCGGGCGGACCGTCGAGGGCCGCGCCCAGGATCTCGGAGACGGGGTCGCCCGTGTGGACAAGCGGCCGCAGCGCGAGGTCGTCGGGCAGCCGCTCGATCACCCGGCTGAGGTACTCCGTCCCGCTGCCGGCGGGTGGCTGGGGACGACGCGGCGCCGGCTCGGTGACGTGGACCAGCGTGATCTCACCGCCGGTCGCGCGAGCCAGGCACAGCGCGGGCACGAGCGCCTGCTCGGCGAGGGGTGAGCCGTCGAGGGGCACCAGGTAGCGTCGCGGCCCGACCGGGCCGTTCCCGTCCGTATCTGACTGCGCGTCGCGGCCACCGGTCAACGGCGGTGCTCCCATCCGGCGATGTCGACACGTCCTCACGCTGCTGCCCAGGGTGTACGCCGAACCGGGGGTCGCCGGCATCGGTGATTCCCCCGATTGGCGTTACAGCTTCGTGACAAAACGTGCGGCCCGCGCCGGTGGTGCGTCCGTGGCGCGCCCGGCGACGACATCGACCAACATCGGGGCGCCCCGCGCGACCCCGGAGATCGCGCGGGGCGCCGTATTCCAGCGGCAAGGGCCGATCAGCGGTTGGCCGACTCCGGCGCGACCGGCGGCATGATGTTGCCCGGCTCGCCCCGATAGCGCTCCAGCCCGGCGCCCGGGCCCAGTGCCGACTCCGGCAGCCCCAGCCGGCTCGCCTTTTGCTCCAGCGCCAGCAGCAGGAGGTCGACCGCGCCGTCCAGGCTGATGACCTGCGTGTTGATGGTCAGGTCGTAGAGCAGCGCGTCGTCCGGGCCGCGGCGGTAGTGCGCCTGGAGGTAGCGGGCGCGGTCCTGCTCCCGGCTGTGGATGCGGGCGCGCGCCTCGGCGGCGCTCAGCCCCTCGCGCTGCGTGACGTAGGCGACGCGCTGGGCGAGCGGCGCCACTACCCGCACGTGGAGGACGTCCCGCCGATCCTGGAGCAGCGCCTGGCCGCCGCGGCCGACGATGACGACGTGGCGGGTGCGCAGCGCCTCCTCGATCACGCGGGACACCGCCTCGTGGTAGATCGCGCCCGGGGTAGACGGCATCGAGTCCGGGGTCACCGGCACCTCGGGCGTGGTCGTCAGCAGCGCGTCGAGCACGCGCGAGACGAAGCTGGCGCCGTGCTCGTCCCGGGCGCGGGCCTCGTCCGGCGAGATGCCGAGCTGCTCGGCCACGTTGGCCACGATCTGGTGATCGATCAGCGTCCAGCTGAGCCGGCCGGCGAGGCGCTTGGCGATCTCGCCACCGCCGCACCCGTACTGCCGTGAGATCGTGACGGCGCTCATGTCCCCGTGGGCGGGGACCGCGGAGGGGTCGGGCATCACCATCCTCCTTCGCTGCGTCGTGTCCGGCGGGAGGGACGGCCGGCGTGCCGTCGAGGATGTGCCCATGATATGCCGGGAGCGTCCCCGGCGATACGGCGGCGCCTCAGTCCGGCGTGCCGGGCGCGCTCCCGTTCGGCGGCTCCGCCCCGGCCCGGTCCTCGTCGGCCTCCAGGAACTCCGCCACCGGGGCCGTCAGGCGGTCCGGCTCCTCGGTGAGCGGCACGTCCTCCTCGGCCATGCGAGCCGTCCGCTCGGCTTGCTCCTCGTCGGCCGCCCGGGTCGGCGACTCCGCGGGAGCCACCGGGTAGCCCGTCTTTGTCACGACCTCCGCGAGATAGGCCGCGTCGACGAAGGCGGGCTCGAACTCGACCGAGAGGACGTGGCGGTCGGTGTCGGCGGTCACGCCGCGCACGCCGGTGACGCCGATCAACGCCGCCCCGAGGTCCACCACGTCACGTTCCTCGTCCAGCGAGGGGATCCGAAAGTCCACGCGCCGCGGCACCCGCGCACCTCCTCCTGCCAACGCTCCGCGAGCCGGACTCCGGGGAACCGCCCGGGCGGTCCGGTCAGTCGTCGATCGCCCGGCGGTGGCGCCACTCGGGCGGCAGCTCCGACTTCCGCACGCCGAGGACCACCCGCTCCATCGAGATGGAGCGCACGGCCCGCACCGGTACGTAGAGCGGGCGCGCCAGCGGGTTGAACCGGCCGGGGCGGACGACGATGCCCCGGACCTCGGCCGGCTCGTCGAGCCCCCCTGTCGCGTAGTTCTGTCCGGCGGACTGGCGGCTCGGCCCGCCGTTGCCGAGCGCGATGGTCGGGACGGGGCCGAGCTCCTCGCCCAGGATGCGGCGGCCCACCTGGACCTCGGGCGAGGCCGCGTGCCCCTCCTCGTGGACGAGCCGCGGCGATCCGTGGGCGGCGCTGGTGGCCGACCCGGTCTGCGCGGCGGTGGCGCCGCGGCTACGCGGCGAGCTTCGCCCGGCGTCCCCGGTGACGACCCCGACCACGGTGCCGATGTACTGCTCCTGGTAGGCGCCGTAGACGTCCATCCCGGCGCGGATGCGCAGCTGCCGGGCGTGCCGGCGCTCCACCTCGCCCGTCGCGCTCATCGCCCGCCCTCCCGGCCGTCCGGTCGCCCCGCCCCACGCGTGCCGTTCGTGCCGCGCGTATAGGCGAGGTAGTACTTCGGGTCGCGGGCCGAGTCCCTGCCGGCCAGCACCATCAGCATGCGCAGGGTGAAGCCGCCGACGAGCGCGAGCACGGCGGCGAGCGACCGCCGGCCCCCGGCGCTTCCGGGACCGCGGCCCCGGGCGCTCAGCTGCAGCCCCAGCGGCAGCAGCATGCCGCCGCCGAGAGTCACCGGCCAGAAGATCCTCCCCCAGCGCCCGCCGGTGAGCGGCTCCCGCTGGTTGCCGAGCCGCACGAGTCCGGCGACAACCAGCCCAAGCTCGGTCGCCAGCGAGAGCGTCTCGGCCCGCGCCAGCGCCGTCTCGGTCTCCGGGCGGCCGCTGCCGGTTAGCCTGAGCAGGAGGGAGAGCGCGGCCAGGCTGTTGGAGAAGGCCGAGGCGATGAAGGTCGGCCCGAGCAGCAGGTAGTTCCGCGCCCAGAGCGGCACGTTGGTCGCCGCGAGCAGCACGCCGGTGTAGCCGGCCACGAAGATGGAGGCCGGCAGCCCGAGCACGCTCAACACCCGCCGGGTGCGGCGGAACAGGTCGCGCCCGGTGACGTGGGCGACGAACTCGAGGAAGCTCACCGGCCCGGCCATCATGCCGAGCGTCAGGAGCGCCCAGGAGCCGAGGCTCATCGGCGACTTGAGCTTCACGATTCGGAACATGTGGTGGGCCCGGTCCGGCCGGCCGAGGTCGAGCGCCAGCAGGACCGGCGAGATCCCCGCGGTCACCAGCGACAGGTAGTGCCCGGCCCGGACCAGCGCGCGGTCCTTCGAGAAGAGGTCGGCGAGCGTCGCGATCGTGAACGACCCGCCCGCGAGTGCCCCGAGGAAGAAGTAGACGATGATCAGCCAGCGCCAGTGCGGCGCCTTCATCACCGGGAGGCCGTAGTAGCTCTCCCGCACCTCGCTGGTGGTGGTGCTCAGCGGCCGTGATCGCGTCTGCGTCGGCTGCATCGGCCCGTCCTCACTCACCTCACTTGCGCCAGAGCGACCAGGCGGTCGCCGCCGCCAGTGCCAGCCCGGTGGCGGCCATCGAGAGGATTCCCGGGAGCGTGTGGTTCTGCGGCAGGCTCGGGTGCTCCGGCAGGTTGTATTTCGCTGGCTCGTCGAGCAGGACGAAGCAGGCGTTCAGGTCGCCGATGCCGCCGGTACCCCCGACCTCCTCGTTGCCGTAGACGTAGGCCGGGACGCCCCGCGCCCGTAGGTCCCGCACGCGCTCGTCGGCGCGCCTGCGCAGTTCCGTCACCCGGCCGAATTGGATCGAGTCGGTCGGGCACGACTTGGCGCAGGCCGGCTCGAGCCCGTCCCGCAGCCGGTCGTAGCAGAGCGTGCACTTGTGGGCCTTGCCATCATGGGACGTCACGACCGTCGCGCCCTCGGCCGGTCCGTCCAGGTCGATGACGCCGAAGGGGCAGGACGGCACGCAGTAGCCGCAGCCGTTGCAGACGTCCTGCTGGACCACCACGGTGCCGAACTCGGTGCGGATGAGCGCGCCGGTCGGGCAGGCCTCGAGGCAGCCGGCGTGCGTGCAGTGCTTGCACACGTCGCTCATCATCAGCCAGTTCGTCTGCGCGCCCGGGCCGCCCGCCCCCGGCAGCTCGGCGAAGGTGACGTGCCGCCAGGTCCGGGCGCCGAGGGCGTGCG
>DASSZN010000368.1:0-18215 GCA_035702805.1 Thermomicrobiaceae bacterium | reverse complement strand
GTGCCGTGCCCGTAGACGGTATGGCCGGTCCGCTGCAGGATGGCCCCGAGCATGCCGAAGGTCGCCGGATGCGCATTCAGGTCGGGCAGGTCGACCGGCTGGCCGGACGGGACCGCGCCGGCCAGGATCCACATCCAGGGGTCGGGCGCCAGCGAGAAGGCGTAGTCTGGACCGGGCGTCTCCTGGGTGAGCTGGGGGAACGCGGCGATCTTCGTAAGGACGGGATCGCGCGCCGGGCTCATCCCCGGCGGCAGGTGGTACATGACGGTGCGCACGCCAATCCCCTGCAGCAGGTGGATCGCGTCGGCCGAGGGGAAGCTCCGCATGCGGTCGCGAAACACGTAGTAGGCGGGCGGCGCCATGCCGCTGTAGCCGTTGACGACCGGGTTCCAGTGCAACGTCGACCAGTAGTTCGGCCACGCCGAGGAGATGATCCCCGTCCCCATCGGGAGCTCGATGGCGGGCGCCGGGTGGGCCGCCATCCAGGAGTAGCCCGCGCTGTGGGCCTCGGCGAGGGTAACCGGTAGCGGGGGTGCCGGCGTGATCCGGGTCGAGTCCTCCGCCAGCACCGCCAGCCCGAGCGCCGCGGTGACGACGGCGGCCGCCCCGAGCCGGAGCAGCGTCGGCATCGGGATGCGGCGCAACTGGCGCAGCAGCAGGTCGACCCCGAGCCCGGCGAGCCCGCACAGCCCCACCAGCCCGAGCAACCCCAGTCGCGCCGGCACCCGGATCGCCTTGAAGCCCGGTACCAGTTCGTAGAAGAGGTAGTACGGCGATGGAATGTCGTGCCCGGCAATGTGCCAGGTCAGGCCGAAGGTCAGCAGCAACGACCCCACGGCGATCGTCAGGAGGAGCCAGCGCTCCCAGCGGCGGCGACGGTTGAAGAGCCCGACGACCCCCAGCGCCAGCAGGGTTGCTCCGGGGAAGAGGTCGCGCTCGAGGTCTCGATTGAACCGCGACGCGAGCTTCGGCCCCCAGAGCCGGTTGTTTGGGCTCACCGCCAGGTAGTCGCCCCAGACCGCGCTCCACTTGTTCACCTCGGCCACGCCACGATGCGCGCCGATGTCCTGATTGACCTGCTCGTAGGGCAGCAGGATGGGCAGCAGGAGCCCCGCCGCCACGACGCAGCAGGCTGCAATCCGACCGGTCGCGACGAGCGCCGCCCGGCTGCGATGGGTCGGCAGGTAGGTCAGGACCACGAAGACAAGCATCACCACGGCGAAGTAGAGGTAGTAGACGCCGAACAACCCTTGCAGCACGAGGAAGACGCCCAGCGCGGCCGGCCAGCGCCAGCCGCCGCGGCGGTAGCCGCGGATCGCCGCCAGCAGGATCAGGGGCAGGAACTCGGCGGAGAGCAGGTGCAGGTGCTCGATCTGCGCCATGCGCTCCGGCGCGAAGGCGTAGGCCGCCCCGGCAACCATGCCGGCGAAGACGTTCCCCGTCAGGTCGACGACCAGCAGGTAGGCGGCGAACCCACTCAACGCCAGGGCGATGAAAACCGACAGGTTGTCCGCCAGCACGACGTTCCCGGCATGCACCAGCAGCGGGAACATCAGCGCGGCCTGGCCGAACAGGTAGTCGGAGTAGGCCAGGGTGTTGCGGTACGGGTAGAAGATGTTGGCGTCGAAGACGTGAAGCGGCGCGGTCGTCCAGGCGTGGACGTCCCAGGCCATCGTCCAGGCCTGGAACACGGGATCGCCCCAGGTCGCCAGCCGGCGGTCGGGCTGCCGCGCGAGCGGCCAGGTCATGGCGACCGCGAGCAGGCCGAAGGCGAGCAGCGCCGCGATCGCCAGCGCCCAGCGGCGCCAGTCGTGGGCGCGGCCGGCCGGCTCTGGCCTGACCTCAGCGTCCGGCAACTCGACGGCCGACGCGGTCACCGCCGCGCCAAGCCGCTTGCCACGGCGAGGTCGAGCACCAGTGGGCGTGGATGCACGGTCGTGTGCGCGTCCATCTCGAGCGGCCGGGACCGCTCCATCTCCTGAATCATCTCCCCGCCACGCCGGCCGGCCGTACGACGGACCCGATGACGACGAGGCGCGTCAGCGTCGGTCCGCTCGGGTCACGCGCGGAGTGGGCCGCGGCGCCAAAATCGCGGCGAATCGTACTGTCCGGACACCCCTCGCGTCGAGGCGGGGCGCGCGCCGGGTTGCTCGGGCGCCGGACCGGGAGCCTCAGGCATGCTCGAAGGTGAGCTCCTCGCCGTAGGCGGCGCGGGTGAACGCTTTGACGGCGTCGGCCAGGCTCATCGCGGGGAAACCCATGCGGTCGGTCGCCACCTCGCCCACGCCAAGCCGCGCGGCCTCCCAGAGATGGCGCACCCCCTGCACCTTGAAGCCGAGCAGCCGCGCTCCAACCACGTCGGCCGCCAGCGGGTCGGTGCTGGCCACGACCAACCCCGTCTCGACCGCCTTACCACCCAGCGGGCCGGTCGCGATCATGGCGGGGTGCCCGGCGATGATCGCCAGGTCGATCGGGAACCTCCTGGCCATGGCCGCGATAAAGGAGTGCATGTCGGCGAAGAACTGGTGCTCGTGCTGCTGAGCGGCGCGGGGGTGCCCGTAGTAGTCCGCCGCCGGGAACGACATGGCGATGTTCTTGAGGGACAGGGTCACCGTTGCCGTCTCGTGCAGCTTGAGCTGGGCCAGCGAGACGAGGGTGTCGAACTCCAGCACGCGCGGGTTGACCATCACCGACTGCTGCGGGCCGTGGACGTCGCGCTCCGGCGCGTAGGACAGCTCGACCGGCACGAATGGAGGTCGGTTGTGGTCGAAGAACTCGACCCCCTCCTCCCCGATCACGTCCATCAGGCCGGCGTAGCGGAAGACCTCTTCCGTCTCCGCGGCTCCGGCGCCGCCGCTGACGACCAGGTGGCGCGGTCCGTGGCGCTTGAGCACGCGCACGACCGAGCGCAGCGTATCGGCCTGAGTGACGCCACTGGTGTCGGTAGCCGAGGCCCAGGTCTCGTTGGGCTTGACGGCCACCAGCTTATCCTGGACCAGCGGTCGCAGGTCGACGTGGGCCAGTGCCTGCTCCACGGCTTGCGCGATCTCGGCGTGCCGCGCTATCGCGACCTCGACCATCAACCCACTCCCGTCCATCGTTCGTCCCGGCCCCATCCGCGCGACGATGCGTGGCACGTGCGCACCGCAAGTCCGTGACCAGCCGAGACCCGGGATGCCGTGCGGTAGCGACTCCATATTGAGGAATGTTTGCGCACCTATCCACGCGTGACAACCCCGCAAAGTCGTGCTATCGTGGTCACCGGGCGTTCCCGTCGAGTAACGACTTGGAGACACGGGCGAGACCGCGGGGTATGTCCGCCCGGCCGGAGAGGAGGAGGACAGCAAGACAACTCGGCAGGCGGACAAAAATCACGGCTGCGCCGGGTTCGGCTCGACACCCGCTTGTATGACGTTGTCGTGCTATAGTTATGACAGCGTAGCCTGTGATTCGTCGGCGCGCACCACGTCCATGTCGGAGTTACCCGGAGACGACGCGCGACGATTCGCCGTCATGAACGGGTCGGGCCGGCCGAGCAGCCCGTCGACATCGCCTGGAAATGGAGCGTCGACCTCCACCGGAGCGCGGTAACGGCCGCAATGGAGCGGCATTAGCTAGGAGGGCCTCAGGGATGGCAGAGGAGAGGACCGAACGGCGCCCGAGCTCGAGCGAGGTGCGCCAACGCATTGGGCCGGCGATCCGGCGCCTGCGCCAGCAGCAAGGACTATCGCTCTCGGATCTGGCGGAGCGCACCGGTATCTCGGTCTCGTACCTGTCCCGTCTCGAGAAGGGGCGAAGTGTCCCCTCGTTCACGCTCCTGTCCCGTCTCGGCAACGAGCTGGGCGTGGACATCGGGTTCTTCGTCGACACCGAGCGCGAGGCGCAGGACGTCGACCAGGCGCTCGAGCAGGAGTTGGGGGGCACCTCGATTCCGCAGGCAGTCTGGCCGGAGATCTTCGGGATGAGCATCGAGGCACGCAAGGCGCTGCTCGAGTACTTCGAGGGCCATGCCACCGGTAGCAAGCGCAATCGCGAGCGCGCCGCGGCCGGACTGTAGTTGCCGAATCGACACACGCGAATAACGGGGCAGCCGGATATCGGCTGCCCCGTCGCTCGTGTCAGCGAGGTCCAGCGACCCGGTGCCTACCCGACGCGCGCCCCCACCGGCACCGCCGCCGCGAGCGCCTGACGCAGGTCATCCCCCAGGTCGTCGACGCTCTCGATGCCGACCGACAGGCGAATCAGGTTCGGCGCGACCTCGAAGCCGGACCCCGCCAGGCTGGCGTGGGTCATCTGCCCGGGATGCTCGATCAGCGACTCGACGCCGCCCAGGCTCTCGGCCAGGGTGAACAGGCGTGTCCGCTCGACCACCTCGCGCGCCGCGTCGTAGCCGCCGCGCACGGTGAACGACACCATGCCGCCGAAGCCCCGCGGCATCTGGCGCGCCGCCACCGCGTACCGGGGAGCGTCGGGCAGGCCCGGGTAGTACACCTGCTCGACCGCTGGGTGCTCGGTCAGCATCCGGGCGATCGCCATCCCGTTCTCGCTGTGCTGCCGCATGCGCACCGCCAGCGTCTTGATCCCGCGCAGCACCAGCCAGGCGTCGAACGGCCCCGGCACCGCGCCGGCCGCGTTCTGGTGGAACTTCAGCGTCTCGTAGACCTCCGGGTCGGTGCCCAGAATCGCCCCGCCGACGACGTCGCTGTGCCCTCCCAGGTACTTCGTGGTGCTGTGTACCACCAGGTCTGCGCCCAGACTGAGCGGCTGCTGCAGGTAGGGTGAGGCAAAGGTGTTGTCCACCACGAGCCGGATCGACCGCCCGGAGATCGCCGCGGCGATGCCGGCGACGTCCACGACCTTGAGGTACGGATTGGTCGGCGTCTCGACCCAGATCATGCGCGTGCTCGGGCGGATCGCGGCCCGCACGGCGTCCAGGTCGGTCAGGTCGACCAGCGAGTAGTCGATCCCGTAGCGGGCGATCACCTTCGTCGCCAGCCGGTATGTGCCGCCGTAGGCGTCGTCCGACAGGATCAGGTGGTCACCGGGCGACAGCAGGTACCAGGCGTTCTGCGTGGCCGCCAGCCCCGAGGCGTAGCAGAGGCCCCAGGCCCCGCCCTCGAGGGCGGCCAGCGCGGTCTGCAGCGCCGAGCGGGTCGGGTTGTCGGTCCGAGAGTACTCGAACCCCTTGTGCTTGCCGACCCCCTCCTGGGCGTAGGTCGAGGTCTGGTAGATCGGCACGATCACCGCACCGGTGGTGGGGTCCGGTTCCTGCCCGGCGTGGATCGCCAGCGTCTCGAAGTGCGCCTGGTCGCGGCCTGGCTGCCAATCGCTCATGGGAGCACCTATCCTTTCGTCCCGTTGTGGGCCACGAACTCCAGCAGGTCCGCCCGCGTCAGCACGCCCACCAGCGCGCCCTGCTCCTGCACCAGCACGGCCGGCGCCCCGGCCGCCAGCAGCGGGAACACGCGCTCGACCTCCTCCTTGACGTCGACCAGCGGGAAGGGTGAGTCCATCACCGTGCTGACCTTCTCGTGGATCGCCGCCGGGTGGCGGAAGACCTGATCGAGCAGGCCGCGCTCCTGAATGCTGCCGACCACGGCATGCACGTCCACGCGCCCGTCCGTGGCGTCCGCCACCCGCCGCACCACCGGCATCTGCGAGATGCGGTAGCGCCGGAGCAGGCCGATGGCCTCCTCGACCGTCTGCTCCACGTCGGCCGCGACGACCGCCGGGATCTCCGGGTCCTCGCGGTTCCCCACCAGCGCGGCGACCCGCGCGGCGCGGCCGAAGCGCGACAGGAAGCCGTTCTCCCGCATCCAGTCGTCGTTGTAGAGCTTGGAGAGGTAGCCGCGTCCGCTGTCCGGCAGGAGAACCACGACCAGCGTGTCCTCCCGGTCCTCGCGCCGCGCGACCTGCAGCGCCGCCCAGACGGCGGTTCCGCCGGAACCGCCGATCAGGATGCCCTCCTCGCGCGTCACCCGCCGCGCGGTCAGGAAGGAGTCGCGATCGCTGACCTGCACGAACTCGTCCACCACCCCACGGTCGAACGAGCCCGGCCAGAAGTCCTCGCCGATCCCCTCGACCTTGTAGGGCCGGACGTTGTCCGGGTCGGTGAAGATCGACCCCTCGGGATCGGCGCCGACCACCCTGAGCGCGGGGTTCTGCTCCTTGAGGTAGCGCCCGGTGCCGCTGATCGTGCCGCCGGTGCCGACGCCGGCCACGAAGTGGGTCACCTTCCCCTCGCTCTGGCGCCAGATCTCGGGGCCCGTCGTCTCGTAGTGCGAGCGCGGGTTGATCGGGTTGAAGTACTGGTTCGGCTGGAAGGCGCCGGGGATGTCGCGCGTCAACTGGTCGGCGACGCTGTAGTAGCTCTCCGGCGACTCGCGCGGGACAGAGGTCGGCGTGGTCACGACGTCGGCGCCGTAGGCGCGCAGCAGGGCGACCTTCTCGGCGGAGATCTTGTCCGGCATGACGAAGATGCAGCGGTAGCCCTTGACGGCCGACGCCATCGCCAGGCCGACGCCGGTGTTGCCGCTGGTCGGCTCGACGATGGTGCCGCCGGGCTTGAGCCAGCCGCGCCGCTCCGCCTCCTCGAGCATGCGGAACCCGATGCGGTCCTTGACGCTACCGCCGGGGTTGAGCATCTCCATCTTGCCGACGACCGTGGCGCGCAGGCCACGCGTCACGCTGTTGAGGCGCACGAGCGGCGTATCGCCGACGACTGAGAGCACGTTCGGGTAGATCATGGCTGCTCGGCCCGGCCCGGGCCGATCTCCTCTCACGCGCGCCGCCGGTCGCGCGGCCGGCGCCCCGCGGGCGCAGCCCCGGGCGGCGTGTCCACGGCCCCATCACCGGGGCCGTCAGTCGCCGCTGCCTCCGATCTCGCCGAGCTCGGCGCGCATCAGACGCCACGCCTCGCGCGCCTCGTCCACCGATCCCTCGTCCTCGATGGTGGAGATGTCGCCCGGGTCGCGGCCCATCACAACCGCCCGGAACACCCGGCGCATGATCTTGCCGCTGCGGGTCTTGGGCAGCGTGCTGACGAAGTTGATCTCGCCGATCACCGCGACCGGCCCGAGCTCCTGGCGCACCGTCTCGACCAGCTCGCGCTTGAGGGCGTCCGAGGGCTCCGCCCCCGCCTTGAGCGCCACGAAGGCCGAGATGACGTCGCCGCGCAGCTGGTCAGGCCGGCCGGTGACTCCGGCCTCCGCCACCGCCGGATGGCGCAGGAAGGCGCTCTCGACCTCGACGGTGCCGATGCGGTGCCCGGCGATCTTGATGATCTCGTCGGCGCGCCCGCCGAACCACACGTAGCCGTCCTCGTCGACCGCCGCGGAGTCACCGGTGAAGTAGACGCCGGGGATCCTCCCCCAGTACTCGGTTCCGTAGCGCTCAGGGTCACCCCAGATCGTCGGCGTCAGGCCGGGGAAGGGACGCGTCAGCACCACGATCCCCTTCTCGCCCGGCGGGCAGGGGTCGCCCTCGGCCGTGCGGATCTCCAGCCCCATCCCGGGCAGCGGGATGCCCGCCGAGCCGGGCTTGATCGGCAACATGCCGAGCCCATAGGGATTGCCGACGACGGGACCGCCCGTCTCGGTCTGCCACCAGTGGTCGATCACCGGCACACGGTCGCCGAACAGCTCGTGCTGCAGCCACTCCCAGGCCGGCGGGTTGAGCACCTCACCGGCGCAGAAGACGCGCTCCACCGAGCCGAGGTCGACGCCGCGCGCGGCCTCGGTGCCGTAGCGCAGCAGCAGCCGCGCGGCCGTCGGGGAGGTGAAGATCCCGGAGACACGGTGGCGCTCGATCTGCCGGTAGAACGCGGTGGGGTTGGGATAGTCGAGCGCCCCCTCGAAGGCGATCGTGGTGCAGCCGATAAGGAGCGGGGCGTAGACGATGAAGCTGTGCCCCACCACCCAGCCGATGTCCGAGGTGGACCACCAGACATCGGTCGGCTTGAGGCCGAAGCACCAGTCGGCGGTCGAGCGGATGCCCACCTGGTAGGCGCCGTGGCTGTGGACCGCGAGCTTGGGTTTGGCGGTGGTGCCCGAGGTGGCCAGGATGTAGGCCGGCTCGTTAGCCTCCATCACCTCGTGCGCGTCGCTCTGGCCCTCCGCGAGCGCCAGGAAGTCGTCCCAGTCGATATCGCGGCCCGTCACCGTCGGGACCTCGTCGCGCCCACGGCGCAGGACCACCACTCGCTCGACGGTGCCCTCCAGGGACTCGACGGCGGCGTCGACGATGGGCTTGAGCGGGACCTCCTTGCCGCGCCGGTAGGTAACGTCGGCGGTCAGGAGGACGCGGGCCCCGGCCAGGCGCATCCGGTCGGCCAGGGCACCGCTACCGAACCCGGCGAACACGACCAGGTGGATCGCGCCGATGCGCGTGCAGGCCAGCATCGCGACGATCGCCTCGGCGCAGGTCGGCATGTAGATGGCCACGCGGTCACCGCGGCGGACACCCAACCCGCGTAGCGCGGCGGACACCCGCCGCACCTCGTCGAGCAGCTGGGCATAGCTCAGCACACGCTCGTCGCCGCGCTCGTTCGTGGCCACCAGCGCCGCGTGGCCACCCCAGCCCGACGCGACGTGGTGGTCGAGGCAGTTGTAGCTGAGGTTGGTCTGGGCCCCGACGAACCAGCGGAACGTCGGCGGCTCCCACTCAAAGGCACGGTCCCAGCGGCGGAACCAGGGCAGCCGGTCGGCGGCCTCGGCCCAGTACGCCTCGGGGTCGGATGCCGCGGCCTGCTGCCGGCGCCGGACGATCGGGCTGATCAGCTCCATGACCTGCACCTCCCATGACGCCTGTTACCCGTGACGCGGGATAGCCGTGCCGGAGCCACCGACGAGCTCGCCCCATCGGCGCGCTAGTCGCCCGGCAGCGCCGCGGCGACCTCCCGACGCATCGAAGGCGGCGCGGGCCGGTTCGCCGTCGCGTCGAGCGGCAGGCGCACGATGACCGTCGTGCCCTCCCCCGGCGCGCTCTCCGCCCGGATGGAGCCGCGGTGACAGTCGACAATCCAGCGCGCGATCGCCAGACCGAGCCCCGCGCCGAGGTTGCCGTGCGTTCGCGCCACGTCCCCCCGGTAGAAGCGGTCGAAGACCCGCGGCAACTGCTCGGGCGGGATGCCGGGGCCGTTGTCCCGGACCGCGATCTCCGCCTCGACGCCCAGCTCGCGCACCGACAGCTCGATGCGCCCACCCGGCGGCGTGTAGGTGAAGGCGTTGTCGAGCAGGATGAGCAGCAGCTGCTTGAGCTGGTCGGGGTTGCCGACCACATCCACCTCGCCGTCCACCTGGACCTCGAACTGGTGATCGCCGGCCAGCGGCTGGGCGACCCGCGCCGCGTCGGCGACCACCTGGTCCAGGTGGACCTGGCCCATCTCGGCGCGCCAGCCGACGTCGGCGCGCGCCAGCGTCAGCAGGTCGCGCACCAGCCGACCCATGCGCTCGGCCTCGTCGCGGATGTCGCCCAGCCCCTCGCGCAGGTCGACCAGATCGATGCGGCCCGCGTCGATCTGCCGCAGCAGGATCTCGGCGTTGCCACGCAGGGCGGTGAGCGGGGTGCGCAGTTCGTGCGAGGCGTCGGAGACGAAGCGCCGCTCGGCGTTGAAGGTGTCCTCGAGCCGATCCATCATGTCGTTGAAGGTCTCGGCCAGCTGCTGGACCTCGTCGCGGCTGTGCGGCGGCTCGATACGCTGGCTCAGGTCCCCCCGGGTGCCGATGCCCTGGGCCGTGGCGGTGATGCGCGCCAGCGGCCGCAGCGAGCGATCTGCCAAGAGGTAAGCGGCGATGGCGGTGAAGACGGTGCCCAGCCCCGCGGCCGTCAGCAGCAGGAGCCGCAGCACCGACAGGGTGTGGAGCATCGGGCTGAGCGACTCCACGACCTGGACCGTACCCCAGAAATGGTGGAACTGCTGGTCGATCAGGGGTCCGCTGATGATGCGTACCGGCGCCCCGTTGATCGACGAGTTGTACGTCACCGTCCGCCCGGTCTGGTTCGTCTTCAGGATGCCCGACGGCACGTTGAGCCCGCTGCCGCTCAGCCTCCCGGGCGCAAAGCTCACGACGTTGCCGTTGACGTCCTGGATCTGCAGGTAGAGGCCCGGCTGGGTGAGCATGTCGACGCCGCGCGGCAGTTGGAGGGTTGCTCCGGTCTCGAACGAGATCAACAGGTGAGAGTCATTCACGATGCTGCCATAGACGCTCTGGAGGTGGGTGCTGACCTGCGAGTCGAGCGAGCGCGCGAGCATGAGGTAGACGCCGGCGCCGATGGCGGCGAGGACCACGGCCATCAGGGCCGTGGTCAGGACGACGATGCGCAGGCGGATCGACATCGGTGGCTCCGTTCAGCCGTCAGTGTGTGGGCGTGCGGAGCGCGTAGCCCGCGCCCCGCACGGTCTGGAGCAGGCGCGGCTCCCCCTCCGCCTCGAGGTGACGCCGCAGGTTGCTGATGTAGACCTCGAGCACGTTGGACTCGCCGGGGAAGTCGTAGCCCCAAACGCGCTCCATGATGACGTCCCGCGTCAGCACCTGGTTGGGATGCCGCATGAAGAGGAGCAAGAGCTCGTACTCGCGCGTCGTCAGGTCGATGCGCCGCTCGCCGCGGTAGGCAAAGCGCGACGTCGTGTCGAGCGTCAGGTCGGCGAAGCGGAGCACGCCGTCGGCCACGGTATCCTCGCCCCGGCGCGCCTGGCGGCGCAGGAGCGCCCGCACCCGGGCCAGCAGCTCCTCGAAGGCAAAGGGCTTGACCATGTAGTCGTCGGCCCCGACGTCGAGCCCCGCCACCCGGTCGGCTACCTCGTCGCGCGCCGTCAGCATCAGGATCGGGAAGTCGTCGCCGGCCGCGCGGAGGCGCCGGCAGACCTCCAGGCCGTCGATCCCGCCCGGGAGCATAATGTCGAGCACCACCAGATCGGGCCGGTCGTCGCGCGCGACCTCGAGCGCCCGGGTGCCGTTCTCGGCCACGGTCACGCGGTAGCCCTCGTAGCTCAGGCCGCGGCGCAGCACCGCGGCGATCGACCGCTCGTCCTCCACCACCAGGATGTGCTGCGCGTCCGCCATGGCACCTGTCTCTCAGAGCTTGAGCAGCGCGCGGAACCGCTCGTCGGAGTCGTACGGCCCGACGACCGCGAGGCTGAGCAGGTCGGGGCGGAAGATCTCCTGGGCCAGCGCCTGAATGTCCGCGCTCGTCACGGAGTCGATGTGCTCCATGACCTGCTCGGGGGTCAGGATCTCGCCGAACACGAGCTCCTGGCCGCCGATCCAGCCGGCGACGGAGCGGCTGTCCTCCAGCCCCATCACGATCCGGCCCTTGCGCAGCTCCTTGGTCCGGTCCAGTTCGTCCGCCGGAACCGGCTCCTGGCGCAGCCGGTCAAACTCCCGCAGGACCGCCTCGATCGTGCGGTCGACCCGCTGCAGGTCGGTCCCGGCGTAGACGACCCCCTGGCCGACGTCCGCGTACTCCCGGAAGTAGGAGTAGACCTCGTAGACGAGCCCGAGCCGCTCGCGGATCTCCAGGAAGAGGCGCGAGCTCATGCCGGAGCTGAGGACCGCGTCGATCATCTCCTGCGTGTAGCGGCGCTCGTCGGTATACGGCAGCGCGGGCACCGCGAGGCAGACGTGGGCTTGCTCGGTGCTTCGCTCGACCAGGCGCAGTCGCGGCGCCGACTGCTGGACCGCCGCCGGGACGAACCCGTTGACGAGTCCGGGCTCGAGGTCGCCGAAGTAGCGATCGGCCAGCTCCACCACCTCGTCGTGGTGTACGTCACCGGCCGCGGCGACCACCAGGCGCTCCGGGCGGTACTGCGCGTCCAGGTACCGGCGCAGGTCGTCCCCGGTCACGGCCCCGACGGTGGCCTCCCACCCGATCACGGGCCGGCCGACCGGCTGTCCCTCCCAGACGACCTCGTCGATCACGTCGTGGATCAGGTCGTCGGGCGTGTCATTGATACCGCGGATCTCTTCGAAGATGACGCCGCGCTCCTTCTCGACCTCCGACGGGTCGAACAGAGAGTTGCGCAGCATGTCGGCGAGCACGTCGAAGGCCCGCTCCAGGTGGCCGCTCGGCACCTTCACCCAGTAATTGGTGCTCTCGCGGCTGGTGGCGGCATTGACGATGCCGCCGACGCCCTCGATCTCCTGCGTCAGCATGGCGGGGTCCGGCCGGCGCTCGGTCCCCTTGAACACCATGTGCTCGAGGAAGTGGGAGATTCCGGCCTCGGCGTCCGTCTCGTAGCGCGAGCCGGCGCGGTAGTACAGGATCAGCGTGGCGGACCGGACGTGCTCCATACGGCTGGTGACGATCCGGACGCCGTTCGGGAGGGTGGTCTTGTCGTACAACGTGTCCTCTATCATTCCGCGCATTCGAGCGCGCCAACCGTGGCTCGGCCGCCGGCCGGCCCGCCTCAGTCCTCGCCGGGAGTGATCGACCCGTCGAGCATCCCGACGACCAGCGCCAGCGCCGCGTCGGCGGCGAGCGCGATGTTCTCCAGGCGCGTGCCGTGCCACCGGTGCTCTTCGACCACGTCCCCGCCCGGTGCGGAGCAGGCCACGTAGATCAGGCCGACCGGCTTCCGCGCCGTTGCCCCGCCCGGGCCGGCGATACCGGTGGTCGAGACGCCCACGTCGGCGCCGGTCAGCCGACGGACGCCGCGCGCCATGGCCAGAGCACACTCCGGGCTGACGGCGCCCCGGTGCTCCAGGACCTCCTCCGGAACCCCCAGCAGGGATCGCTTGAGCTCGTTGCTGTAGGTGACCACGCCGCCGGGGAAATACGTGGAGCTGCCGGCAACCGCCGTGATGTGGTGCGCCACGAGCCCGCCCGTGCACGACTCCGCGGTGGCGATGGTGAACCTCCGGGCCGTGAGCAGGTCGGCCAGCCGCTGCGCTCGCGAACGCTCTGTCACCCGGCCGAACCTTGTCCGGAATCCGGAACCCATCGCATGGGGAAAGTATAGCAAAACCGGTAGCTCGACCGGCCCTGACAGGCCAGTCGCGGCCCCAGGGACGCACGCACCGGCCCGTCAGCGCAGGTAGCCGTCCTGTCGCGCCAGTTCGACCCCGAGGCGACCGAGGAGGACGTCATACGGTGCCGGGTTCGACGGGAAGTACTGGAAACGGGCGCGCTCGAAGTACTGCACCAGATGCCCGCCCTGCTCGAACGGCTGGCTGATCGGGTAGCCGAAGCGCTCGAGCCCACCGTTCGTGTTCCAGTAGTCGAGGAAGCGCCCGCTCAGCGAGTAGCCGGTCTGCGGGAAGTACTGCACCGTCGCGGACGACGACACCGGCGCCGGCTTGGGGAACACCTGCGGCGCCAGCTCCGCCCCGAGCCGGCCGAGCGTGATCGCATACGGAGTACCGGCCAGCTCCGGGTGGTACTCCAGCCGGTTGCGCTCGAAGTACTGCACCGTGTACGTCGCGCCGGTGTCGGGGTTCCGCTCGGTGAACTCCTCGGAGATCGGATAGCCGAAGACCGCGAGGCCGCCGTGCTGCTCCCAGTACGCCTTGAAGCCGTCCGCCAGGGAGTGACCGGTCTGCGGGAAGTAGGTGCGTGTGGCGGTCGACGCGAAGGGCGGGATGGGGGCGAAGGCGGCGACCTGCGGGACCGGCGCGACGGTGTAGGTGGCTCCGACGACCAACCCGGACGCCTCGCCGACCGCGGTGGCCGAGAGCGTGCCCTCGGCGAAGCCGCTCAGGCGCCCCAGGTCCACGGTCAGCAACCCGCCCGCACCGGCCACGGCGCCGCGCACCGGCCGGTGGACGCCGTTGGCGTCGGTTGACCAGACGTCGACGGTCTCACCCGTCCGGTAACCGGCGGCCGAGAGGACCACCTCAGTCGACGCGCCGTTGCCCGACAGGGTGAGGCTCCCGCTGCCGGTGGCGATAACCTGCCGGGCCATGCGCGTCGCGAGGTAGGCGTCCAGCACGCCGTTGCCGCTCTGCGCGTCGATCCCCGGCGCCCCGATGTCCCGTGCGCTCTCGTAGAGGAACTGGCGCACCGCGGCGGCGGACAGGCCGGGGTGCGCGGCCAGGACGAGCGCCGCGGCACCGGCGACGAACGGCGCGGCCGCCGAGGTGCCGCTGGCCGTCGTGAAGCCGTCGCCGCCCTGCGCACTCCACCAGGTGCTCGGCACGTTGACCCCCGGCGCGGCGAGCTTGACGAACGGACCATCGGACGAGAAGGGCGCCACGGTATCGTCGGGTGCGCTGGCGCCGACCGCGACGACCGTGGCGACGGCGCCCGGGTAAGTGGGCTGGCCGTTTGGATCGTTGCCCGCGGCGGCGACCACCACCACCCCATGCGCCTCCGCGTAGGCGAGGGCCGTCTCGAGCGCCTGGGTGTCGCTGATGCCGTCGGCGCTGATGTTGATCACCTGTGCCCCGTGGTCGACGGCGTAGCCGATCCCGGCCACGAAGGAGGCGGTCGAGCCGACCTCGTTGCTGTCGAGGATCTTGACCGGCAGGATACGGGCGCCCGGCGCCACGCCGGAGAAGCCGTTCGGGCCGCCGGCACCGGCGATGACCCCGGCCACGTAGGTGCCGTGCCCGGAGTCGTCGGCCGTGTCGGCGTTGTTCGCCACGAAGTTCCAGCCGGGCAGCAGCCGACCGGCAAAGGCGGGATCGGTCGGGCTCACGCCGGTGTCCAGCACCGCGACGGTGATTCCGGCGCCGTCGGTGATTTGCCAGGCTTGGGGTGCGCCGGTGCGCTGCAGCGCCCAGTCGGTCGAGGGCGTGGTGGTCGAAACGGCGGCGAAGCTGGCCGGAGCAGGTGGCGCCGACACGACCTGGTCGACCTCGGCGAAGGCCACCCCCGGCGCCGTCGAAAGGCGAGCGGCGACGGCCGACGGGACGTCGCCCGGTGCGAGGTGTAGGTCGTAGGTCCCGTCGATACCGAGCGGCTGAACGGCGGTCACCGTCCCGGCGTCACCGACCAGTCGGGCAAACACGGCCTGGAGCTCGGCCGCGGTCGATCGCGAGCCCTGGTTGTCGGCCAGCCGGACGATGACGTCGTCCAGCCCGGTCGACGCGGCCACCGGAGCGGGCATCGGGATGGTTGCCAGCACGGGAGCGACGAGAAGAACCACGAGCAGCAGCGCTGTCGCGAACATCCCGCGCCGCGCGCGTCCCTCGCGCGGTCGCTCGAGCAGCCGTCCCACCGGTTGCGTCCCCCCCAGCCGCACCGGAATCGCGCCCGGTGCCCTCCCACCTCGTCCACCCCGCGACGCCGGTCGGTTTGACAGGCGTCAGTCCCTAAACGTATAATGCGCCCGGCCGTTGCGGCCGCGCGACCGGCGCGTGCTTGCATGGTCCTTTTTTATGAGTGTCGACGCCGAGTGAGAGGTATCCGAGCGTGCCGAAGAGGACGTATCAGCCCAAGCGCATCCCGCGCAAGCGGGAGCACGGCTTCCTCAAGCGGATGGCGACGCGTGGTGGCCGCGCGGTGCTGGCGGCGCGTCGCCACAAGGGTCGCTGGAAGCTCACCGTCTCCGACGAGAAGAAGCCGACGCAGCGCTGACCCTGCGGGCACCGCCCGTCATGATCGCGCGTCCGCTCCGCCTGCGCCGTCCTTTCGACTTCGAGCGCGTCCGCCGTCATGGTCGGAGCTGGTCGACCCCGCTGGTGGTGCTGGTGGCGCTGCCGAACGCGCTGGAGCACAACCGCTACGGGTTCGCGGTCGGGCGGCGCATCGGCAAGGCGACCGCGCGCAACCGGGTCAAGCGGCGCCTGCGCGAGGCCGTGCGGGACCTACATCCGTCGCTGCGGCCGGGGTATGATGTGGTTGTGATCGCGCGCGGCTCGCTGGCGAACCCCGAGGTGACCCAGCCCGCCATCGTTGAGGCGCTCGACCAGGTCACGCGACGCGCCAGCCTCCGCCGGGAAGACGGCAACGGCCCACGGCCGGCCCGATCCCACCAGGACACAGCAGAATGAAGATCATCGCGCTCTGGGCTATCCGTTTCTATCAGCGCATTATCTCGCCCGGACTGCCCTCGGCATGCCGCTTCTACCCGACGTGCTCGGAATACGGGTACCAGGCTATCGAGAAGTACGGTATCATCCGGGGCGGCCGGATGACGGTTTGGCGGGTCTTACGCTGCAATCCGTTCTCCCGCGGCGGATACGATCCCGTCGAGTAGGCCACCTCGCGCGGTCGGCCGCTCGCCGGGTGCGCGTACTCTTGCGACGCTGTAGGAGGCACCCCTTTGCCCGTCTGGAGCCAGTTCGTCGATCTGATCCAGTATGGCCTGCGCTTCTTTGCCGACTACCTCGGCAGCGCCGGCATCTCGGTCATCGTCTTCACCATCATCTTCAAGACGATCCTGCTCCCCCTCACCGTGAAGGCGGTCCGCTCCACCTACGCGATGCAGGAGGTCCAGCCCAAGATCAAGGAACTCCAGAAGAAGTACGGCAAGGACCGGCAGAAGCTCTCCGCGGAGACGATGAAGCTCTACCAGGAGCACGGCGTCAACCCGGCGGCTGGCTGCCTGCCGATGATCCTGCAGATGCCGATCTTCTTCGGGCTCTACTTCGCCATCGAGAACCTGTCGCGGGCCGGTGGCGGTGTCTGGTCGCAGAGCTTCCTCTGGATGCCCAACCTGTCGCAGCCGGACCCAATCCACGTGCTGCCGATCCTGGCCGGCCTCTTCCAGTTCATCCAGACGAAGATGACCCGGCCGGCGGGCCAGGGCAAGGCCGTCGACTCCCAGCAGCAGATGATGAACAGCATGATGACCTTCATGCCGCTCATGGTGGTCGCGTTCGGCTGGCGCTTCTCGTCCGGCCCGGTGATCTACTGGACGGTGTCGGCCGTCTACAGTGCGATCCAGCAGTGGTTCATCACCGGCTGGGGCTCGATGCGCGACTGGTTCCCCTTCCTGCCTGACCTGCCGGAGCACCGGCGCCTCGGCTACCAGTCGCCCGAGCAGCGGGCGGCCGCCCGCGAGAAAGCGGGCACCGGGCTCTTCGGCCGGATCAACCAGCAGATCCAGCGGCAGATCGAGAACGTCGAGCAGAACCCGGCGGAGCCGAACGGCACCGAGCCGGCTGCGGCGGCAACCACGACCACGCGAAAGCAACCCACCCAGCGACCAGCCCAGCGCGCGAAGTCGAGTGCTCCGCCGCCGGTGCCGCCGCGGCCCGATCTCGTGCCACGCAAGAGCCGCCCGACGAAACGGGGAGGATCGGTCGACGGCGACTGAGCCGCGGGGACCGCAGGGGAAAGGCAGCGGGGAACGCATGGACCGGATGCGCAGCGTTGAGATCCAGGCCCGCTCGGTGGACGAGGCCGTGCGTCTGGCGCTGGAGCAGCTCGGACGCACCGAGGACCAGGTCAGCGTCGAAGTCCTGATGGACACGAGCGAGGACGAGGACGGCGAGGCGCTGGTCCGCGTCACGGTGAAGGGCGCTCCCGCGCCGTCGCGCCCGGCCAATGGCGCCGCGGTCCCCGCGGCGCGCCCGCAGCCGCGGCCGTCAGCCCCGGCCGGCCACCGGGGGCCGTTCACCCAGCCGCCCCGCGGGCCCAGCCCGGCTCCGCGTCCGCGACCGGCGGCGAGCGCGCCCCGGGCGGACGAGCAGAGCGAGCAGATCGCCAAGCAGGTCGTGACCGATCTGCTGCGCGAGATGGGCTTCCACGCCACCGTGATGGCGGTCGACAACCCGTCGGCCATCGAGATCGGCCCCGAGGAGCCGCCGACCGTCTTCATCGACGTCAACGGGCGCGACCTGGGGATGCTGATCGGACGCCGTGGCGAGAACCTCGCCCAGCTCCAGTACCTGGTCAACGTTCTGGTCAACAAGCAGCTGAGCACCTGGACCCGGGTCATCCTCGACGTCGAGGGCTACCGCGTGCGGCGCGAGGAGTCCCTGATCAACCTCGCCCAGCGTGTCGCGCGCCAGGTCGCACGCAACCGCCGTCCCATCTCGCTCGAGCCGATGCCGCCCAACGAGCGGCGCGTGGTCCACGTGGCCCTGCGCGACGTGGACGACGTGACGACCCAGAGCAGCGGTGAGGGCGGGCTCCGCCGGGTGACCATCTACCCCAAGCCCTGACTGCCGCGCGCTCGCGACGGCCGCGGAACCGACCGCGTCCTCGGGCCGGGGTCGTTCGCCGAGGAAGGTGGCTCCGCGGATGACCGCGCAGCAGATCCCCGAGTACCTCGCCATCGGCCACGTCACGGTCGACCTGCCGCCCGACGGTGAGCCGGTCCTGGGCGG
>DASSZN010000297.1:0-9845 GCA_035702805.1 Thermomicrobiaceae bacterium | reverse complement strand
CTGCTGGTCGAGAAGAATGAGTGGGTCGGTGGCTACTCGCACGGCTTCTCCCAGGACGGCTTCTACTGGGACCACGGCGGCCACATCTTCCTGGCCTACCGGCTCGGCGCCCAGGCGCGCGAGGTCTTCCAGCGGCTCGGCCTGGACCGGCGGCTCGAGATGGTGCCGGACCAGCACGACTACCGCTGCATCTTCCCGGACGAGTCGCTGGCCATCCCGGCCGACATCACGGCGGCGGCAGACGCCTTCAGCGGCCGCTTCCCCGAGGAGCGAGACGGCATCTCCCGGGTGCTGTTGATCATGGAGGGCCTGATCGACGAGGTCGACCGCTTCGTGCCGAGCTTCCGGGTAGCGCGGCGGCCGGGTGAGCGACGGCTGCTCGACCCGGTGATGGAGCAGTTCCAGCGGCCGCGGTTGGGCGCCGCCGCCGGCCGGCTGCTCGGCGGGAGCGGGCTGCCCGGCTCGATGCTCCTGAAGTACCAGAACCGCACGCTCACGCAGCTCCTCGACGAGCACCTGAAGGATCCGACGCTCAAGGGCTACTTCTCGATGCTCTCGGCCGGGATCGGCATCGGTCCGTCGCGCCTCTCGGCGGTGATCGCGGGGGTCTTCTTCATCCACGCGCTGCGCACGATGTGGATGCCGAAGGGCGGCTTCAGCGAGCTGGCCGAGGCGCTGGCCGAGCTGTTCCAGGAGCGAGGCGGCACGGTTGTCACCGGCGCGCAGGTCGCCCGCATCCTGACCAGTGAGGGCCGGGTGTCCGGGGTGGAGCTGGCCGACGGCCGCCGCTACGCCACCGACTTCGTCGTCTCGGCGGCGGACGCGCGCCGCACCTTCCTCGACCTGCTCGACCCGGCGGTGGTCCCGGCCGCGCTGCGCCGCGTGCTGCCGGCCATGGACCTGACGCCGTCGATCTTCCAGGTGCAGCTCGGCGTCGACATGGACCTGACGCCCCTCCGTCGGGAGATCAAGCGGCTGAACTTCGTCTACCCCACGGTCGACATCGACCGGGCGATGGCCAACTTCCCCAACGGGAACGTCGAGGAGGCGGCCTACTTCCTGTACGTCGCGACCTTCCATCAGCCGGAGATGGCGCCCCCCGGGAAGCACTCGCTCAAGCTCGAGGCCTACACCACCCTCAATGCGCGGGGCATCGACTGGGAGCGTGACCGGGAGCGGATCGCCGACACCTTCGTTCGGCGTGCCGAGCGGCTCGTCCCCGGGCTGCGCGAGCACGTCGTCACCCGGGCCACGCGGGCGCCGGTCGACCTGCTGCGCGACACCGGCAACAGCGAGGGAGCCTTTGCCGGCTGGGCCTTCACGCCTCAGCTCCTGTCCCGCGGCCGGCCGCAGCAGCGCACGCCGGTGCCCGGGCTCTACCTGGCCGGGCACTGGACGACGCCGTCGGCCGGCGTGCCCTGGGTCATGCTCTCCGGCCACAACACGGCCGGGATGGTCATCGCGGACCGCGCGGCGCTGGCGCGCCGACGTCGTGGCGCCGTGCGGTCGGGCGCGACCCTGCCGGACCCCGCGGACCTCGAGCCACGGCCGTCGACTGCCTCGGACTGAGCGGGACGACGGCGGGCGGCGGTTGGCGGGAAGGAGGGTGTCATGTCGCTCAGGGACGGCGGGCTCGCAACCGACTACTGGTGTCAGTACTACACGGCGGAGGAGGTCGCGGAGGTCCGCGAGAACACGACGACGACCATGATCACGTCGGGCCGGTATCCGGTGCACGTCCGGCTGTGGCTCCAGCCGCGGCCGGCCCCGACGGTGGTCGTCGGCAGTTCGGTGCTGAGCTACGGGATGCATCTGGTACGGCTGCAGGCTCCCTTCTTCCGCGCCGGGTTCAACGTCGTCCAGTTCGACTTCCCCGGCCTCGGCCAGAGCGGCGGTCCGCGCGGCGGCTGCACCGTCTCCGACTTCCTCGCCTCCTGGCGAGACGTGCTCGCCTTCGCCAAGCGGCGCCTCGGCGAGCCGCTCTACCTCATGGGGGTCGGCGAGGACGGCGTGACCGCCTACTACGTCGGCGCCAACCGACCGGACGTGGCCGCGATCTCGGTCCGGATGCTGGTCGAGTACGGCCAGCCCGGGTTCGTCCAGGGCCAGGGTCCGGAGTGGCTGGTCCGGCTGAAGGCGATCGGCACCGACCTCGCCGCCCGGCTGCGCCCCTCGACCGAGCTTGACGCGCGCAGACTCATCCACTGGGATTGGGTGTTCTCCGGCCCGGGTGACGACCGGGCGATCGCGCTGCTGGAGCGTGACCCGCTGGCCCTGCGGCGGATGCAGCTCGCGATGGCGAGCTCGATCCTGCGGCGGCACCCGGCGCCGGTCCGCTTCGAGGACTGTCACACGCCGGTGCAGGTCATCGCCTCGACTCGCAACCGGGTCTGCCCGTACGGGGTGGTGGCTGCCAACTACGAGCGGCTCGGTTGCCCGAAGGAGCTCGTGGTCCAGGAGGGTCTGGGGCAGTGGCAGTTGAACCGGGAGTTCAACGACGCCTACTGCGCCCACGTCATCCGCTGGTTCGGGGAGCACGGCGCGGCGGCGCATGTCCCCGAGACCCCGGCCGGCCACACCGTTGCGCCGGCCGGGGCTACCAGGTGACGCGGTCGTGAGTGTGGGAAGTCGTTCGACGGCAGGGGAGCGGTGGTAGCGATGACGGCCACGGACGCCACGGCATCGACGGTCTCGCGGGCCGGAACCACCCAGGCTCTCGGAATCGACATCATCCGGGGGTTCTCCGGCATGTCCAGCGTCAGGCAGCTGGACGCCGTACTGGCCGATCGCGGGGCGATCTGGTCGCGGGCCCTGCTCCTGGGAGACTTCTCGAACCGGCTGCCGGTCGCGCACCTGCGCCTCGGGATCATGCTCCTCAGCGGCTGGACGTCGCTGGAGGAGCGCGCCGCTTTCCGGGAGGGACCTGGGTACCGGAAGCTCACCAACGGCGGCGACGTCTCGCTCGACCTGGGGGCCGGCATGGTCCGCTCGACCTACGAGAACGTCACCCTGAACCCGGACGGCTGGGACGCACTGCTGCCGGTGGGAAAGTCCCCGCGAGGGACGGTGGCCGTGCTGACCTACACGCGGGTGCGACCCCGCTCGATCTGGGCGTTCCAGCGTCTCGCCCACGCGGTCGCGATCTCTGCCGCGGAGTCTGAGGGCTGTATCGGATCCGCCTTCGGGACGATGCCCGCCGCGCCGCTCATGCGGGTGATGTCGCTCACGCTCTGGAACCGGCGCGCGCACGCCTCTCAGTGGGCCTACAACGGCGACACCCACCCGGAAGCGATCGCCTGGCTGCTCGAGGCGCCGCGCCGGATGCCGGGCGGGTTTGTGGCCCGTTTCCCGATCGTGGCGGCCGCCGGAGTGCTCCACGGGATCGACCTGGCCGCCGCGCTCGAGCGTGCGGATGGTGGCAGCGCCGCGTGATCCGGCCGGAGAGCGGCCGATCGGGAGGTAGGACACGCTCCGTCCGTGGTGCGTCTGGAGTGTGGACAGCGATGACTGACCCGTTCGCCAACTTCGGGGCCTTGATGGTACGCGGCCGGTGGATCGTCCTGGCGCTCTGGCTCGTCGTGCTGGTCAGCGCCGGTCTGCTGCTGGCGCCGAAAGCCAGCTCCGTCGCCAAGGGCGGCGGTTTCACCGTGGGGGGCTCCGGCTCCGACCAGGCGGCCGCGATCCTGCAGCGGGACTTCAACGCCTCGCCGAGCAACAGCGTCGTCGTCGTCTTCCACTCGACCGACCTCACCGTGGACGACCACGACTTCCGCGACCAGGTCAACGCCGGGGTGAGCCGGCTGAAGACGGTGGCCGGCGTCGAGTCGGTCACCGGCTTCTTCAACACCGGCGACGCCGCGTTTGTGAGCCCGGACCGGCACACCACCAGCGCCATCGTTGGCATGGGCGGCACCGAGGACGCGGTCCAGAAGGCGGTGCCCGCGCTGCGCGACCAGCTCGCGGGGCTCACGATCCAGCACTACGTCACCGGGTACCCGGCGGTCAACTACGACACGTTCACCGCCAGCGAGGAAGACCTGCGCCGATCGGAGATCTTCACGATCCCGATCGTGATGGTGCTCCTCCTGATTGTCTTCCGCACGGTCGTTGCCTCGGTCATCCCGCTGCTGCTCGGGGGCTGCAGCGTGGTCCTGGCGCTGGCCGGCATCTACCTGATCGGCCGCCACCTCGACATGTCGATCTTCGCCCTCAACATCGCCTCGATGCTCGGCCTCGGCCTCGGGATTGACTTCTCGCTCATGGTGATCAGCCGGTTCCGCGAGGAGCGGGCCGGCGGCCACGCCTCCGACGCCGTGCCACGCACCATGGCGACCGCCGGCCGCTCGATCACCTACTCCGCCATCACCGTGATCCTGTCGATGGGCGTGCTCACCCTCTTCCTTCGGGATCTGATGATCGTGCGCTCGATCAGCCTGGGGGTGATGCTGGTGGCAGTGACGGGCCTGCTCGCCGGGCTCACCCTGCTCCCGGCCATCCTGGCCATCCTCGGCGAACGCCTCGAGTGGCTGCGCGTCATGCCTCAGCCCGGGCCGCGCCCGGTCGACCGGCCCGGGACGTGGTACCGGCTCAGCCACGCGATCATGCGGCAACCCTGGCGCTGGCTGCTCATCTCGCTGCTCGTGTTGCTCGTGCTGGCCAGCCCGGTGCGCGATCTGGCCATGGTAGGTGCCTCGACCGGCGTCATCCCGTCGAGCAAGGAGTCCGCCCAGGGCTCGAGGCTGCTCGGCCAGGCGTTCGGCGCCACCCAGCTGACGCCGATCCAGATCGTGGTCCACACGACCCAGCCGGGCGGCGTCTGGACGCCGCAGTTCCTGGATGCGCTCGACCAGCTCACCAACGCCATCCGGACCGACCGGCGCGTGGCGCAGGTCTCGTCGCTGTCCACGGCGATGGCCAGCGTGCCGCGCGACGGCCGCTACGAGGCGCTCAAGCCGGACTACTTCACCCCGGCACCGATTCCCACGGATCCCACCCAGCCGCCCACGTTCCCGGGGGTCGCGTTTCGGCCGGTGATGGGGGTGCCGGTCAGCGGGCTTCCTGCCGGCCCGGTCTACATGGGCCTGGCTCAGTTCACCGTCCCGGCCAACGCGACGATCGGTCCGGCCGGTGGCCCGGCCTCCGAGGTGATCCAGATCGCGGCCGGGACCCTGACGGTGGCGCAGTCCGACGGCCATCTGACCCTGTCCCGCTCCAACGGTGCCGGGGGCGTCACCTCCCAGCCGATCCCGGCCAACGCGACGCTCGCGCTGAACGTCGGCGACCAGCTGGTGATCCCGCCGGGGAGCCAGGTCGCCTTCCGCACCGGCGCTCAGCCGGTCGACTTCCTCGGCGTCTCGGTCTTCGTCCCGCGCCCGGGAGCCGACCCGCAGGCCAGCTGGATCGACAGCCAGACGGCACCGGACCCCTTCGGCGGTGTTCCGCGCAAGGTGCTGGCGGGTGGGCTGGTCGACCGGCTGCCGCGTGGCCAGGCCACGTTGACCGTCGAGCAGGTGACGGTGCAGCCGGGCGCGTCGTTGATGCGCCACACCCAGCCCGGGCCGTCGCTCCTGGCGGTCGAGCAGGGGACGCTCACGCTCTACGGGGCGCCGGAGATCGCGGCGACGACGGTGGGTGGGCAGGCGGCACCGACCACCCTGGAGACGCCGATCGAGCTCGCGACCGGCGGGTCCGCGGTGATCCAGGCGAGTGGGATCAACCACTGGAAGAACGCCGGCAGCGCCCCGGTCGGCTTCCTGACGGCGGCGATCCTCGACCCGGCGCAACCGCCGTTGTCGCTGGTCGGGCCGACCCAACTCGTCGACCAGTTCGTCAACCTCGGCGGGAACAGCGATACGGCAGTGATCGACGTCGTCGCGCGCTCGGGAGAGTACACCAGAGAGCACCAGCAGCTCGTCTACGACCTGCGCAACACGATCATCCCGGGGATCCCCCAGCTCTCCGCGTACAGCACCTACGTGGGTGGCGACGCGGCGGCCTTCGTCGACTTCCGGGACACGCTCTACAGCCGTTTCCCGACCGTCGTGTTGCTGGTCTCGGTGATGATCTTCTTCATCCTGATGATGTTCTTCCAGTCGGTCTTCTTGCCGCTCAAGGCGATGTTCATGAACCTCGTGTCGATCCTGGCGACGTACGGCGTGCTCGTCGTGATCTTTGAGTACGGGCACGGCAGCCGCCTGCTCGGGTTCACCTCGCAGGGACTGCTGAGCGCCATCACGCCGGCGGTGCTCTACGTCATCCTGTTCAGCCTGTCGACCGACTACGAGGTCTTCATGCTGTCGCGGGTCAAGGAGTACTTCCACGAGACGGGCGACAACGAGGAGGCGGTGGCCTACGGGCTCGAGCACACCGCGGGCGTCATCACCGCCGCCGGGTTGATCCTGGTGGGGACGTTTGGCTCCTTCGCCTCGGCGAACGTGGTCACGATCAAGGAGATCGGGCTGGGGCTGGCGATCGGAGTCCTGATCGACTCCACGATCGTGCGGGTCATCATGGTGCCGGCGACGATGCGGCTGATGGGGGCCCGCAACTGGTGGATGCCCGAGTGGCTGAAGCGCATCGTGCCGGAGCTGAGTGAGGGTCCCGCGCCCGAAGCGGCGCCCGTAGCGGTGCTGGCCGTGGCGGGCGGCGGGGAGATCCCCGTCAGCGTGATGCGCGAGCCTCCGCCGCGGCCGTCCCCGGTGTCGCATCCGGCACCGCCGGTGGCTACCTCCGGTCCGCCGCCGGAGACGCGGGCTGCCGGTCCTCGGCCGGCACACCTGCGGCCGGTCAACGGGTCGGTGGGCGTTGGCGTGGTGACCGTCTCGCCGGGGCGGCCGCTGACCATCGGTCGCGACCAGCGCAACGACCTGCAGCTCTTCGACCCTCACGTGTCGCGCTTTCACGCCCGGATCGAGTACGCCGACGACGGCTACCAGATCGTGGACCTGAACAGCTCGAACGGGATCTACCTCAACGGCAGCCTGATCCCGGCGCAGCCGGAGCGAGCGGCACTGCGCGAGGGCGACCTGATCGAGCTCGGCTCGACGGGCATCGTCGGCTTCGTCTTCGAGTGCGGGAGCTAGCCGGGAGCCGGCGGGGGACTCGCTGCTCGCGGGAAGGGTAGAGCCTATCGAACGAACGCTCGCGCCGCGTGGCGCTCGCCGACGGACCTTCGCTCGGGGCGGGGACGACGTCGGTGTGAGCTTGCCGGTCGTCTTCTGGGCGCGACGTCGGTGGACGGCGCGCCGCGGGATAGGGGGAACGCCATGCAGGTGGGTGGACGGGGATCCGGGCCCAGCGGGCAACGTCGCCAGACGGCCGTCTTCCGGGCGGCCCGGGTGCTCGGCGTTGTCGGGCTGCTCATCGTCGCCTTTGGCGTCGACGTGGTGCGGGCCGGGCCCCCTCCCGACAACGACCTCGCGCTGCTCGGCATGCCCTCGAACATGACCGTCACGGCCACCCGGCTCGGGGGAGCGGTGGTCACCTACACGCTGCCGACCAACGGTGACGGGGACGACAGCGATGGCGTCGTGGCGTGTACGCCCAACACGGGGTCGGTCTTCCCGATCGGCACCACGACGGTGACGTGCACGCTCACCGACCCTAACGATGACCTTAACAATCCGGTCAGCGCGACCTTTACCGTGACCGTCCAGCCCGGATTGCCGGCCACGCTCACGCTGTCGCCCGGCAACACCTCCGTCGGCCTGTTCACGCCCGCCACCGAGACGGCCACGGTCGAGGACCAGTTCGGCAACCCCGTGGCGGACGGGACGATGGTGAGCTTCTCCGTGACCGGCGCCAACACCGCGAGCGGCGGTCGGACCACGACCAACGGGAAGGCGTCCTTCACTTACGCTGACAGTGCCGCCTTCCCCGGCGTCGACACGCTGACCGCCAAGGTCTCGGTGGGTAGCAACCCGAGCGCGACGGCGGTGATTACCTGGACGCTGCCGGCTAGCACCAGCTACGCCAGCCTGAGTCTGTTCAACCTCACCAACCCGGAGGTCTTCGGCGCAGTCATCACGGTGTCGGGTGGGCCCGGCGGAGTGCTCGACTGGCAAAGCATGGCGGAGAACTTCCTGACGTTTCACGTCACCGCCCTGACCGTAAGCGGACCCCAAGCGACGCTGTTCGGGGTCGCGACGTTGGACAGCGGTCAGACGGTGGAATTCCGCGTGGACGCGATGGCCGGGGCCAACCTGGTGGGGCTGCAGTTGAGCAACGGGTACAACTCGGGCATGCTGCACCTCCAGCGCGTGCGGGTCACTCCGTAGCCGCGTCGACGGCCACTGCGATGACCACCAGGGCCGCTCGGGGGTCTCTCCGGGCGGCCCACCGCGCGTTCGCGGCGGTCCACGCGGCACCGCTGACCGGGTAAGCCCGTCAGATCGGGCCGGCTCGGCCGTCCTGTTGCTCGCCCGTGCCGGCTCGACGCGCAGCGGAGGACCGGCGCGTTTGCTAGAATGGTGAGCACATCGTCTGTTTGATACGGGCTTCTGGGGCCCGACCTGGGCTACGCCGTCGACCCGCGCCGCTCTTGTCGGAAGGTCATCCCCTCCCGGACGCGCCGGGTTCCCGCGGAGCGTCGCCCCGGACCGTTCATGACTACCGGCACGACCGGTCGAACCGTTGCCCGGGCCCGGCCAGACGGAGCCGCCGGGGTGCGGTTGCCGCAGTAGGGGTGCTCAGATGTTCGAGAGCCAGGGACCGGAGGCCCTGATCGGGCGGACGTTCAACGGCTACCGGGTGACGCGCTTCGTGGCCCGCGGCGGGATGGGGATCGTCTACGCCGGGGTGCAGGAGTCGCTCGACCGTCCGGTGGCCATCAAGTTCCTCTACCCGCACCTGAGCGACGACGACCGCTTCCGCGAGCGCTTCGAGCGTGAGGCGCGCTTCGCCTCGCGCATGGTGCACCCGAACATCGTGCGGGTCCTCGACTTCGGCACCGAGGGCATGCTCCACTTCATGGTGCTGGACCTGGTCGACGGCGACAGCCTGCGCGATCGCCTGGCGCAGATCTTCGGTCAGGGCCTGACGATGCGGACCGAGACGATCCTGCGCATCCTGGAGCAGGTGGGCAGCGCGCTGGCGTACGCGCACAAGCTGGGCTACATCCATCGGGACGTCAAGCCGGGCAACATCTTGCTGACGCCCGACGGGAATGCCTACCTGACCGACTTCGGCGTGGTCAAGATGATGGGGACCGGTCAGGTGACCTCGACCGGCATGATCATCGGTACCCCGGAGTACATGTCGCCGGAGCAGAGCGCGGGCGTCTCCGAGATCACCCCCGCGGCGGACCAGTACTCCCTGGCAGTGGTCGCCTACGAGATGCTGGTCGGCCGGGCTCCGTTCCAGGCGCCGACGCCGGCCGCGGTGATGCGCATGCAGTTGAGCGACCCGCCGCCGCCGCCGAGCACGGTGGCGCCGTGGTTCCCGAGCGCCGTCGAGCAGGTGCTGATGCGGGCGCTGGCCAAGGACCCGCGGGACCGCTACGAGAGCGTGGGTGACTTCATCGCGGCGCTGTCGGCAGCGGTGCTGCAGGCCCGCGAGGTGGCCGGCGGGACCCTCACGCGGGAGCCGGCCATCCACTCGGCCACCGTTCTCGACGAGCCGAACGCGGGCGTGGCGGGGCCGGCGGCGGTCCCGGGGGCGGCGCTTGTCGCCGGGGGCGGACCGCGGCGGTACGCCATCGCCGGCGGGGCGTCCGTGCTCGTGTTGCTGCTGGCCCTGGGAGGGTACTTTGCCTTCGGCGGCCGGGGCAACCGGAGCAACGCGGGCGGCGGCTCGACACCGACGGCGACGGCGACCCGCGCCGCGGCGGCGGCTCCGCCCACGGCCAC
>DASSZN010000121.1:0-2034 GCA_035702805.1 Thermomicrobiaceae bacterium | reverse complement strand
GCCCTCGGTGATGCTCGGACCGTGCTCAACGTCGGGGCGGGGACCGGCTCCTACGAGCCGCCCGATCGCGAGGTGACTGCGGTGGAGCCGTCGGCGATCATGCGGGCGCAGCGTCCCGCAGGCGCACCGCGATGCGTGGCCGCCACTGCGGAGAGGCTGCCGTTCGACGACCAGTCCTTCGACGCCGCGATGGCCTTCGCCACCGTTCATCATTGGCAGGACCCGGTTGCCGGCCTGCGCGAGATGCAACGCGTTGCTCGCCGGGTCGTGGTGTTCACCTGCGACACCACCGACCATAGTTGGCGCCGCCGGTTCTGGCTGACGCGCGACTACCTGCCCGAGGTCCCGGCGTCCCCTGTCGGCCTGGCCACCGGGCTGGCCACCGCGATCGGAGCCCGGATCGAGCCGGTGCTCATCCCGTGGGACTGCGTCGACGGCTTCTTCGAGGCTTACTGGCGCCGGCCCGAGGCGTACCTGCAGGACAGTGTCCGCCGTGGGATCTCGGTCTGGACCCGAGTCGGGCCGGACGCCGAGCAGCGGGCGGTCCGAAACCTCCGGCATGACCTCGCATCAGGTCGGTGGGCCGAACGCAACCGCGAGTTGCTCGATCGCGAAGCGGCAGAGCTCGGGCTGCGCGTGCTCATCGCCTGAACCCGCCTGACCTGAGACGAGTTCGCGGGATCGCCGGTAACCGCTTGCCGCTATCGGGGCACGACGGTGATGGGGCAACGCAGGACGCCCGCGCGGGTGAGCCGGGCATCGGCGGTGACGAGACCGCAATCGAGCGCTTCGGCCAGCGCCACGTACCCGGCGTCGTAGGCGGAGAGGTTGTGGCGCAGTTCCCAGATCCGCTCGAGCAAGGGGTGGACGGCGTAGCGGGTCACCGCGAGCCGGCGCCAGGCGTTGAGCGCCGCGACGGCGTTGAGCTCACTGAGCAGTCCGGCAGCGACCTGGCGCCGCAGCCCGCTGGCGACCTCGGAATCGACCAGGTGGGGCGCGTGCAGTTGCTCGGCGCCCAGCGCTTTGCGCGCCGGTCCGTCGTTGAATAGCCCGGCCAGGGCCGCGGAAGCATCAACGACGATCACCGGGCGGCGCGGTCGCGATCCAGGTCGTCGAGGATCGCGGCCACGTCGATAGTCAAGTCGGGCAGAACGCCTAGCAGCGCCGGGTTGTCGGCACGTCGAGATACCTCGGCTAGCTCCCGGACCGCGACGGCCCCGACGGACGTCGCATCGCGCGCCGCGAGCCGCTCCAGCCGCTGCACCACGTCGTCCGGCACGTTGCGCAGATACAACGTCTTCATGTCGCAGTATGCTAGCACGCAGCAAGCAACTGAGTCGTCGAGCGCACTCAGGAATACCGTGACGCGTATGGACTGTGAGTTCAGCGCCGAGTTGTGGGAGTGGCGCGGGCCGGCGCCCTACTACTGGCTGAGCGTGCCCGAAGACAGCTGCGCGGAGGTGCGCGCGGAATCCAGCGAGGCGTCCTACGGGTGGGGCGCGATCCCGGTGCGCGCCTGCATCGGAGCCACCGAGTGGGAGACCTCGCTGCTGCCCAAGGACGGCGGCTATGTGCTCCCCGTCAAGAGCGCCGTCCGGGCCCGCGAACGATTGGGCGCCGGCGACACGATCACCGTCGCCATGAGCGTGGCCCCACGTGGGGGTCGCAGAGCCAACGGCACGGGCCCGAGCTGCTGATCACCACGGGATGGGCGCCCACCTTGCCGCGCCGGACCTCGGCATACTCCGCGCGTCGCGGCCGGGGCGCAACCGCCGGAGAACGGGATGCGGCAGGATCGCGGGCAGTGCCGACACGAGGAGAGGTGCCGTTGTGAGGATCGGGACTGAGCACGTTCACCACTCCTGGGACAACAGCCTGGCCCCGGTCCAGGCCGTCACCTCGGGTGGGCGGATCGATGTGGCGATGGTGGACGCCTCCGGTGGCCAGCTCACCTCAGCCTCGGTCGCCGCGGACGTGCCGGCGCTCGACTTCAGCCTGGTCAACCCGGTCACCGGCCCGATCGAGATCGTTGGT
>DASSZN010000062.1:0-18338 GCA_035702805.1 Thermomicrobiaceae bacterium | reverse complement strand
GCGGAAGGCGCGGATGAAGACGTCCTGGGTGAGGTCGTTGGCGTCGTCGGGGTTGCCCATCATGCGGTAGATGAAGCCGTAGATCTGGCGCTCGTAGTGCTGGAAGAGCGCCTCGAAGGCGGCCGCGTCCCCCGCCTTGGCGCGGTTTACCCATCTGGCCTCGTCAGCTGCGACTACGGCGTAGCTATCCATACGAGGTCCTCCGCCTTCTCTAACGAATACGCGGTGTCGCGGTTGTGAGCCGCACGCGGAGACTGCCGACCATCACCGGGGCCGAGCCGCTTCCGACGATCACTGCAATGTGGTGCACACGATACTGGATCGGCCGACCGATCCGCAATACCTCGTGACGACTCCGCGCCTGCGATCACGTCACCTCGCACGGCTTTGGATTACCCGATGCTACAATTCTCGCCGACCTCGCCGGTTACGCAACAGGATCTTGGTACTGAAGGGGGTAGAGGATGGCGCACCCGTTTCTCGAGCGGCTCACCGCGGGCCCCATCCTCTGTGACGGTGCGATGGGCACCCTCCTCTACGAGCGCGGCATCCCGCTCGACTCATGCTTCGACGAGTTGAACCTCACGCGCCCCGACCTGATCGTTGACCTCCATCGTGAGTACATCGCGGCCGGCGCCGAGATGATCGAGACTCACTCGTTTGGCGCCAACCGCTTCAAGCTGGAGCCGCACGGCCTGGCAGACCGCGTCGTCGAGATCAACCGGCGTGCCGCGCGCAACGCGCGGGAGGCGCGGGAGATCTCCGGCCAGCCGGTGCTCGTCGCCGGGTCGGTCGGCCCGACCGGTCGCACTCTGACCCCCATCGGGACGACATCGGTCGAGGCGGTGCGGGAGGCGTTCCGCGAGCAGATCGGCGGCCTGCTCGAGGGCGGCGTCGACCTGCTGATGATCGAGACCATCCCGGCGCTCGACGAGATGCGGGCAGCAGTCTCCGCGGCGCGCGAGGTCTGCGACCTGCCGATCGTGGCGCAGATGACCTTCGCCGAGGACGGCCGGACCGTCTCCGGCAACACCCTTGAGGAGGTCGTCGAGGCGCTCCGAGCACTCGACGTGGCCGTCTTCGGGGCCAACTGCAGCGTCGGACCGCGCCACACCACCGAGGTGCTGCGGCGCATGGTACGCCTGGCCGGAGGCACGGCTCGCTACTCGGGCCAGCCGAACGCGGGCTGGCCGATGCAGGTCGGTGGACGCGTGATCTACCCCTCGTCGCCCGAGTACTTCGCCGGCTACACGCGGGACGCCGTGCGGCTGGGGCTCTCGATCGTCGGCGGCTGCTGCGGCACCACACCGGTCCACGTCCGGGCGATGCGCCAGGCGATCGACGGGCTCGGCACCGCGGGGGGCGTCGCGGTCCTGTCGACGGCGGCGGGGCCTGCGCCGCGACGGCAAGAAATGCTGGCGCCGGAGGGTCCGACGAAGCTTGCCGGCAAGATCGGCAAGGAGTTCGTTGTCAGCGTCGAGATCGACCCGCCGAAGGGGCTCAACCCGCGCAAGACGCTCGCGGGTGCCCAGCTCCTGCGCGACGCCGGGGTCGAGTTCATCAACGTGGCGGACAGTCCGATGGCCCGCGTCCGGATGAGTGCGCTGACCCTCTGCTACCTGATCCAGCAGCAGGTCGGCGTCGAGACGCTGCTGCACTTCACGACGCGCGACCGCAACCTGATGGGGCTGCAGTCCGACCTGATCGGTGCGCACGCGCTCGGGGTCCGCAACATCATCGCGCTCACCGGCGACCCGCCGAGCCTTGGCGACTACCCCAACGCGACCGCCGTCTACGACGTCGACTCGATCGGGCTCGTGAAGCTGATCAAGGCGTTCAACGCCGGGACGGACGCGGCGGGCGCTTCGATCGGCCAGATGGCCAGCTTCACCGTCGCGGTTGCCTGCGACCCGACCCGTGACGATCTCGACGAGGAGGCGGACCGGCTCAGCCGAAAGCTGGCCGGCGGCGGCGACCTGATCATGACCCAGCCGGTGTTCGCGATCGAGACGTGGGATCGCTTCCGCGCACTCTACGAGCGGCGCCACGGGCCGATCCCGGTGCCGGTGCTGCTCGGGGTTCTGCCGCTACAGAGCCACCGGCACGCCGAGTTCCTCCATAACGAGGTGCCCGGCATCCGGCTGACCGAGGACGCGCGCGAGCGGATGCGCTTGGCCGGCAGCGAGGGCCGCCGCGAGGGTGTCCGGCTGGCCCAGGAGCTGGTGCTGGAGGCGCGCGACCGGGTGCAGGGGATCTACATCATGCCGTCCTTCGGCCGGTACGAGGTGGCCGCCGAGGTGCTCTCGGCCCTGGAGGACCGGCGCCTCGTGGCCGCGTTGCCCCGCTGATCGGTCAGTGCTATACTCCGCTGCGCCCGCCGCAGGCGGGATTAATTTGGCTTGCCTCCGACCGAACGACCGTCGCCTGGGGAGATGAGCGCATGCAGGACGTGATCAGGAGCCTCGAGCAGGAGTACTTCCGAGACGACATCCCCGATTTCGGTCCCGGCGACACCGTGCGGGTGCACGTCAAGGTAGTCGAGGGGACCCGCGAGCGCGTGCAGCCGTTCGAAGGGCTGGTGATCAGCCGGCGCGGCGGCGGCATCAACGAGAACTTCACCGTGCGGCGCATCGCCTCCCACGGCATCGGTGTTGAGCGCACCTTCCCGCTGCACGCGCCCCGCATCGACCGGATCGAGATCCTGCGGCACGGCAAGGTCCGGCGGGCCAAGCTCTACTACCTGCGGGGCCTGACCGGTCGCGCGGCCCGCATCAAGGAGCGCCGCCGGCCGGCCGGCAGCGTGATGCGCTAGCAACCTCACATGAGCGTCGACGAGCGTCCGCGGAGGCGGTGCCTGGGCACCGCCTCCGCGTCGTCTCCCGGCCCCGACCGGCGGGTCCTCGAGGCGCCGACGCTCGAGCGCGAGCGCGTCCTCTGGTCGAGCGGGCACCACCTCGTCGCCGGGCTCGACGAGGTGGGACGCGGCGCACTCGCCGGCCCGGTCGTGGCGGCCGCGTGTGTCCTGCCAGACCACCTCGACGGAATCGCCGGGGTGCTCGACTCCAAGGCGCTCACGCCATCCCAGCGTACACGCTTGGCCGACGAGATCCGCCGTCGCTGCGTCGCCTGGTCGGTCGCGGCGGCCTCGCGGCGCGAGGTGGACCGTCTCAACGTGCGGGCGGCCTCGGCGCTGGCGATGCGGCGGGCGCTCGCCGCGCTGCCGGACTGGGACCATGCCCTCTACGACGGGTTGCCGCTGCGGGAGCTCGACCCCCAACGGTCCACGAGCGTGGTCCACGGCGACTCGCTCTCCCTCTCGATCGCCTGCGCCTCGATCCTTGCCAAGGTTACGCGGGACGCCTTGATGACCAGGCTCGCCGCGCGGCACCCCGAGTACGGTTGGCAGCGAAACGTCGGCTACGGCACCGATGAGCACCTCGCCGCGTTGCGAGCACACGGGCCAACGGCGTTCCATCGGACGACCTTCGCGCCGGTGCGCACCCTCGTCGCGCCCGAGCGGGCCACCGAGAAGTGACCGCGCGCGGGCGTCTGGGTGACGCGGGCGAGCGACTGACCGAGCGCCGACTGTCGGAACGTGGCTGGCAGATCCTCGATCGGAAGTGGCGCGCCGCGGGCGGCGAGATCGACCTCGTGGCGCTCGACGGCAGCGTGCTGGTCTTCGTCGAGGTCAAGACCCGCCGCGGCAACGCGCGCGGTGCGGCGGAGGAGGCGGTGGGCCCGGCCAAAGCGGCGCGCCTCCTCCGGCTTGGCGAGGAGTACCTGGCCGCGCATCCCGACCTCGCGGATCGACTCTGGCGCGTCGACCTCGTGGCGATCACGCTCGACCGCGCGGGTGCCGTCGAGCGCGTCAGCCACATCGAGAGCGCGGTCGAGTCGGGCTAGGCCGTCATGCCGGAGCCGGCGACGCGTGAAGGAGGTGCCGTTGCTCGACCCAGACGTGCTCGATGCGATTCGTGCCGCGGCCACCGCGGGTCGCGGGGCGCTAATCGACTTCGCCCAGCAGGCCATTCAGACGCCGAGCCCGTCGGGAGACGAGCGCGAGATGGCCGATCTCGCGCGCCGGGAGATGGAGCGGGTCGGCTTCGACGACGTCTGGACGGACGACGCCGGCAACGTCGTCGGACAGCTGCGGGGCGAGAAGGGCGGGCGGCGCGTCCTGTTCAACAGTCACCTCGACCACGTCGGCGCGGGGGACCCGGCAGCGTGGCCGCATCCGCCGTTTGCCGGCGCGATCGAGGACGGGGTGCTCTACGGGCGCGCCGCGAGCGACCTCAAGGGGGCGCTCGCGGCACAGGTCCACGGCGTGGCGGCGCTGCGAGCGGCAGGCATCAGGCCCGCGGGAGACGTGTTCGTCGCGGCGGTGGTGCTGGAGGAGGTCGGCGGCGTCGGTACCGAGTGGCTATGCCGCACGCTGCCGGTCGATGTCTGTGTCCTCGGGGAGCCGACCGGCAATGAGCTCCGGCGCGGGCACCGAGGGCGTGCGGTGATCGAGGTGAGCTTCACCGGCCGGTCCGTCCACGCGAGCGTCTCCAGCCCAGCCGGCAATCCGCACTTCGCGCTGGCGCGCTTCGTCGAGCGGCTGGTCGCGCTGCCGCTGCCGCGGGATCCCGTGTTCGGCGGGTCGTCGCTGGCACCCACCGTCGTGCGGAGCGACCAGACGAGCGCGAACGTGACGCCCGGGACGCTGACGCTGCTGCTCGACTACCGCAGTCTGCCCGGCGAGGGGGTCGGCGAGGTCGTGGAGCGCCTGCGCGTGCTCGCCGCGTCGTGCGTCGCCGGTGCGGTCACGGCCACCGTGCGCGGGCAAGACTGGACGGTGCGGACCTACACCGGTCTCGAGGCGACAATGCCGGCTAAGGACGGCTACGCGCTGCCGGCCGACCACCCCGACGTCGCGCTGGCCCAAGCGGCGCTGGAGTCGTCGTTCGGCAGGGACGTTCCGGTCGGTGTCTGGCCGTTCACCACGGACGCCGGCATCCTGACGAGGCACGGCGTGCCGACCATCGGATTCTCGCCGTGCGAGGAGCGCTTTCCCCACACGGTGCTCGACCAGGTGAGCCTGGCATTGATGGCGGAGGCGGTGGTCGGCAACGGCGCGCTGGCGCTCGCGCTGAGCCGCCCCAGCGAGAGGAGGGAGCCGTGAGCGCGTCCTCGGAAGAGCACCGGCGGCAGGCGCCGCGCTCGGTTCGCTGCGCGGTCGTCACGGTCAGCGACACGCGCACCCCGGAGACCGATCGCAGCGGGACGCTGATCCGCGAGCGGCTGACGGAGGGTGGTCATGCGGTCGTCGACTACCGGATCGTTCGGGACGAGCCGGACGAGATCGGTCCGCTGCTCGACGAGTTGGTGGCCCGCGAGGACTGCGACGCGGTCCTGGTCGACGGCGGCACGGGCATCGCCCGGCGGGACACGACCTACGACGTCGTGGCAGGGCGGCTTGAGAAGCGTCTCGACGGCTTTGGCGAGCTGTTCCGCGCGCTGAGCTACGACGAGATCGGTCCGGCGGCGATGCTCTCGCGCGCCACCGGCGGGGTCTACCGGGGCCGGCTGGTGCTGCTGATGCCGGGCTCGAGCAACGCGGTCGCGCTGGCGATGGACCGGCTGATCCTGCCGGAGCTCGGCCACCTCGTCTTCGAGATCCGCAAGTAGCTTCATCGTGGGGGACGAGTCGTGCGCGGGACGGGGACCGGAAACCCCGGCTGGTATCATCAGCGCAGCGATAACCCGCGACCTGCCGGGATTCGGGGAGGGATCGACGCCATGGCGCCGGCCGACGAGCGACGGACGCGCACGCCCCAGGTGCTCAAGGGGATGCGGGACCTTCTGCCCCAGCAGATGCTGCTGCGCCAGCACGTCATCGGGGCGTTCCGCCGCGTCTTCGAGCGCTACGGCTTCGAGCCGATCGAGACGCCGGTGCTGGAGTACCTCGACGTCCTCACCGGCAAGTACGGTGAGGACGAGCGCCTTATCTACCACTTCGCGGACCGGGGTGGGCGGGAGGTCGGGCTGCGTTATGACCTGACGGTGCCGCTCGCCCGCTTCGTCGCGAGCCACCGCGGCGAGCTCACCCTCCCCTTCAAGCGCTACCACATCGAGCCGGTCTTCCGGGCCGACCGGCCGCAGCGGGGGCGCTACCGCCAGTTCTGGCAGTGCGACGCGGATGTCGTCGGCACGGCCTCGATGCTGGCGGACGCCGAGGTGGTCATGTGCTGGGTCGACTGCCTCTCGGCGGTGAACATGCCGAACTTCGTCGTCCACATCAACCACCGCATGCTCCTGCAGAGTCTGGCGCAGGTCGCGGGTGTGCCGGAGAGCCAGGCGTCGACTATCCACCGGGCCATCGACAAGCTCGGCAAGATCGGCCGCGCGGGCGTGCGCGAGGAGATGGAGTCGCGCGGCATCGCGCGGGAGGCGGCAGAGCGCGTGCTCGACCTCGTGGAGCTGCGGGATACCCCGGAGCGGATGCTGGCAGAGCTTCGACGCCGGCTCGCCGGCAATGCGCTCGCTGAGCAAGGGATCACCGAGCTCGAGTCGCTCTTCCGCTACCTCGGAGAGCTGAGCGCCCCGCTCCAGCACGTCGAGCTCGACCTGGCGCTGGCGCGCGGGCTGGACTACTACACGGGCCCGGTCTTCGAGGCGATGGTCAGCGAGCCCGCCATCGGCTCGCTCGGCGGTGCCGGTCGCTACGACCACCTGATCGGCATGTTCCTCGGTGAGGACATCCCGGCGACCGGCGCGTCGCTCGGGCTGGAGCGGATCATCGACGTGATCGAGGAGCTCCACCTCCTGCCGATGCCGCGCTCCGTCGCCGACGTGCTGGTCACGGTGTTCGACGACCGTGAGGAGAGTCTCGCGGCATCGCTGCGACTGGTGAGCCGGCTGCGTGGCAGCGGCGTGCACGCCGAGGTGTACCTGGGCGAGCGGCGCGACCTCCGTCGCCAGCTCCAGTACGCGGACCGTCGCGGCATCCCACTGGCCGCGGTGGTCGGTCCGGACGAGATCGCGCGCGGCGACGTCAACCTCCGGGTCATGGCGAGTGGTGAGCAACAGACGGTGCCGGTCGGCGATGCGGCGGACGCGGTGGACCGGCTGCGCGTGCGAGGGCAGTTCGGTGACGGTCCTGCTGGGCAATAGCGGCTCACCGCGCTGGTACATGGGCGAGCCGGAGCGGCTCGAGCGCTACCTGGACCACCTGCGGGACTGGGGTGCCACGTCGACCGAGATGGTGCTCCATCACGGTCCGTCCGACGAGCGCACCGCTCGGGTCCATGTGTTGCGTCCCGACTGGGAGCCGATGTTCCAGCGCTACCGCGATGCCGGGATGGCGATTCAGTTCCACGTGTCCCTCGACCCGCGCTTCGCCACCGACCGCTGGGCCGAGGATCCGGACGGGCTGCGCGCCGAGTACCGGCCGCTCCTCGACGCGGTGGGGGAGGTCGCGGCCGACCAGGGACGGACGGTGCTGGTGCTTCACGGAGCCGGCGACCCGCGTCGAAACCGCGAGGCCAACCAGACGGCGACCGCCGGGCTGCTGCGCTGGCTGGCCGACGAGTCCGAGCGCCTGCCCGGT
The DNA here is from genome assembly GCA_035702805.1 of Thermomicrobiaceae bacterium. GTDB lineage: Bacteria > Chloroflexota > Chloroflexia > Thermomicrobiales > Thermomicrobiaceae > DASSZN01. Next base: position 10,747 of record DASSZN010000062.1, on the reverse strand, counting down.
GATGTCCACGCGGCTGTCGAACTGGGCGCGGCCAAGCAGCACCGGCCGACTGCCGTCGGGCGGTCGCGCGCCGGGGTACTGGACCTGGTGGACGACGTCGGGTCGCCGCGGGTCGGGATCTGCTGGGACGTGGCGCACGATCGGGAGAACGCGGACCGCGAGCCCGACTGGACGCCGGTCCCGTGCGAGCGCTTTCTCCGGCACGTCGCGCACGTGCACCTGCACGACCTGGACGACGAGGGCGAGGCGCACTACCCACTGGTGTGCGGCCGGGTGCCATACCCCGAGCAGCTGGCGGCGCTCGCGTCGGTCGACAACCTGCCGTCGGTGACGATGGAGATCCGCTGGCGGTGCGCCGCGCGGCTCGGCGAGCCGTGGGATCTGCTCGGTGAGAGCTACCGCGCCGCGGAGCGCGCGATGCGGGCGGCCGCGAACGGCTCAGTCTGAGACGGGAGCGCGTACGTCATCCGCGGCCTCCGAGACGCCGGCCGGCCGGTCATCCCAACAGTCGCTCCGCGGCGCGAGGTTCCCGGTGCGTGAGATCGGTCGTCCCAGCGCCGCGGCGTAGACGTCGAGCAGGTCCTGCGCGCGTCGCTCCCAGCTGAGATCGGCGATCGCGCGCGCTCGCAGGCGTCCCCCGAGCTCCGTCGCCTCGGCAGGGCGTTCCAGCAGCCAGCCGACCCGGGCGGCCAGGTCACCGGCGTCGCCGAAGCGCGCGTAGACGCCGAGGTTGCCCAGGATCTCGCGGTTGGTCGGAGCGTCGAAGGCGACGACCGGCAGGCCCATCGCCATGTAGTTGTAGAGCTTGCCGTTTCCCTCGGTGAGGGACATCTTCGGGGCGACCGCCACGTCGCCCAGTGCCAGGTAGCGGTGCGCGTCCGGGTAGGGGATGCGCCCGGGGAAGCTGGCGCGGCCGCCCAGCCCGAGCTGATCGGCCAGCAGCCGGTAGCGCTCGTTTCCGGGGAACCCCATGATCAGGAAGAACGCGTCCGGCACCTGCTCACGGATGCGGACGGCGGCGTCGAGGAGCAGGTCGGAGCCCTGGTAGGGAGCGAGCAGGCCGAGGTAGACGACGACGCGGTCTTGCTCGCCGATGCCGAGACGTTGCCGCAGCGCGGCACGCTCGGCGGCCGGGACCGAGTCGGGGGAGAAGCGCGCGGCGTCCACGCCGTCCGGCACCGTGCTGAGGCGATCCGCGGGATAGCCGGATCGCAGCAGGCGCTCGCGCGCGTTGTCGCTGCTGGTGAGGATGTGGCGTGGCAGGCGCTCGATGGCGTGCTCGACGCGTCGCATAGCCGCCTCACGACGACCGTTGCGCCGCATGAACCGGTGGTCGAGCATCTCCTCGGTCAGGCTGCCCTGGTAGTCGAAGACGAGCGGGCGGCGGATCAGGCGGGCCAGCATGCCGCCGATGAGGGCGCCCTCGTGCAGGTGCGCGTGGATCAGGTCGGGCCGCACGCGCAGGGCAGTGCGCAGTGCCTCGAGTGAGAGCACGCCGTCCAGGTAGAGCTTGTGCCGCGAGGAGCCGACGACGACGCGCTTGCGCCACGGGACGTCGATCGAGCGGCGGATGTCCAGGCCGAGCACGTCCGCGCCGTTGTGGTAGGTGCAGACCGTGACGCGATGGCCGCGGGCCTCGAGCGCCCGGACCTCCTCGAGGATACGGACGTGGCAGCCGTAGTCCGCGAAGAAGGACGTCGGCGCGATCATGAGCACCGTCAGGTGGCGTTCGACTGTCGGCGGTCGGGTCGGCACGAGCCCGTCGCTCCTCCTTGCGTGGGATTGTACGCTGAATCCGGACGCGCGAGCCGTTTCCGGGGCCGAAACGGAATAGCGGACCCTGCCCGGGGCGTTGGCTTGACGGGAGGCGTGCGAGCCGGGATAGTCCATGAGGCATCCAGCCGGCGTGGAACGTGAAAGGACGTTGGAGACACGCATGAGCGCTGAGGAATTCAAGCGGGTCATGGTCGTGGTGGCACACCCCGACGACATGGAGTTCAGCAGCAGCGGCACCGTGGCCAAGTTCGTCAAGGAGGGGCGCGAAGTCGTCCTGGTCCAGTGCACCTCCGGCGACAAGGGTACGGCGCGGCGCGACATCACGTCGGCCGACCTGGCCAAGCTGCGCGAGGGTGAGGAGCGCGAGGCCTGCCGCCGTCTCGGCGTCCAGCACATCGAGTTCCTGCGGCTGGGCGACGGCGAACTGATGCCTGACCTGAACTTCCGCGAGCGCATCGTCCGGCAGATTCGGACCCACCGGCCCGACATCGTCATCACCCACGACCCGTTCCGCCCCTACTCGCTGCACCCGGACCACCGGACCGTCGGCATCACCACGGTCGACTCGGTCTACCCCACGGCGCGCGACCCGCTCTACTTCCCCGAGCACCTGGCGGGCGGGCTCGAGCCGCACAAGGTGGCCGAGCTGTGGCTCTATGGCGCGGAGTATCCCGACACCTTCATCGACATCACCGACACGTTCGCCGACAAGATCAACGCGCTCAAGGCGCACGCCAGCCAGGTTGGGCAGGCGGAGACGCTGGAGGAGCGGCTGCGCGAGCGGGCCAAGGACGTCGGCGCGCCGCAGGGCATCGAACTCGCGGAGTCCTTCAAGGTCGTCAAGATGCGCCGCTGACGGTGTCGCCGCGCGGGTTAGTCAACGTTTTGGTTGTGAATGTCCCGGGAGCCTGCTAAGGTTGCGGGGATGGCGACCGTCGGGACGGCGCGCGGCAGCGACTGGACGCCGTGGCCCGTGCGGGCCGGGAAGAGGCAGCGAGCGTGGCAGTTCAGATTCTCCAGCCGACGATCCGCGACGAGCGGGCGATCCCGCGCGCGGGTGAGCGCGTGACGCGGGATGCGTACAACCGCCCGATCACCTACCTGCGCATCTCGCTGACCGACCGCTGCAATCTGCGCTGCGTGTACTGCATGCCGGCGCTCGGGGCCAAGTTCGCGCCGCGCGACGAGTTGTTGACCGACCAGGAGATTCTGACCGTCGTGCGGGCGGCGGCGAAGATCGGCTTTGCCAAGATCCGGTTGACGGGCGGCGAGCCGACCATCCGGCCGCACCTGGCCGACATCGTGCGCGCGATCCGCGAGACCCCCGGCATCGACGACATCGCGATGACGACCAACGGGCTGCTCCTGTCGCGGCTGGCGCCGGGCCTGGCCGCGGCGGGCCTCTCGCGCGTCAATGTCAGCATCGACACGCTCGACCCGGGGCGCTTCACGCAGATCACGCGCGGCGGCCGCATCGAGAAGGTCTGGGCCGGCATCGCCGCGGCGGAGGCGGCTGGCTTGACGCCGATCAAGCTCAACGCCGTGGTCGTGCGCGGCCAGAACGATGACGAGGTCGCGGACCTGGCCGGCCTGACACTCGAGCACCCCTGGCAGATGCGCTTCATCGAAGTCATGCCGCTCGAGGGCGTCGGTGACGTCCACGACGAGGGGCTGGTGACCACGGCCGAGACGCTCGACCTGATCGAGCGGACCCACGGCACGCTGGAGCAGCTCGACGCTCCGCCGGGCGATCCGGCACGCGTCTACCGCATTCCCGGCGCGGCCGGCAGCATCGGCTTCATCAGCCCGGTCAGCCAGCCGTTCTGCGCCTTCTGCAACCGCATCCGGCTCACCGCCGACGGGAAGCTTCGGCTCTGCCTCCTGCGCAACGACGAGGTGGACGTGCGCGATATCCTGCGCGAAGGCGGGACCGAGGACGACCTCATCGAGCAGATCCGCTATGGCGTCTGGCGCAAGCCGTGGGGCCACGGGCTGGCGGAGGGTGACCGCAACGTCGGACGTGGCATGAGCCAGATCGGCGGCTGAGCGGCGGACATCGAGACGAACCGGCGGCCCGCGCGGATCCCCCGCGCGGGCTTTTGGTTGCCCTGGGCCGCGTTGACGTCTCCGGGGCTCGGCTCTAGCATGGCGGGCGTCGCCGTGGGGCCGGCCGCGCGGCGTGATCGGTCGTGAAGCATCGCTGGAGGTCGCGCCGATGGTCGAGCGGGTCCTGGAGTACATCGAGCAGCACTTCGACGAGCATCTGGAGCGGACCCGGGGACTGCTGCGCCAGCCCTCGATCAGCGCTGACGGGAGCGGCATCGCCGAGACCGCGGACATGCTGGTCGACTGGATCCGGGAGCTCGGCGGTGAGGCGAGGGCCGTGCCGACGCCGATGCACCCGGTCGTGGTCGGCGGCATCGATGCCCGTAAGCCGTTTACGCTGCTGTTTTACGGCATGTACGACGTTCAGCCCGTGCTCGGCGAGACCTGGATCGTCGACCCCTTCGGCGGCGAGATCGTCGATCTGCCGGGAGTGGGACCGTCGATCGTCAACCGCGGCGCGATGAACCAGAAGGGCCCACTCGGTAGCTTCTTCAACGTGCTCCACGCCATGCGAGACGCGACCGGCGAGCTGCCGGTCAACGTCAGGTTCCTCATCGAGGGCGAGGAGGAGCTGGGCAGCCGAAACCTGCCGGCGGTGGTCGAGGCGCACCGCGAGGAGCTGCGCGCCGACGCCTGTTTCTTCCCGTTCCTGTCGCAGAGCCAGGACGGCAAGGTCCTGATGTATCTCGGCGTCAAGGGCATCCTCTTCATGGAGCTGGTCAGCCGCGGCGGCGACTGGGGCGGCCCGACGACGCGGGCGGTTCACGGTAGCAACGCCGTCTGGTTCGCCAACCCCACGTGGACGCTCACCCACGCGCTGGCGAGCATGTTCACCCCGGATCAGAAGCACATCCTGATCGACGGCTTCTACGACGAGGTCGCGCCGCCGAGCGCGCACGACGAGGTCCTGCTCGAGCGCCTGGCCGAGACGATCGACCCGACCGACCAGCTGGCGCCGAACGACGTGCGGCGGTTCAAGTACGACCTCACGGGCGTCGACCTGCTGCGCAAGTACCTCTACCAGCCGACGCTCAACATCGACGGGCTCATCTCCGGTCACACCGCCGAGGGGACCAAGACGATCATTCCGCACGAGGCGCGGGCCAAGATCGACGTTCGCATGGTGCCGAAGATGGACCCGGCGCTGACGATCGAGCGCATCGAGGCCCACCTGCGTCGCCACGGATTCGACCAGATCGAACTGCACGTCGAGGACGCCTACAAGTGGAGCAAGAGCGACGTCGACGACCCACCCGTCCGGGCGCTGATCCGCACGTACCATGAGCTGGGATACGAGCCGGAGATATGGCCGCACCTGGCCGGCTCGGCGCCCTTCTACCTGTTCACCGACGTGCTCGGCATTCCGGTCGCGCTGGGTGGGCTGGGCCACGGCGGGCGCGTCCACAGTCCGAACGAGTACGCCACGGTCGCGGGGCTGCTCGACCACGAGCGCTCGATCGCGCTCTTCATCTACCGGCTGGTCGAGGAGCTCGGACGCGGCGCGACGGGCGCGTAGACCTCGCTGTCGCACGAGGGAGGGGATACGAAGCATGGCGGCGAACCTGGTAGGCGAGAAACTGGCACAGGCCACCGAGATCCTCAACGAGCTGGACGTCGACCTCTGGATGCTGGTGGCGCGCGAGAGCGACACGCTCGGTGACCCGAGCCTGCCGCTCGTGGTCGGCACCAGCGTTACCTGGGAGTCGGCCTTCCTGGTCTCGCGGACCGGCCGGCACCGCGCGATTGTCGGCACCGGCGACGTCGAGAACGTCAAGCAGACCGGCGCCTGGACCGATGTCGTCGGCTACGTGGAGGGGATCGGGGCACCGCTGCGCGCGGCCCTGGCCGAGTACGACCCCCGCGCCATCGCCCTCAACTACTCAAAGGACAACAACATCGCCGATGGGCTGACCTACGGCATGTACCTCACCCTGCAGGACATCCTGGGGGACACGCCGTACTGGGCGCGCGTCGTCTCCGGTGAGCCGATTGCCTCGCGGGTGCGGGCACGCAAGTCGCCGGAGGAGCAGCGCCGGATCGAGCGGGCGGTGGCGACCACCGTCACCATGTGGGACGAGTTGCGGGACTGGTTGCGCACCGGCGTCACCGAGCGGCAGGTGTCGGACTTCCTGCACGGCAAGGTCGACGCGCACGACATCGGGACCTCCTGGGACTGGCACTACTGCCCGGCCGTGAGCGCCGGACCGACCTCTCCGGTCGGACACGTCGGTCCGACCGACATCGCGGTTCAGGCGGGTGAGCTGCTGTCGGTGGACTTCGGTGTCAAGCAGGACGGCTACACGTCCGACATGCAGCGCACCTACTACTTGCTCCGTCCCGGCGAGACGGAGCCGCCCGAGCCGGTCAAGCGCGCCTTCGCGGTCATCTCCGAGGTCATCCAGACGGCGGCGCGCGTGCTCCGTCCCGGCGTCGAGGGCTGGGAAGTCGACGAGGTGGGGCGCGAGATCTTCGAGCGCGAGCGGTACGCGCCCTGGGCCTTCGCGCTGGGCCACCAGATGGGCCGCGCCTGCCACGACGGTGGCACCGTGCTCGGCCCCCGGTGGGAGCGCTACGGGCGCCGGCCGTTCGGGCGGGTGGAGAAGGACGAGGTCTACACCCTCGAGATTGGCGTCACCGTGCCGGGCTACGGCCGCGTCAGCCTGGAGGAGGACGTCGTGGTGACCGCCGACGGCTGCCGCTTCCTGGCAGAGCCGCAGACGGGCCCGATCCTGGTCGGCTGACCGCGCGGGTAGGCAGTCGGACCTCGTGGGTATAATCCCCGGGTCGGTGGTCCGAGCTGATCCGGAGGTTCCGTGCCCGGCGACGGCTGGTACGAAGTTCGCGAGTTCGATGACGGCATGGTCGGGATCGCTGAGCCCGGCCACGACGAGGACGTCCGATCGTATCTCGTCCGCGGTCGCGACCGCGCCCTCCTGATCGACACCGGCACCGGCATCGGCGACATCCGCGCGGTCGTGGAGGCGCTCACCGACCGCCCGGTGCTGCTGGTCAACAGCCACGGCCACTGGGACCACATCGGCGGGGACTGGCGCTTCGCCCCGGTCTGGATCCACGCGGCGGAGGCCGACCGGCCGCCGGCCGGGGTGCCGAACGCGCTCATGCGTCGCCGGATCGCCGCCGAGCACCTGCGCCTGCCGCTGCCTGACGGCGTGGACCCCGACACCTTTGCCATCCCGCCGGCAGAGGTCGGACGCGTCCTCCACGGCGGCGAGGTAATCGACCTGGGCGACCGCGCCTTCACCGTGGTCCATACGCCCGGGCACTCGCCGGGCGGGATCAGCCTGATCGATGAACGGCGCGGCATCGCCATCGTCGGCGACGCGCTCTACGCGGGCCCGCTTTACGGCCACCTCGACGGCAGCGATCCGGCGGCCTACCGCGAGACCCTGCGCCGGCTGGCCGCGCTCGCGCCGGACCTGCGCCGGGTCTACCCCGGACACAACGACTACCCGCTCGACCCCGTGTTCCTCCTCGACGCGCTTCGAGGCATGGAGGAGGTCTGGAGCGGCCGCGCCCCGGATCGCGTCTCCGACGGGGTTGAGGAGCACGTCTTCGGCCGCCACTCGCTGCTGCTACGGGAGGGCTGGCGTGGCCGCTGAGTCGCGGCTGCCGCGCGGCCGGTTGCTCCTCCCGGCGTTCCCACACGTGTCCCGCACGATCGCGCATCCGCGGCGAGCCATGCTCGTGCTGGTGGCGCTGGCCGTGGTCGGTGGTGCGGCGACCGGCTGGTTCGCCGCCTCTCACGGGCTCCTGCCGACGGCGGCCGTGCTGCTCGCGATTGCCGCGGCGGTCGTGGTGGTGAGCGACGCCCGCGCGGCGCTGTGGGCCGTCATCGGCGTGATGACCCTGATCCCGTTCGCGGTGATACCGGTGCACGTCAAGCTGACACCGACCCTGTTCGAGGTGGCGGCGCTGGCAGCGCTCGGCGTCTGGCTGCTCAGCCTGCTTCTGCACAAGAACGAGCGGATCGTGACGGCGGTGCCCGGCGTCTGGGTCGTGCTGCTGCTCGCGGTGACCGTCTTCGCGTTCTTGCTGGGCGTCAACAACGGCTACACTACCGGCACCTACCACGACTATGCCAAGTTCCTGCTGGCGGTGCTGATGGTGTTCGTCGTCTGGAACACCACGCGAACGCTGGCCGACGCCGGCCGCCTGGTGACGGTGCTGCTGTTGGGCGGCGGGGCAGCCTCGGCGATCGGCCTGGTGCTCTACGCGGGAGGCGCCTCGCTAACCACCCGGGTCCTCTCCCACCTGATCCGCTACGGCTACCCGTCGTCCGATATCGTGCGCTACATCAACAGCGACCCGTCGCTGGCGATGCGCCTCACCAGCACCTCGGTCGACCCCAACGCGTTCGGCGGTTTGCTGGCGGTGGTGTTCGTGATCGCGGCGGCGCAGGCGGTGGCTCGTAACCGCGTCATCAGCCGCTGGGTCACGATCCCGGTGGCCGCCCTCACCGTCATCGCGCTCCTCCTGACCCTCTCGCGGGGGGCCTGGCTCGGGGCGGTCGGAGGGCTCCTAGTGCTGGCGATCCTGCGCTACCGCTGGATCATCGCGCCGGGGGTGGCGATCGGACTGCTGATGCTGGTAGTGGGCCTCGGCGCGAGTTTCTGGCACCGCCTGTGGCTCGGCCTCACCCTGCAGGACCCGGCGACGAAGCTCCGGCTGCAGGAGTACCAGAACGCGCTGGCGATCATCCGCGCGCACCCGCTGTTCGGCGTCGGCTACGGGTCGGCGGGGTCCGTCCTGCTACAGATCGGGGTATCGAGCGTCTACCTGACGATCGCGGAGGAGGCGGGATTCCTCGGCGTCGCCGTCTACCTCATCGCGGTCGGCTCGATCGGGATCGCCGGGCTGCGCTACTGGAGCCGCACGCGCGACACCGCGGCCGGCGACCTGCAACTGGCGCTGCTGGCCGCGCTTGCCTCGGCACTAGTCGTTGGTGTCTTCGACCACTACTACGTCGACATCACGTTCCCCCACATGGTGGCGCTCTTCTGGATCGTCTGCGGGCTGATCCTGGCGCTTGCCCGGCCGCCGGGCTCAACGGAGATCGTCACGACACCGCGCGGGCGTCGTTGACGCTGCCGGCGCGGCGTGCTAGGGTCCGGCGGCGGATCGAGGGCGGGGGCATCGCGTGCGGATTGTCGCGTACCTGCTGGCCGCGGGCCTGGCGCTGATCATCCTCGCGCGGCTGATCCCGAGCGAGGTCGGCTACAGCTCGCTGACCGCGGTCGTCGTCTTCGCGATCGTGCTCGGGGTGCTGAACGCGCTGGTACGGCCGGTGCTGCAGTTGATCGCGCTGCCGCTGAGTTGCCTCACGTTCGGGCTCGCCGCGCTGCTGATCAATGCCCTCGTCTTCTACCTGGCGGCCTGGCTGAGCATCGGGATCCACGTGACATACCTGGGAGCGCTCGCGGGCACGCTGACGGTCGCGGTCCTGGTCGGAATCCTGCACCGGATCTTCCGGGCGAGTCGGAGTTGGTGAGGAGCACGCGGTGGCACGCAACTATCCGGTCGGCGTCTTCGCGCCGGTGGCAACGACCTTTGGTCTGGACGGGGAACTGGCACTCGACCAGTTCCGATCCAACCTCGAGTGGTACGCGACGTCGGCGCTCGACGGCGTGGCCATCATGGGCTCGAATGGCGAGTACCCGAGCCTGACGACCGACGAGCGGCTCTCGCTCATCGAGACCGGCGTCGACGCCATCGCCGGGCGCAAGAAAGTCGTTGCCGGCACCGGTACCGAGTCGACGCGCGGCACGATCGAACTGACCAAAGCCGCGGCGGCGCTCGGCGCCGACTTCGCGCTGGTCGTTACGCCCTACTACTACAAGCCGCGCTACGACAGGGCCGCCTACGTGCGGCACTTCCACGCCGTGGCGGACGCCTCACCGATCCCGGTCATCATCTACGTCATGGCGGCCTACACCGGCGTCGATCTGCCGGTCGACACGGTGGTCGAGATTTCCCAGCACCCGAACATCGTCGGCATCAAGGACAGCGGCGGCAACGCGCCGAAGGTTGCCGAGATGGTCGCGCGCACGCCGGACGACTTCGCGGTCCTGGCCGGCTCGGCTAACTTCCTCTACGCGGCGCTCTGCCTGGGCGGTACCGGCGGTGTCCTGGCGCTGGCGAACGTCGTGCCCGACCTGTGCCAGGAGATCGTGCGGGCATACCATGCCGGAGACCACGAGGCCGCGCGCGCAATGCAGTTCCGACTGCTCGAGCCCAACGCCGCGGTGACGACCCGCTATGGGATCGCCGGGCTGAAGGCGGCGATGGACATGGTCGGACTGCACGGCGGCGACCCGCGTCCGCCGCTGCTCCCGGCGACGGAGGCCGAGCGCGCGGGAGTGCGGCGGATCTTCGAGGCGGCCGGCATCCTTGCTCGGCTCTGAGCACCCCGAAGTCTTCGCGACGCCGATCGTGGTCGGCGTGGTCGCGGACACGCACCTGCCGGCCACGCGTCGATCCCTTCCGGGGCCCCTCGTCGAGGGGCTCCGGGGGGTCGACCTGATCCTTCACGCGGGAGACGTCAACACGCCCGAGGCACTCGCCCTGTTCGCGGCGCTGGCGCCGGTGCGGGCCGTGGTCGGCAATAACGATGTGGCGGAGCTTCAGCGCCGGCTACCGCGTCGCCGCTTCTTTCATTTCGGCCGCTTCAGCGCCGGTCTCATGCACGGGCACGACGTCGAACACCTGACGGCGCGGCAAGCCGCGGAGCGCGAGCTGGTCGGCCGGGTAGACCTGGCGATCTTCGGCCACAGTCACCGGGCGCTCTGCGAATGGCAGGGGCGCAGTCTCCTCTTCAACCCCGGCTCGCCGACGCAGAAGCGCTGGG
>DASSZN010000373.1:0-14001 GCA_035702805.1 Thermomicrobiaceae bacterium | reverse complement strand
GACGGTCTCGACGCCACGGGCCAGGCGACGGCGATCACCACCGCCACCGGCGGCGAACTCATGCCGGCCGCGACTCCCGACCAGGTGTCGGGCGCCATCCTGAGCGGCCTCCAGAACCTGCCGGTCACCGTGACGCCGCAGCTGGCGAGCGCCGACACGGGCCTGAGCGTCAGCTGGGACGCGTCGAGCAAGACGGTCACCAGCGGCACCGACGCGACCTTTACCGAGACGATCAGCGTGGCCGCCGACGCGCCGCAGGGCGCGACGCTCCACGCGACCGTCGACTTCCTGCTCAACGGTGAGAGCGCGGGTGCCGACTTCACCGAGACGATCGCGATCACGGTGAACGACATCACCCCGCCGGTGCCCGCCTGCGAACCGGGCACGAACCCCGCGGGGAAGAACGTGCCCGGGTCCAACGCTAACCCGAAGGCGGGCCAGAACCCCGACGGCTTCTACCTGCTGACGGCGACCGACAACGTGGATGCCGCGTCGGCCCTCAAGCTTTACGTGGCCGACAGCGCCGGCAGCTTCGTCGCTGGGCCGTACGCCAGCGGTACCACCGTCAAGATCACCCAGGCGCCGGGTGCGACGCCAAGCGCGACGCCGATGGCGGGCGCGGTGAGCGCGCACATCACCCTCAACGGCGACGCGCTGGTCTACGCGGTGGACACCGCGGGCAACCAGTCCGCCCCGGTGGCGTGCCTGGTTCCGCCTCCGCCGAAGTAAGCGGATCGGCCTGCCCTGGCCACTGATCTCCTGAGAGAACTAGCGGCGCCCGCCCCGGGACGGCGGGCGCCTTCATCGATGCCCTGTCTGCGACATGCGTCCGGGTCGGGATCCCCGCGTCGACGGACCGGCCGCCTCCCGATCGGCAGATCGACGAACGACTGCTCATCGCGGCGGAGAGCGCGGGCGGATCGCCGCCGACAGAGCGGACGGCGCGCCCCGCTGAGGGCACCCGCCAGGGTGCTCGACGTGGCTGGGATGCGGCCGGGCGACCCGCCGCCGAGCGGAGCCGGCGGCTCCGCCCTGCGGCCGATCGCATCGTGCGCTCGCGGGGCGAGCGCGAACGGCTGCGCAACTCGACCGTCCATTCCTCCCGCGCGGGCGTTCCCGGTCAGAGGCGATCGAGCGGGACCAGTCCGGCGGGTCTCGTCGCGTTGACGGTGGGCAAGGTGTGGGCGTAGACTGGAAGAGGCTGCCGTTAGCTTCACGTTGTATGTAACAAGTTCTCAACTAGAGGCGAATCATGGGATACTCAGGAGCGCCGTCGACCGCGATGGTTGCGGTGCTGGCCGACGATCCTGGCTTGCGCGAGCTGGTGGGGGCGGTGCTGGTCGACGCGGGCTTCCGGCCCTGGCTGCTGCCCGCCGACCCCGACGTGCTCGCCGCCCTCCGGACCACGCTCCCCGACGTGATCCTGCTCGACGTCTGGCGGGAGACCCCGCACCGCGGGATCTCCCTGCTGCACCACCTCCGTGATGAGCCCGCGACGCGGTCCGTACCAATCGTGGCGCTGAGCGCCTCTGCTCATGTACCCGAGCGGCGTGCCTACTACCTCGACGCGGGCTGCGCCGCCGTGCTCCCCGAGCCGTTCGACCTGGACGACCTGCTCGCGACGGTGGCGTCCGTGCTGGCGCCGGTCGGCGACGAACCCCGCCGGTAGGGGCCTGCCCATCGCGCTCGTGACGTCCGGTCCGCGACCGGGACGGCCTGCCGTCAAGCTCTCGCGGGCCGGTATCGCATCACTCAACCCCGGCGGAGAGCATCCTCCGCCGGGGTTCACGTCTTGACCGGCCACGATGACACCGGATGAGGGACGGGCGCTGGCTACGGCCGCTCCTCGGCCGCGACGGCGCGCTGGTGTTCGGGCAGCAGCGCCCAGACGTGGCGCGGACGCTCCGGCAGCCGGGGCAGTTCCGCGCCGTCGACCAGCGTCACGGTGTTGACGAGCTGGCGCGTCGCGGACCGGCTGTCCATCTGCGCGTCCCGGAAGGTGTACTCCCCCTCCTCGACCCGGAAGAGTGCCAGGTCGGCGGCACTGCCGGGGCGCAACGTGCCGAGGTCGGGGCGATGCATGGCCGCGGCCGGCCGCGCGGTCGCGCGCTCGATGACGTCGGGCAGGGACATCCCCAGGTTGAGGAACTTCGAGAGCGTGGTGGGCAGGTCGTACATCGGCCCCTGCGCGCTGAGCTGGTGGATGTCGCTGCTGATCACGTCGGGCGGGATGCCCTCGGCGAGCATCGCCTCGGCGACCTCGTAGCTGAACGAGCCGGTGCCGTGGCCGACGTCGAGGATGAGGCCTGCCTGGTGCAGGCGCCGGATGTCGGCGCGCGGGTGCCCGTCCGCGCCGACGATGCGGTGGTTCCCGCCGGTGAAGCAGTGGGTCAGGATGTCGCCCGGTCGCAGCAGGGCGACGACCTCGTCGATGGTCGGGGGGCCACTGCCGATGTGGACCATCAGCGGCAGGCCGACGCGGTCGGCAAGCTCGCGCGCCAGCTCGAGCGGCCGGATGCCGACGCCACGGGTAGTCTGCGCGTCGATGCGGGCCTTGATGCCGAGGATGACGTCGCGGTTGAGCTCGACGATCTGGGCGGCGAGGTCCACGTCGCAGTAGTCGAGGTTGGCCAGCTCATAGGTGCGCGCCACCAGGCCGATCGAGGAGAGGTTGAGCAGGGCGAAGACGCGGGCGCGGCTGGACTCCGCCACATAGCGACGGAAGCCGGGCCAGTTGTACGCGCCGGCACTGCCGACGTCGAGCCAGGTGGTGACGCCGGTGCGCGCGGCGACCGGGTCGGCCTCGATACCCCAGAAGGTGGCGCCCCAGTAGATGTGCGTGTGCAGGTCGACCAGCCCGGGGGTCACGATCTGGCCGGCGGCGTCGATGACCCGCGCGGCGCGGTCGCGCGGCAGCCCGGGGCCGACGGCGACGACGCGGCCGTCCCGAATCCCGACGTCGTGAGCCCCGACGATCCCGGCACCGGGGTCAATCACCTCGCCCCCGGCGACGATCGTGTCGAAGCGCTCGGCGCGCGCCTCCCCGTCCATGGTCTCGGTCATGGACATGGACCCGTCCTCTCCACTTCCAGTAGCCGACCCTGTCGAACGGCCCGAGCCCGCGGGCCGGAGTCCAGGCTATCCCAGCCGGGGCGGTCCAACAAGGTCAGTACCGGGACCCATGTAGTACGGATTGGTGGTCTCGGCGGTCGGATCAGCCTGTAAGGTTCCGGCGGCCCCCGCGTTATCCAGGTGTACGGTTCGGCACGCGGAGAGGCAGCGAGATGACGACGTCAGCGAACGACGAATTCGAGGAGACACGGGCGGCCCTCGAGCGATCGGCCGCCGGGCTGGACGCGGAGCCGGCGGCGACGCCGTCGCCGGGCTTCCGGGCGCGTGGGCGGCGCGCGCTGCTCGGAGCGGGGACCGGGGGCGCCGTGGCTGGCTCCACCGCGCGGCTCTCCCGGCGCCTGGCGGCGTCCGGGGCAGCGCTGCTCCTGTTCGGGCTGGTCGCGATGCCCGCCCTCGCCGGCCACGGGCCGGCGGCCGGGCCGATCGCGTCGTTCGCCAACAGCATCCGCCACGCCGTCGCCACCCGGCCCGCGACGGGCGAACCCGACGACTCGACGTTCCTCGGCACGCCGGTGGGCACGCCGGGCGTGGCAGTGGCCACCCCAGACCCGGATTGGCACGGTGACGCGGTCAGCGCGGCGGCGCACGCCACTCCGGTGCCGGGCGAGAACCACGGTGAGATGGTGCGCCAGGTCGCGAAGGAGAACCACGGCCACGGCTACGACGGTCCCGGCACGGCGACCGCCACGCCCGGCGCCACGAGCACGGGCACGGCGACCACCAGCGGTACCGCGACCTCGGGCAGCACGGCGACCGCAACGAGCGCGGCGACCGCCACCGGCACGGCGACCAATCACGGCTCAGCGGTACGGGTCGTGGCTCAGGAAACGCCGCCGCCCGGCGAGAACCACGGGCAGCAGGTGAGCACGGTCGCGCGGGACAACCACGGCCAGTCGGTCAGTTCGAGCCATGCCACCGCGACCGCGACCGCCACGGCTACCGGTACGGCCACGGCCACCGGTACGGCGACGACGTCCGGGAACAGCGGGAATAACGGCGGCGGGCAGGGGAGCAACGGTCAGGGTGGTCATGGCCAGGGGAATGGCGGACAGGGCAACCACGGGCATGGGCGCTAGCGTGCGGTCGCTCGCCGGGATGTCAACGGCTGGACCCATCGAGGCTCCAGAGGTCGAACCACGGACGTTCGCGAGCGACGAGCGACGGCTGGTCGAGGCGGCGAGGCAGGGTGACGCCGAGGCCTTCGCGCTCCTCTACGACCGACATCTGGACCGCGTCTACCGGCACTGCTACTACCGCACGGCGAGCCGCCCCGACGCGGAGGATCTGGCGCAGCAGACCTTCCTGCAGGCCTGGCAGGCGATCGGGCGCTACCGCGACGGCGGCGCGCCGTTCGTCGCCTGGCTCCTGACGATCAGCGATCGGCTGGCGATTAGCCACCACCGTCGGCGGCGCGAGGTGTCGGTGCCGGAGCTCGAGGTCCCGCAGGCGGCCGGACACGAGCCGGAGCATCTGGTGGCGCGAAGCCTGGAGGCCGACGAGGTTCGCCGCGCGCTGTTGCGGCTGAAACCCGAGCGGCAGCAGGTGATCGTGCTCCGGTTCATCGACGGTTTCTCGGTGCGGGAGGTGGCGGCGGCGCTCGGCAAGCGCGAGAACAACGTCTGTGTCATCCAGCACCGGGCGCTGGCCGAGCTGCGCGGCATGCTGGAGGGATCGTCTGCCGGCGAGCGGCCGCCGTGCGGGTTGATCGACCGGGTACGGGGTGCGGTCGGACGGGCGGTGCGCGACCGCTGAGGCGGCCAGCGGTACCCCCGACGACCGTCGGCAGCGACAGGGAAGGTGACGGGCCGCGGCGATCGCCGCGGCCCGTTCAATTGCGCGGGGGCCTCCCGCGGGACGCGGGCTACTGGGCCGGCGCCGCGGCGACGTTGCCGAAGGAGACGCTCCCGGGCGTCTGGCCCTTGTTGGACCCTGCCTCCAGACCGACCACGCCGGACTGGATGTGGCTGTCACTGAACGACGTCACCTTGGTGCCGTTGATATAGAAGTCGAGCGACGTCCCGCTCGCGTCGAGTTCCAGCCGGTTCACCTGCCCGTTCTTGATGGCCGACGACGACGTCGTCGGCACCAGCACGGTGAACTGGTCCTGCACGTCGACGCGGCAGCCGTACTCGCCCGAGCCGTCGATCCAGCAGTCGTAGTACGACCACTTGTTGTCGCTGGTCGCGGAGAAGCGCACGACGACGCCGGCATACCCGGCCTTGAGGTTGACGTCGGCGGCGATGGCCTGGTCGCCGGTCGGTGAGAATGACTTCGGGGTGCGCACGTCGTAGTAGCCCGCCTGCTTGAAGTTGACGTTGTAGGTGCCGCCGCTGATGGAGACCGTGGTGGTGGAGGTGTCGCCGGTCGGCCAGTCGCCGTTGTCGCTGGAGAAGTCCCAGGTCTTGACGTTGGCGGTGCCGCCGGTGGCGGTCGGCGCCGGGGTTGGTGCCGCGGCGGTCGGCGTCGGGGCGCCCTGAACCACCTTGACGTTGGCGGCGGCTGCCGGCTTGCCGATGGTGATCTGCCCCTGCAGAGTCTGCTGGTTGGTGTCCAGGAAGGTGGCCGACAGGACGTCACCGTTCGTGTGGGAGCGGAGGATATTGCAGACGTCGGCCATCGTGTTGACCTGGATGCCGGCCAGCTGCGTCATCAGGTACGCCGGCTTGACGCCGGCCGTGTCGGCCGGGCCGCCGGTGTCCACGCCCGCGACCACCATACCCACGCCGTCCTGCGTGCCGAAGTTCGATCCGTACGACGAGTTCTCCACCAGGTTCATCCCGAGCCAGGAGATCTTCTGCCCGTTGAGGAGGTTGGGGACGACCTGACGGGCGAGGTCGATGCTGATGGCGAAGTTGAGGCCGGTGGCGATGTTGCCGGAGTAGCCCAGCGTGTTGATGCCGATGACCTGGCCCTGATCGTTGACCAGCGGGCCGCCGGAGTTGCCGTGATTGATCGAGGCGTCGGTCTGGATCAGGTTCTCGTAGGGGTCCAGTTGCTGGTTGAGCTTCGAGATGATGCCCCGCGAGACGCTGATCGTGTTGCCGAGGTTGAAGCTCTCGGGATACCCGAGCGCGACGACGCTCTCGCCGACCTGCTGATCGCTGGCATGGCCGAGATTCGCCGACTGAATCCCCTGGGTGTCATCCACCTTGATGATGGCGAGGTCGTCGCAGGGCGAGATGCCGATGAGCCGGGCGGGCCGCGAGTGGGTGGACCCCGAGGTGTACACGGCGATGGCGGACGCGCCGTCGACGACGTGGGCGTTGGTCAGGATGTCGCCGGTGCTGTCGATGACGATGCCGGTCCCCGCGCCCAGACTGGACGTCGAGACCGCGGAGGCCGGGAACTCGCCGAGAATCATCACCGTCGACGGCGTCAGTTGCTGCACGATCTGGGGCGTCGTCAGCGTCGGCAGCGGCGTGGCCACGGCGGCCCCGCCGGTCGTGGCCGTCTTGGTGGAGGCCGGTTTCGCGGCGCCGGTCGGCGTCGGGACGCCGGTCGTGCCCGTGCCACCGCACGCCGGAAGCAGGACCAGGACCAGGAGCACGGCGACGCTCGTCAAGCGCTTGACCATGTCGGTTATGCCTTCCCTACCCTCCGGCCCAGGTTCACCGGGCGAACCGGTGCCGTCCGGCCGAACCTCCTCGATCCGCGGCGGTGGCCGTCTCGGCGTACACGCGCGAGACCGCGAACGGCGCAGCCGAATCCCACGACCCGCTCCGCTCCGCCGGCGCTGGTGGTGCGCCGGCCTCGTCGCGGCACGCGTCGCGGATCGTCTTCGGGCGGCGCGCCGTCCCACGCGTCGTCGCCGCGCGTCAGCCGGCGTCGCGACGTACCGACGCGTCGGCTGACATTTCGTCCAACGATGGGCACACTGTAGAGCGACAGGCGGTGGAAATCAAGACCCGAGTTGCGATAATCCGTCGTCGCGGACTTGCCGGAAATGGGCGACCGCCCGGGTAGTCCCGGGCGGTCGGGGAGAACCTGAGCTTGTCCGTGCCCCGCTCAGTAGAGGGACGTGTCCGCGGTGACGCTCTCCAGCCAGCGCTTGACCGTGCCGAGGAAGCGGGCCGCCGACATGCCGTCGAGGATGCGGTGGTCGATCGACAGCGACAGGTTCATGATCGGCCGGATGGTGATGGCGTCGTCGACGACGACCGGGCGCTTGACGACCGCCTCGGTGCTGAGGATGGCCGACTGCGGCTGCACGATGATCGGCGTCGACAGGACGGTGCCGAAGGTGCCCGGGTTGTTGACGGTGAAGGTGCCGCCCTGGACCTCGTCGACGCTCAGCCGACCGGCACGCGCCCGCAGCGCGAGGTCGCGCACCGCCCGGGCCAGCCCGACGATGCTGCGCTCGTCGGCGTGCTTGATCACCGGCACGACCAGGCCGTCCTCGAGTGCCACGGCGACGCCGATGTTGAGCGCCTTGCGCCGGATGATCCGGTCCTCGTCCCACACGGCGTTGACGTTGGGGTGCTCGCGCAGGGCGTGGACCGTGGCCTTGATGATGAAGGGGATGTAGGTCAGTTCGAAGCCCTCCTCGGCGGAGAAGCGCTCCTGGGCGCGGGCGCGCGCCGCTACCACGCCCGACATGTCGACCTCCATCCAGAGGGTGACGTGCGGGGCGGTGCGCTCGCTGCGCACCATGTGCTCAGCCACCTGACGGCGCACCGCGCTGACGGGCAGGACCTGGTCGCCCTCCCAGACGCCGACCTCGGGGCGCGCGACCGGTTCCGCTGGCGACGGTGCCGGCGGGGCGGCGGGCGGTGCCGCCGGCCGGGCCACGACCTCCTGAGGCGTCGGCCCGGAGACCGTCTCCTCGATGGCGCGGTCGGCGGCGCGCACGGCGGGCTGCGCCGGGGCCGGCACGGGCCGCGCGGCGGCCGGGGCCGCGCGCTGCTCCTCGACGTGGCGCAGGATGTCCTGCTTGGTGACGCGGCCACCCAGGCCGGTCCCCTGGATGGTGGAGATGTCGACGCCGTGCTCCTCGGCGATGCGCCGCACGGCGGGGGAGGAGCGGGTTCGCAAAACCTCCGCCTCGCTGGCGCCGGCCTGGCGCGGCGGCACCGGCGACTCCGCGGCTGCCGGCGGGACCGTGGCGGCGGCGTGGCCGTTGGTGTGGCCGGACGGCTCGGCCGGCGTGGGCTGGGCCGGCGCCGGAACCCCGGCGGCCGCGGAGCCCCCCTCGTCGATGACGCACAGCTCGGCGCCGACCGGCAGGGTGTTGCCCTCCTCGGCCCGGATCTCGACGATCACGCCGCTCACCGGCGACGGGACCTCGGCGTTGACCTTGTCGGTGGTGATCTCGACCAGTGGGTCGTACTTGTCGACCCGCTCGCCGACCTGCTTGAGCCACGCGCCGATCGTCCCCTCGGTGACCGACTCGCCGAGCTGGGGCAACCGCACCGTGGTGCCGCGACTGGTTGTCGACATGGAACGACGCCTCCTTTCGGAAGGCACCCGCGACCGGGGACGGCCTAGTAGGCGGCCAGCCTGTCGAGCGCCGCCCCGATCTTCTCCTGGTTCGGCAGGTAGGCGTGCTCGAGCGACGGGGTGAAGGGCATGGCCGGGACCTCGGCCCCGGTCACGCGCATGATCGGTCCGTCCAGGTAGGCGAAGGCCTCCTCGGCGATCATGGCGGACACCTCCGCGCCGACGCCGCCGACCTTGTTGGCCTCGTGCACGATCAGGACCTTCCCGGTCTTGGTGGCCGAGGTCAGGATGGTGTCGCGGTCGAGCGGTCGCAGCGTGCGCAGGTCGATCACCTCGACCGACGTGCCGTCCTGCTGGGCTGCCTGCCTGGCGGCGGCCAGCGACTCGAGCAGCATCATGCCGTAGGTGATGATGGTGACGTCGGAGCCCTCCTGGACGACGCGGGCCTTGCCGATCGGGACGGCGCCGTTGTCCTCGGGCACCTCGTCCTTGACCAGCCGGTAGCCCTTCTTGTGCTCCAGGAAGAGGACCGGGTCCTCGTCGTGGATGGCGGACTTGAGCAGGCCGTGGGCGTCGGAGGGCATGATCGGCGCGACGACCTTGAGCCCCGGCTCGCGGGTGAAGACCGACTCCAGGCTCTGTGAGTGGTAGAGGGCGCCGTGGACCCCGCCGCCGTAGGGGGTCCGGATGACGAGCGGGCAGGTGAAGTCGCCCGCCGAGCGGTAGCGGATCTTGGCGGCCTCGTTGAGGATCTGGTCCATCGCCGGGTGGATGAAGTCGAAGAACTGGATCTCGGCGATCGGGCGCATGCCCTGGACGGCGGCGCCGATGGCGACGCCGACGATCGCGGCCTCGGCGAGCGGCGTGTCGATCACGCGGTCCTCGCCGAACTCGTCGACCAGGCCGGCGGTGACGCGGAAGACGCCGCCGCGCTTGCCGACGTCCTCGCCCATCACGATGACGCGCTCGTCGGCGCGCATCTCCTCGAAGAGCGTGTCGCGGATGGCATCGATGAGCAGCTTGGTAGCCATCGCCGCCTCCTCAGGCCCCGTACACGTGGCGCATCAGTTCCGAGGGATCGGGGTACGGCGCCTGCTCCGCGAAGTCGGTGGCGTCGTTGATCTGGGCCTTGACCCGGTCGCGAATCTCCGTGTCCTGCACGTCGGAGAGGGCGCCCAGGTCCATCAGGCGCTCGCGGAACATCGGGACGGGGTCGTGGGCGCGCTCCTCCTGGAGCTCGGCGGCCGGCCGGTAGGTCCGGTCGTCGTCGTCGCTGGAGTGGGCGGTGAAGCGGTGGACCTTGGCCTCGATGAGGGTCGGGCCGCCCCCGGCACGGGCGCGGTCGACCGCCTCCTTGGTGGCCGCGTAGGTGGCGATCGGGTCGAGACCGTCGACGGTCACGCCCGGCATGTTGTAGCCGGCGGCGCGGTCGGCGACGTTGGCGATCGCCATCTCCTTGCGCTGCGGGACGGAGATGGCGTAGCCGTTGTTCTCGACCAGGAAGATGACCGGCAGGTGGTGGATCGAGGCGAAGTTGAGGGCCTCGTGGAAGTCCCCCTCGCTGGTGCCGCCCTCGCCGACGCTGGTCAGGGCGACCGTATCCTCGCCGCGCAGCTTGGCGGCCAGGGCCACCCCGGCGCCGTGGAGGACCTGGGTCGCGACCGGGCTGGAGCCGGTGATGATGTTGAGCCGGCGCGAGCCGAAGTGGCCGGGCATCTGCCGGCCCTGGCTGCTGGGGTCGCCCTGCTTGGCCAGGAGGCTGAGCATGATGTCGCGCGGCGTCATGCCGAACACGAGGACCATGCCGAGGTCCCGGTAGTAGGGGACCAGCACGTCCTTGCCGGCCTCGAGCGCGTAGGCGGCGCCGACCTGCGCCGCCTCGTGACCCTGGCACGAGATGACGAAGGGTGCCTGGCCGCCGCGGTTGAGCAGCCACATGCGCTCGTCGAGCGAGCGCGCCAGGACCATCCACTCGTACATCCGCCGCAGATCGGTGTCGCTGAGACCGCCCGGGAGCCGATCCCGGGTCTGAAGGCCGGCACCCCCCGAGTCGCGTTGCTTCATGACACAGCCTCCTTCGGCTGGGACGTCGCCGCCCATGAGGGCGGCTAGATATGGATCTGCATGCCGTCGACGGCGAGGGCGGCCTCGGTGATGACCTCCGAGATCGTTGGGTGCGGCTGCACGTTGAGCCCGATCTCCCAGGGCGTGGCCTCGAGCAGCTTGGCCAGCGCGGCCTCGCCGATCAGCTCGGTCGCGGGGCCGCCGATCATGTGGAAGCCGAGGATGTCGTTGGTGTCGGCGTCGGCGATCATCTTGGCAAAGCCCTCGCCCTCGCCCTCGATGCGCGCCTTGCCGTTGGCGGTCAGCGGGAATTTGCCGACCTTGATCTTGTGCCCGGCGTCGGTCGCCTCCTGCTCGGTGAGGCCGATGCTGCCGATCTCCGGGTGGCAGAAGGTGACGTTGGGCACGCGGTTGAGGTCGAGCGGCATCGGGTTCTCGCCGGCCAGCATCTCCATCACGATGATGCCCTGGTGCATCGCCGTGTGGGCCAGCTGCTGCTTGCCGATCACGTCGCCGATCGCCCAGACGCCGTCGATGCCGGTGCGGCCGTAGTCGTCGGTGACGATGTAGCTGCGCTCGGTCTTGATGCCGAGCTCCTCGAGCCCGATGTCCTCGATGTTCCCCTGGCGCCCGGTGGCGACCATGAGCGTGTCGGCCTCGACCACCTCCTCCTTGCCATCGCCGTGCACGCGCAGGCGTACGCCGCCCTCGGTCACGTCGAAGTCCTCCGCCGTCGGGCGGTAGTTCGGCACCAACTTGATGCCGGAGCGGCTGAAGGAGCGGGTCAGGACCTGCGCGACCTCGGCGTCCTCGTTGGGGACGACGCGGCCGACCAGGGTGACCTGGCAGCCAAAGTCGCGCCAGATGGTGGAGAATTCCACCCCGGTGGCCCCGCCGCCGCGCACGATCACGCGCTCCGGCTTCCAGTCCATGGTGGTGGCGTGGTCGCTGTTGATGACGCGCTTGCCGTCGAAGGAGATCCCTTTGATGGGGCGTGGCCGGGAGCCGGTGTCGATGATGATGGCCTTGCCGGTGACGTCCTCGCTGCTGCCGTCGGTCTTCGCGACGGCGACGGTGCGGTTGTCCTTGAGGCGGCCGGTGCCCTCGATGACGGTGATGTTGTGCTTACGGAAGAGGAAGAGGATACCCTTGTAGTTCTGGTCGACGATACGGGCGGAGCGCTTGGAGGCCTGGCCGTAGTTGACGTCGATGCCGCTGGCGGTGACGCCGAAGTCGGCGCTATCGTGGAAGAGCCTGACGACCGATCCGCTCTTGAGCAATGCCTTGGTGGGGATGCACCCGCGATGGACGCAGGTTCCGCCGACCTTGTCCTTCTCGACGACGGCGACTTTGAGCCCGAGCTGGGCGCCGCGAATTGCCGCGACGTAGCCCCCGGTCCCGCCGCCGAGCAGGACCACGTCGTATGTCTCCCCTGGCATGCCTTCTCCCCTCTACTGCGCTGTAGCTCCGCACACCCGGCGGTACTTGGGGCGAGGCCAGCCGGTGCTCCGCGCGGCCGCGACGGCGGCCACAGGGCCGCTCGCGCCCGAGCGTGGGTGAGATGCGGGGCTCTCTGACCACGGGTGGCGGTCGCAGGTTCCATGCCGAGCGCGGCTCGCCACCACCCCGCCCACCGGCCAGTATAGCAGCAGTGGGCGCGGCTCAGACCGTTCGAAGGTCCAGGTTGCTTGCGCGTTTTGACAACGTCCCGCCGGTAGCGGAGTGACACGTTTCTGGTACACCGTGTCGGACGGAGGTTGCCCCGCTGTAACCCCTTCCCGCCTAGAGTGGGCGTAGCGGGCAGGAGCCCTGCCGCCGGCGGCAGCCCGCGTCGCGACTGGCAACGCGGTCACCGGCGGCGGGCCACGCGGGGAGACGACACCATGGACAGGACGGAGCAGAACCTGGACGCGGCCTTCACCGGCGAGGCGCGGGCGAACCGCCGCTACGTCGCCTTTGCCTACCAGGCGCTCCAGGAAGGGCACCCGGAGGTTGCGCAGTTGTTCCTTGAGGCGGCCGGCGCCGAGACGATCCACGCGCTGAACCACCTGCGGGTGCTCGGCGGGCTGGGGGACACCGCGGCCAACCTCGACGAGTCGGCGAACGGCGAGGGGTACGAGATCGACGAGATGTACCCGCGCTTCATCGCCGAGGCGGAGGCGGACGGCCGGCCGGACGCCGCGGCGACCTTCCGGCTGGCGGTCGAGCGGGAGCGGCACCACCGGGAGATGTTCCGCCAGGCGCTGGCGGAGTTCCGCGCCCGGATTCCGGTCGCGCACTGAGGGCGCGTATGCTGCACATGAGACGGTCCTGAGCGCGGCACCTGGGCTCGATCGTAAGCGGGATACATCGGCCGGTTGCAGGCGGCCGGTATCGTGGACCCGCTGGCCGAGGGGTTGGCGTTGGCACGCGTGGTCGCGGATCCGTTTGCGCTGGTTGGGGTGGCGATCCGGCGAGCGGTGCGCCCGCAATTCGGTTGACTAGTCAGACAGATTTCAGCCGGGGCGGCCAGTCCGACCGCCCCGCAAGCCCCGCTGTATTCAGCGCGTCAGCGCATTACCGCAGGACTGGAGCGCTGCGCATCACGAGGCCGGGACACCGGTCATCGTCGATGTGGCATCCGCGAACTTCGGCTTGCGACCGAGAAACGCCAGGAGTGCCCCAATCAAGAACAGCGGTCCGGAAAGAATCCAGAAGAGCGACACGGCGACGAAGCCCGCGATCCCTGCCACCAGTTCAAGCAACGCAGCCATGCGCGGATACTTCGGGGCTACAGCGCCTCCAACGATCCCCACCACTGCAATGAAGAACGCGGCCAACCCAAGCCCTGCGACGGTGTGGCCGCTCGAATCCTGCAAGGCGCTCCCCACGCCACCGACGAACATGGCTAGCAGGGCCGCGATAAGTCCGAAGACGCCCCCGATTATCCCGAGTACGAGTGATGCCGTACGCATGTGGTGTGTCCCCTCGTTTGCTGGTGATCTGCCCGATACGCGGCGCGCATCCGTTTATCCACCAAGACTGAACGTCACCGGTGTTCCGACCAGGCCCGGAGTGAAGATAAACACTAGAGCAGAGTTTGTCATATTGGCGGGAACCGAAAACGCGACATCTCCGCGCACCTCGTCTCCAGGGGCTAGCATTCCGTCTAACGTTCCGTTGCTGCCGCCCGTCGAGGCTTGAGCGCCGAGATCAACGTCGTACTTCTTCCCAGAAGAGTCCTTAACGGCCATCTGCATCAGAGTCGAGATTGCCTCTGCAGTCGATCCTTGGTTCACCAAGGTCACGTCGACGGCGATGAACTTCTGTCCTGCATCGGGCTGGAGAAGCTCGTTGCCGGTCGGCTGGCTCACACCGTTTACAGTCACC
>DASSZN010000345.1:0-15337 GCA_035702805.1 Thermomicrobiaceae bacterium | reverse complement strand
GTGATCGCGGCGTCCCGCGCCCACACCGCCGCGTAGTGCGGCAGCGACGGCGACGCGACGAAGCCGGCCTCGCCGGCGCAGTGCTCCAGCAGATCGATCGCTCGCGACCACCCCTCGTCCACCACCCGACCGTCGTCCACCGGGTCCCTCCCTGTCTGCCGCCGCGATCCCGTCGTGTCCATGACGTTGTTGCGCATGCTACCCTGCGCCGCACCGGTACCGCCGATCCCCGGAGAGGAACGCGTCGATGAACCAGCCCGCCACCCAGCGCGAGAAGGCCGACGCCCTGCGCGACCTCCACGCTCACCCGCCGGCCCTGGTCCTGGTCAACGCCTGGGACGCCGCCAGCGCCCGCATCGTCGAGCAGGCGGGATGCCGCGCCGTGGCCACCTCCAGTTCCAGCATGTCCTGGTCGCTCGGCTTCCCGGACGGCGAGTCGGTGGGCCGCGACGCTTTCCTGGCGGACGTCCGCCGCATCACCCAGGCCGTCTCCGTGCCGGTCACGGTCGACTACCTGGCCGGGTTCGGCCTCACCATCGACGACCTGGCCGCCTCCGTCCGCGACCTGCTCACGACCGGGGCGGTCGGCCTCAACATCGAGGACACCACCGGCGACCCCGCGCGGCCCTTCTACACGGTCGAGGAGCAGGTCGCGCGCATCCGGACGGTCCGCGAGGTCGCCGAAGTCACCGGCGTCCCGCTGGTCATCAACGCCCGCACCGACGTCTACGCGCGACCGGGCGGACCCGAGGACGCGCGCCTCTCGGAGGCGATCCGGCGCGTCAACGCCTACCGCGCGGCCGGCGCCGACTGCCTGCTGGTGCTCGGCGCGGTCGACGAGCCGGTCATCGACCGGCTGGTGCGCGAGGCGACGGGTCCGCTCAACGTGCTGGCCGGGCCGCGCACGCCCTCGGTCGGGCGCCTGGCGGAGCTTGGGGTGGCCCGGATCAGCACCGGCGGCGGGCCGGGCGGCGCGGCCTACGGCACGCTGCGCGAGGTAGCCCGCGAGGTCCTGGAGCGGGGCACGTTCGAGACGATCGCGACGCGCGCCATCCCGCACGGCGAGATGAATCGGCTCTTCATGGAGGGCTGAGCGGACCCGGGCGCGGCCAGCCCGCGTCGGACGAGCCGGCCGCGCGGTCCAGCCGCTGCCCGCGCTAGCCGGCACAGAAGTCGTAGGCCACCCGCGCCAGCACCCGGCCGAACGTCTCCAGCGTGTCCAGGTCGGACCACTCCTCGAGCGCGTGCGCGCCGTCGCCCGACGACCCGAAGATCGCCGTCGGTACGCCGGCCGCCGCCAGCAGCGCCGAGTCCATCCAGCCCGCCCAGCCGACGAGCCGGGGCGTCACGCCGCGCTCGGCCTCGGCCGCCCGCGCCACCGCCTGGATGATCGGCGCGTCTTCCGCCACCTCGAACGGCCGGCGCTCCAGCCCCATCTCCAGCGTCGCCCGGAAGCCCGGGTCCTCCGCCGCCAGCCGGTCGAGGATCCCCTGCAGCTCGCCGCGCACCTGCTCGCGGGTCTCCCCGGGGATCGTCCGTCGCTCGACCCAGAGGTGGCACGCCTCCGGGTAGGACGACAGCTCCTGGCCGCCGCTGATCAGCGAGGCGTGGATCGAGGGTGGGCCGACCCGCCGGTGCGGCGGCCGCGCGACCAGCTCGCCACCCAGCCGCTCCAGCGCGACCAGCACCCGGCCCATGTGGGCGACGGCATCGACCCCGTCCGCGAAGCGGCTGCCGTGGGCCGCGCGCCCGTGGGTGACGATCTCCGCCCAGATGAACCCCTTGTGGGCCACGCCGACGTCGAGGTCGGTCTGCTCCAGTACCAGGGCGGCGTCCGGCCGCCAGCGGCCGATCTCGCGGCAGATGGCCTGGGTGCCGATGCTGGCGTACTCCTCGTCCGCGACGAAGGTCGCGACCAGCCGGCCCGGGAAGTCGCCGGCTCGCGCCACCTCCTCCAGCAGCACGATCATCGCGGCCAGCGCGTCCTTCATATCGCTCGCACCGCGACCGTGGAGCCGGCCACCCTCGACGCGCGGCTCGAAGGGCGCTGCCATGCCGGCGACGCCGACCGTGTCGGTGTGGCCGTTGAGGAGCAGCGTCCGGCCCGGGCCGTCACCCACGCTCGCGATCACGTTCGGTCGGCCGCCGCCCGCGTCCTGCAGCTCGACCATGATCCCGGGCGTGCGGCGCAGCCGGTCCGCGATCGCCGCGGCGATCTCAGCCTCGCCGCCCGCGCCCGGCACCAGGTCCGGGTTAATCGAGGGGATGCGCACCAACTCCCCCAGGGCCTCGACCAAACGCTCCCGCGTCAGCTCGACCATCGCCGCGCCGCCTCCGTCCCTGCCCCCGGGCAGTCATGCCGTCGTCCGCACGACGCGGACGGTACCACGGCCGCGCCGCCACGTCGCCGTCGACGGGCGTCCTGTCGTCGTCGTACACTGGCCACCGGTCCGGTCACGGAACCTCCCGGATGTGTCTCGCGTGGCCCCGGCGCATGGGGTGGTCCCGCGGGTGTCTCGATCCGTCGTCCGGTGCGGCATCGCGGTCGTGCCGGGGAGCCCTCGTCCCGGGGTGCAGGGATGGCAGGAGACGTCATGGCCCAGCCGATCACACCGCAGACGGTCGTCTACGGCTTCACGCTGGCGGGAGACCCCCAGGTGTCGCCCGACGGCAGCCGCGTGCTCTACACGCTGAGCAAGTTCGACCAGGAGACGAAGAAGGCGAACAGCCAGCTCTGGCTCCGCGCCATCGACGGCTCCGACGCGCGCCGCCTCACCTGGAACGGCGAGCGGAACAGCGGCGGCCGCTGGTCGCCCGACGGCAGCCGCGTCGCCTTCGTCTCGGACCGGGTGGCCAAGGCCGGCATCTTCGTCCTCAACGTCGACCACCCCGGCGAGGCGCGCGAGGTGACCCACCACGCCCAGGCCATCACCGACCTCGCCTGGTCGCCGGACGGATCGCGGATTGCCTACACCACGGCGGTCGACCCGGCCAACCCCGACGAGACCCCGCGGCCGGAGGGCGCCGCGCCGCCGGTGCGCATCACCCGCCGCATCGACTACAAGCAGGACGGCCAGGGCTACCTCGGTGACACGCGCCGCCAGGTCTTCGTCGTCGACGTCGCCAGCGGTGAGCGACGCAAGATCACGAGCGACCCGGTCGACCACAACTTCCCGCAGTGGTCGCCGGACGGCACGACGCTCGCGGTGCAGGTCCCGAACCGCAACGGCATGTGCTCGCAGCTCGAGCTGATCGACGTGGAGGCGGGCACGACGCGCCGGGTCGGACCGGAGCAGGGCGTCGTCGGCGTCTGGTCCTGGTCCCCGTCCGGCGACCGCATCATCTACGGCGGCGACACGGAGAACACCCACCAGCTCGACTTCTTCGTGCTCGACGTCGCCTCCGGCGCGGTCCGCCGCCTGACCAACGACCTCCAGGTCGCGCCGGTCGGCGGCATGCCCGGCATGCAGGCCCCGTCGCAGCCGGTCTGGCTCGACGACCGCCAGGTCCTGTTCCACGCGGCGCGCGGCGGCGCCAGCGGCCTGCACGTCATCGACGCCGAGAGCGGCACGCTCGAGCCGGTGCACAGCTGGGACGCCCAGAATGCCGGCCTGAGCGTGGACCGGGCCGGCCGCTACGTGGTGCAGGGGCAGACGTCCCTCGCCTCGCACGGCGAGATCTCGGTCTACGACGCGCAGACGCGCACGGCGTCGGTCATCACGAGCCACAGCGCGCCGGTGCTGGCCGAGTCGCCGGCCGCGCAGGCGGAGCGCATCGAGGTCCAGCGCGGCGAGTTCACCATCGAGGCCTGGCTGCTCAAGCCCGCCGACTTCGACCCGTCGAAGCGTTACCCGGTCATCCTCGACGTGCACGGCGGCCCCAACGGCTTCTACGGCCCGGGCTTCAACGCGATGCAGCAGATCCTGGCGACCAACGGCTTCCTGCTCGTCTTCTCCAACCCGCGCGGCTCCACCTCCTACGGCCGCCACTTCACCCAGCAGGTCACGCTCGACTGGGGCGGCGAGGACTTCAAGGACCTGATGGCCGTGGTCGACAAGATCCTCGAGCGGCCCTACGCCGACGCCGAGCGCACCGGCATCATCGGCTACAGCTACGGCGGCTACATGACCGCCTGGACGATCGGCCAGACCGACCGCTTCAAGGCGGCCGTCTGCGGGGCGCCCTGCTTCGACCTCGAGTCGATGTACGGCACCTCCGACATCAGCCACACCTTCGGCGAGCTGCAGTGGGGCGGGGCGCCGCACCAGCGGCCGGACTGGTACCACGACCACTCGCCGTCGACCTACGCGCACCGCGCGGTGACGCCGACCCTGATCGTGCACGGCGAGGCCGACCAGCGCTGCCCGATCGGCCAGGGCGAGCAGATGTTCGTCGCGCTGCAGAAGGCGGGCTGCGAGGTCGAGTTCGCGCGCTACCCTGGCGGCTCGCACGGCTTCACCCGGCTGGGCCCGCCGGAGCACCGCGAGGACTACTGGACGCGCTCCCTCGCCTGGTTCAAGGACCACCTCGGCGAGCCAGCGTAGCGCGGCTCGAGCCCGACGAGCACGGACACGGGGGCGGGATGGTCCCGCCCCCGTCGTCGTCCCGGGCGCCGCGTCAGGCTCGCACGGCCGTCGCACTTGCCTCCCGGCAAGTCCAGCGCTATGATCGGCCCAGCCACGATGTCGAATCGAGGACGCCCCGCCCGGCATGGGCCCCGCTGGCCCGACCCGGCGCGGGGATCGCGGCGTACCGGAGACCCCGGAGAGCCGCAGGGGGGCCGCACCGATGACCGCTCCCGGTCTGCCGCTCAGCACTCCGGCGCCGGCCGCCGAGCCCGGCGAGATCCTGCCGATCACGCGCGTTGCCCTGTTCGTGCTGCTCGGCCTGGGAGTCGCCAACGGCGTGTTCCTCTACCTGACGCCTGCCCGGGCCGCCACCGGCTACGCCTGGTCGATCAAGCCGGCGATCAACGCGGCATTCCTCGGCGCGGGCTATCTCAGCGGCGCGTTCTCGGCCGCGGTCACCCTGCTCGCGGTGCGGCGTTGGCGCGCGGTCCGGACCATGGTCTGGCCGCTGATCGCATTCGGCACGCTCATGCTGATCGCCACGGTTGTCCACCGCGACCGCTTCCGCTGGGGCTACCCGCTCACCTGGGTCTGGACCGCCGTCTACGTCGCCGTGCCGCTGGGCACGGCCGGCCTCTGGCTGCTACAGCGCCGGGCGGAGCCGGCGGACACCGAGCCGGGTGGGCGGCCGCCGTTCGCGGCCGAGGCGGCCGTGACCGGGGCGGTCCTGGCCCTCGTCGGCGTCGCGATCCCCCTCACACCGACGGCCGCCATCGCCCACTGGCCCTGGGCCATCACGCCGCTGCTGGCCCGCGCGTTCGGCGGCTGGTACATCCTGGCCGGCGGGATCCTCCTGGTCACCGCGCTCACGGCGCGCTCCGCCGCGGAGACGGCCGTGCCCAGCCTGACCGTCGCCTGCTGGAGCCTCCTGATCATCGTGCTGCCGCTCGTCCACGGGGAGGGCGTGCGGACGGCGACGATGAGCTTCCGCGCGTGGGTCGCGCTCCACGCCCTCGCCCTGCTGGTCAGCGCGGCCGTCGCGGCGCGCAGCCTGCGGCGCTTGCGGCGCGCGACCACGACCTCCTGAGCGTCCGCGCGGTAACCCCGAACTGCGCGTCGCCTTGCCCCGGTGGCCCGGGATCTCTATCATCGGCCGAATGGGGACGCTCGGTGGCGTGCCGGATGGGACCGGCCGCCGCGCGGTGCCGAACGGCGGGCGCGCCGGAGTCGGCCGGTTGGAGGTACGTGTGGCGTCTGCTCGCGACAGGCTCGACGAGGCGCCCGCGCCTCCGCCCGCGGCGGAGCCGGACCCCGGTGCCATGCTGGCCGGGACGCGGACGGCCATCGCGCTGCTGTTCGTGCTGGCGGCGGCCAATGGGATCTTCCTCTACCTCTGGCCGGGCCAGGCCCTGTCGAACTACGCCTGGCCGATCTTCCCGCCGCTCAACGCGGCCTTCCTGGGCGCCGGCTATCTCTCCGGCGCCGTGGCCGCCGTGTTCGCGCTGGTCACGGTGCGGCGCTGGCGCTCGATCGAGACGATGCTCTGGCCGCTGGCGGCTTTCGCGGCGCTGATGCTGGCGGCCACAGTGCTCCAGGCGAGCGACTTCGACTGGCAGCACCAGCCCCTTACCTGGCTCTGGACCGGCGGCTTCACGGCCGTGCTGATCGGCGCCGGAGTCGTCTGGTGGCGCCAGGCGCGCGTGGCGCCCACGAGCGAGGGCCCGACGCGCGGCGCCGGCTGGCTGGTGACGACCACCAGCGCGCTCGGCGTCCTCCTGGTGCTGCTGGGCGTGCTCGTGTTCGTCGACCCGGGCGCGGCCGGCAACCACTGGCCCTGGGCCATCACGTCGCTGCTGGCGCGCGTCTTCGGCGGCTGGTACGTGCTGGAGGGCGGGGTCCTGATCGTGGCCGGGGTCGGCTCGCGCACCTGGGCGGCCGCCTTCATCCCCTACCTGACGGTCGCCGCCTGGTGCTTCCTGCTCGCCATCCTGCCGGTGACCTACGGTGCGACCATGCAGACAACGGTGACGACCTTCTGGGTCTGGCTGGGGCTGCTGCTCGTGACGCTGCTCCTGAGCGGGATCGGCGCGCGGCAGAGCCTGCGGATGATGCGCGCGACCGCGGTCTGAGGCGGAGAGGAGCCCTCCATGCGCGTCGGGACCGTCCTGGAGACCTGCCTCTACGTCGATGACCTGGCGGCCGCCGAGGCGTTCTACCGCGACGTGCTCGGCCTGGAGCTCGAGTCACGTGTCGCCGAACGCCACGCCTTCTTCCGCTGCGGGCCGGCCATGCTCCTCCTCTTCAACCCGGAGGCGACGCGCGTCCCCAGCGGCGACGTGCCCACCCACGGGGCGACGGGTCAGGGGCACGTCGCCTTCCGCGCGACGCATGCCGAACTCGACGCCTGGCGCGACCGCCTCGCGGAACAGGGGGTTCCGGTCGAGACCGACCTGCACTGGCCGGGCGGCGGACGCTCCCTCTACTTCCGCGACCCGGCCGGCAACTGCCTGGAGCTGGTCACCCCGGACGTGTGGGGGCTCGCCTGACGGGCGACCGGTAGACGCCGCCGTGGGGCCAGGTCGCGGGTACAATGCGGCCGGCTGGCCGGGAAAGTGGAACGCAGCGGAAAGGACCGGGTGCGATGCGCGGGAATCACGTGCGGCGGCGGCTCGCGGCGGGCGAGCCCTCGGTCGGTACCTGGCTGTCGGTGCCGTCGCCGGAGGTCGCCGAGTACGTCAGCAAGCTGGACTTCGACTGGCTCGTGGTCGACGCCGAGCACAACCCGGTCGACATCCGCACCCTGGCGCAGATGTTCGCCGCGATGGGCTCGTCGGCGACCGCGCCGATGGTGCGCATCCCCTGGAACGAGCCGGTCCAGTTCAAGCGCGTGCTCGACGCGGGCGCCTGGGGCGTGGTCGTGCCGATGGTCAACAGCCGCGCCGAGGCGGAGCGGGCCGTCGAGGCCGCGCGCTACCACCCGCTGGGGCAACGCAGCGTCGGCGGCGGGCGCCACGCGATGAGCTTCGAGACCACCGCCGCCGAGTACTACCGGCACGCCAACGACGAGGTGCTGCTCGTGCTGCAGATCGAGCACATCGACGGGGTCGAGCACGCCGACGAGATCCTGAGCGTCCCGGGCATCGACGCCTGCTTCATCGGCCCGAACGACCTGGCCGCCTCGATGGGCCTCGGCCTGGGCGTGCCGCTCGAGTTCGACCACCCGCGCGTCGTCGAGGCGGAGGCCCACGTGCGCGACACCGCACGCAAGCACGGCGTGGCGCCCGGCATCCACTGCAGCAGCGCAGCCGCGATCAACCAGCGCATCGCCGAGGGCTTCCAGTTCTGCGCCATGGCCAGCGAGCTCCGCTACATGCTGGCGGGGCTGAGCGCCGACATCAAGCAGCTCGCGTGGAAGCCGGCCGAGCCGCACCTGGTCCAGACCGCCGGCCACGGCGAGATCGTCCGCTACTGAGCGAACCGACGGGCCGCTCGTGCGTCGTGGCAAGCGGTTTGCATAGGGAATCCCGATTGCGCCAGGAATCCACGGGGTCGCGGTGCACCCCGGACGATCCCGCCGGGGCGCGGGACCGTCAGCGGCGAGCGGCCCCATTGGGCGGCAATCGACGAGCGGTACGCGTCGCGACCGGGGGCGGAGTGGGCCAGTGACCCGGCGCGGCGCCCTTGAGGGCCTCTGGCGAGGAGTAGCGAGAGATGTCCAGCGCCCGACCCACCCGCGAGGCGGGGCCGGGGAAAGTCAGCAGCGGCATTCCGGGGCTCGACGACGTTCTCGACGGCGGGTTCCCGGCCCAACGCGTCCACCTGATCGAAGGTACGCCGGGTACCGGCAAGACCACCATCGGACTGCGGTTCCTCCTCGACGGCGTCGCGCGCGGTGAGCCCGTCCTCTACATCACCCTCTCCGAGACGATCGATGAGCTGCGCGCGGTCGTCGAGTCGCACGGCTGGAGCCTCGACGGGGTCGTGCTCCACGAGCTCGCCCCGGACGAGGGGATTCTCAAGCCGGACGAGCAGTACACCATCCTCCACCCGGCCGAGGTCGAGCTGGGGGAGACGACCTGGGCGGTGCTCGAGGAAGTCGAGCGGGCCAAGCCGACCCGCGTCGTCTTCGACTCGCTCGCCGAGCTGCGGCTGCTGGCGCGCGACCAGCTGCGCTACCGGCGCCAGATCCTGGCGCTGAAGCAGTTCTTCGCCGGGCGCCACTGCACCGTCCTCTTACTGGACGGCACCGAGCCGAGCGAGGCCGGTCTGGAGAGCATCGCCCACAGCGTGCTCCGGCTCGAGCAACTGGCACCCGACTACGGTGCCGAGCGGCGGCGCCTGAAGGTGCTCAAGCTCCGCGGCGGCACCTACCGCAGCGGCTTCCACGACTTCGCCATCCGCACGGGCGGCATCACCGTCTTCCCGCGGCTGGTGGCCGCGGACCATCTCAGTGACGACGACGACGGCGTGCTCAGCAGCGGCCTGCCCGAGCTCGACCATCTGCTCGGCGGTGGGCTGCCGCGCGGGACGAGTGCGCTGCTGCTCGGCCCGGCCGGCGTCGGCAAGTCGGTGATCGCGACCCAGTACGCGGTGGCCGCGGCCGAGCGCGGTGAATCGGCGACCGTCTACACCTTCGACGAGACGGCCAGCACGGCACACCGGCGGGCATGCAGCCTCGGGATCGACCTGGCCTCGGCCGTGGCGTCGGGTCGGGTCACCATGCGGCAGCTCGACCCCGGGCACCTCTCACCGGGCGAGTTCAACCACCTCGTCCAGCGGGCGGTAGAGGTGGACACCGCCCGGCTGATCGTGATCGACAGCCTCAACGGCTACCTCAACGCCATGGCCGAGGAGCGGGCGGTCATCGTGCAGCTCCACGAACTGCTCACGTACCTCGGGCAGCAGGGCGTGGTGACGCTGATCACGGTCGCCCAGCACGGGCTCATCGGCGACAACGCCGTGGCGCCCATCGACGCGAGCTACATCGCCGACACCGTGCTCCTGCTGCGCTACTTCGAGTCCCACGGCGAGCTACGCCAGGCGATATCCGCCGTCAAGAAGCGCGTCGGTGGCCACGAGCGGAGCATCCGCGAGCTGCGCATCGGACCGGGGATCCGCGTCGGCGAGCCGCTGCGCGGCTTCCAGGGCGTGCTCGGACGGTCGCCCACGTTCGTCGGGCTCCAGGAGTCGCTCTTCGGCGACGCACCCAATGGAGGCTGATGGAGAGCGGGTCCTCATCCTGGCCCCCTTTGGGCGCGACGCCGCCCTCGCCGCCGAGTTGCTGGGACGTGCCGGCCTGCGAGCCACCGTCTGCGCGGACGTCGACGCGCTCGCGGGCGAGGTCGCGGCCGGGGTGGGGGCGCTCCTCCTCACCCAGGAGGGGCTCTACCCCGCCGCGGTGGTCCGCCTGCACCGCCTGCTGGCGGACCAGCCGCTCTGGTCCGACCTGCCGCTCGTCGTGCTGGTCAGCCCCGAATCCGGGACGCGAGCCAGCGCCGCGACCGTCGAAGACCTGGCCCGGGCCACCAACGCGACCTTCCTCGAGCGCCCGATCCGCGGCCGTACGCTCGTCAGCGCGGTCACCGTCGCGCTGCGCGCCCGGCAGCGGCAGTACGAGCTGCGCGAGCACCTGGAGGCCCGGACGCGTGCCGAGGCGGCGGAGCGGCAGGCCCGGGGCATCGCCGAGGAGGCCGTCCGCGTCCGCGACGAGTTCCTGGCCTCGGTCGCTCACGACCTCAAGAACCCGCTCGGCGCCATCAAGGGCTATGCCCAGCTCATGCAGCGGCAGGCGGACCGCCCGGGCACGCTCGACGGCGCCCGGCTGATCCAGGGGCTGGGCCGGATCGACGCCATGGCCAGCCGCGCCGTGGGCCAGATCGACGAGCTGCTCGACCTGGCCCGGCTGCGCGCCGACAACAGCCTGCCGCTGAATCTCGGGGCCACCGATCTGGTGGACCTGGTCCGCCACGTGATCGCCGACTACCAGCAGACCACCACCCAGCACCCCATCCGCATCGAGACCGCGCTGACGGAGCTCGACGGTGTGTGGGACCGGCCGCGACTGGAGCGGGTTCTCGGCAACCTGGTGGGCAACGCGATCAAGTACAGCCCGACCGGTGGGGAGATCGTCGTGGAGATCGCGCGCCGGGCATGCCGTGGCGACGAGTGGGCGGTGTTGACGGTGCGCGACCGCGGCATCGGCATCCCGCCGGAGGACCTCCCCGGCATCTTCGAGCGCTTCTACCGGGCGGGCAATGCGGCCGGGCAGTCCGAGGGGACCGGGCTCGGGCTCGCCAGCGTACGGCAGATCGTCGAGCAGCACGGCGGCAGCGTGAGCGCTACCAGCACCGTCGGCCAGGGATCCGCCTTCACCGTCAGGCTGCCGGTCCTCCAGGCCGAGAGGCTCCCGGGCGCCGACGCCGACCGCTGACACCCCGGGACACCCTCCCCTGGGAGGAGCCGCGTCCACGGTCCGTGCTCCGTGCCGGGCGTGCCGGCTCCCGGTGTTCTGCCGGGGCCGACTGCGGTACCATCTGCCCGGACTCTCTCCCAGCAGACCACCCGCCGCGTCGCGGAGCACGCCGCCCCGCGCCACGGCGGCTCCGTGGAGCGACGTGTGGAAGGGATGCGCCGTGGCGACGAACCCCGTGATCGCCGAGGAGGGGTACGAGGAGGTCTTTCGGGCGCTGGGCGCCCACCTCGACGCGCTCCGCCTGACCACCATCGTCGTGACCGAGCTGCCGGATCGCCTGCTCGTCAAGGGCGAGGCGGTCGTCTACACCGAGAACCAGGTGCGCGGCGTCCGGCAGAGCCTCTTCATCGGCAACGACGAGCTCCGCGCGCTCGTCGCCAAAGCCCGCGAGCAGCGGCACCCCGGGGAGGACGAGTCGCGCCCCACGTCGCGGCGCCGCTGGTGGGGTCGCGGCTGAGGACCTGAGGACCCTCACGGTTCGCTCACCGCGTCGAGCCGCCGCTTGAAGCGGTGCACGCGTCTCGGTGGCGGCGGACGGCAAGGCGCCCTTCTCCGCCCTCACGTGGTGGGACCGGGAGCGCGGCCGGGCGCCCTCGCGAGCGCGTCGGTGCGTCGGGAGCGCCGATCCAGCCGGTCGAGCAGCCCCAGCAGGCGATGGTCGCGCCGGTCTGGGCCGGTCGGTCGCCGGAACGACCCCCGCCCGCGTTCAGCGGCGCGCGACGAGGGCCAGCAGGTCGGGCTGGCCGGCGTCGACGTCGCCCTCCAGCGACCGATAGGCCGCGACGTCGCGGAACCCGGCCGCCGCGAGCAGCCCGCGGTACTCGTCGAGCGTGTACGCCTGCAGGCTCTGCGCGTAGCGCGTCACCGTGCCGTCCGCCGCCTCGACGACGTAGGAGCGGATCGTTGCCACCCGCCGGGTAGCGTCCCAGAAGTGTTCGCGCAGCACCAGATGCGGCCGCGGGCAGAAGAGCCCGGACGCCGCCGCGGACCACGTCTGGGCGCGCTTGCCCATGCTCCGCACGCCCTCGACCGTATGCGGCTCGAGCAGGAGCGTCCCCCCGTCATCGAGGGCGGCAAAGGCCCCGGCGAGGATGCGCGCGGCCTGCTCTGGCGGGAAGACGTTGAGCTCCCCGTACAGGAGGAGGGCGAGCCCGAACCCGCTGCCGTAGTCCGCCTGCCGGAGATCGGCCTCGCGGTATGTGCAGTCCAGTCCCTCGGTGGCCGCCTGCTCCCGTGCGTAGGCGATCGACGCGGGGCTGTAATCGATCCCCACGCAGCGGTGGCCCAGGCGGGCCAGCCGCGACGCGTAGAGGCCGGGACCGCAGCCCAGGTCGAGCACGCGCGTCGTCCGTGCGCCCAGCACGGCGCCGTGGATCCAGGCAACCTGGCGGTCGATCGTCCCGGCACGCCGCGAGGCGGCGTCGTGTGCCTGGGACAGGTGCTCGGCGAGCATCCGCGCGCTGAAGCCCGGCTCGTTCCAGGGGATGTTGTCCCCCTCCGCCCAGGGCTCGGGCGGCACCTGACGCGCGAACAGGTCCGACAGGTCCATGCTGCCTCCCCGGTGGACACCACCGCGCGAGGGTCGCGTGCCGGCGCCGGACGTGTCGACCGGCTAGACCGCGGGCGCCATGCCGCGCTGCTCGGCGCGTGCCATGATACCCCGCAGCATCCCACGCTCCATCAGGAAGTGAACCGGCTCCAGCACCAGCGGGACCAGCAGCGTGAACGCCGGGTGTGGCGCGAAGCTGGCCCGCGTGCGCACCAACAGCCGCGTCGCCGCCGCGCCGCCCGGCCGAAGCACGAAGGCCCAGGTCCAGCGCATGGCGAACGGTGATGGCTCGCCGTCCGGCAGCGAGCGGCCACGGCGCGCGTCCATCCGGTCGTGGAGCAGGAGCAGCCGGTTCGGCTCGAGCCGGACGACGGTTGGCCCGCCGAGCGCGGAGAGCGGGACGATGTCGCCGACCGTCAGGTGCTGCAACTCGGGAAGGACGCGGTCGACGTTGTGGATCCCGGCACCGGCCAGCCGCTCGAGCCGGTCGTAGGTATAGAACCCGGCCCGCCCCGCGCCCAGCTGCACCAGCCACGGCCAGACATCCTCTGCCGGCGCGTCGATGGTGATCGCGCGCGTCGTCCGATACGTGGCGTCGGGCACCAGGTCGTCGCCCGGCAGTGGCATGGCGGCCTCCGCGCCGGACGCGCCCCAGCGACGCAGGCGCGGGCGCGCGGCCAGCACGCAGCCGGCGCCGAGCACAGCGACGAGGAGCGGAGTCATGCGGCGCGACACGACGCGTCCTCGCGCGGCATGATCGGGTCGCGCTGCCCGGGACGGCGTTATTCCTCCCGTCCCGAGCGACACGCCGTCAGGCACGGGCCACCGGCTGCGGCGTCGGCGCCGGGCGCGCCTCGAGCTCGTGCTTGAGCCCCGTCCAGATCCGCCGCTCGAGCCGCCCGCCCATCATCGCCACCAGCGGAGACACGAGCTTGAGGAAGCCGCGCGGCTCGATGTCCCACGCCCAGCACAGCCGCGCCCCCGCGGGCACCGGCTCGAAGGTCAGCGTGCCGTGGATCTCCATGGTCGATAGGTGAGAGGTCGAACCGATCCGGCGTGGCCGGTCGTACGCGGTGTACTCGATGGACATCGGGGTCGTCCCGCCGCGGAGTCGCATCTCGGCCTCGAACCGCGTGCCCGGGCCGATCGGTCCGTCGCTGACCAGATCGGAGCGGAGCATGTCCGGGTTGTAGCGCGGCTCGTTGCGCTCGTCGGCGACGACGTCGAACACCTCGTCGACCGGCCGCGCGATCACGACCTCGCCCTCGACGTGCGCCGTGGTCAGACGCTTCCATGCGGGAACTCGGCGGGGCATCGGCCGTGACGCAACCACCGTCTGCCCGGCCTGCTCCGCCCGGCGCTGGACGCCGCGCAACATGCGGGACTCCATGAGGTAGTGGCCGCCCCCCGCGACCGGGAGCAGGAGCCGGTACGGCAGCCGAGCGAGGAGGCCGTAAACGCGCTCGATCAGGAACGACCCGCGCCGGACGTCGTCGCCCGTCCGCCCCGCGAGCCACTCCCGGGAGACACGACCGCGCGAGATGAGCCGGGAACGGCCGGGGCCGAGCGGATCGACGACCAGGGTCCAGGTCACGCGAAACGTGGGGCTCGACGCGTCCGGGCCGGTCCGCGCCGCGAGCGCAGCCGGCTCCAGCGGCACCGTGAGCACGAGTGCCCGCCCGGGTATCACCTCCCCGACGACGAAGCTGTCACGGGCGCCGGGCAGCGAGGGCATGATGTCCCCCAAGGCGACCTGCTGCAGCGCCGGAACGATCTCGCGGGCGCTGGCCACCCCACCGTTGTCGATGCGATCCCAGGCGTACCAGCCGGCCCGGCCCGCACCCAGCTGGACGAGCCACGGCCAGACGTCCTCCGGCGGCGCGTCGATCGTAATCGCGTGCGTGATGACACCCATGGGATCCGGCACGAGTGCATCGCCGGGAAGCGGCCTACGTCGCTCGTCGTCGGTCGCCCGGCACAGTTCGATCGCCATGGCACCCTCCGCTGGTGCTCACCGGACGCTGCCCGCCGTATCGACAGGGTGTCGGCCGGCCGACTCGGCTGCTCTCGGCTCGACGGCCCGGATGCCGGCGCGCCGGCGCCCGCCACCCGGGCTCGAGGGGTAGACGCTCAGTGCCGCGCGCCGCGGCTCCGGCCGCCGCCCAGGATCCCCAACAGCGGCGACCCCGCGCCGATCAGGAAGCCGACGTCGTACCAGTTTCCGGCACGGGCGACGTCGTAGAAGGGGTACCGGTGCCAGGCGCCAAAGATGTGGGCGATCAGGACGATCCAGGCCGTCAGCCCGTTCCAGAGGCCCCACAGCAGGTCGTGCCACCACACGCCGTCTCACTCCTCCCCGGCGGGTCGCTCAGGCGCGCGACTTTGTCCCGCCGCCCGCCGTCAACCCGATCGACAGCCGCGCTCCGCCGGCTCCGCGCGACAGCCTGGAGAGCTCCCAGCCGATCGCGACGAGCCAGACGAACAGCAGCAGGCCGTAGCTGATGTAGGCCATGCCGAGCAGCGGCTTGAGCGCCTCGCACACGATGCCGACCGTGCCGGTCGCCACGCCCAGATAGGCCACCCAGCGGCGGAAGACGCCCCTGAGCATCACCGCGGCGAGGATCAGGATACCGACCGTCTCGAGCACAC
This sequence comes from Thermomicrobiaceae bacterium, assembly GCA_035702805.1. Taxonomy (GTDB): domain Bacteria; phylum Chloroflexota; class Chloroflexia; order Thermomicrobiales; family Thermomicrobiaceae; genus DASSZN01. Next base: position 99 of record DASSZN010000345.1, on the reverse strand, counting down.
CGATCGCCGTCGGGACCGTGTTCTGGGCGATGAACCCCTCCGCCGCGGCGGCGAGGGCCGCGCGCTGCGCATCGCTCGTCGCTGCCGTGTACTGGTCGG
>DASSZN010000199.1:0-3663 GCA_035702805.1 Thermomicrobiaceae bacterium | reverse complement strand
CCGGCGACGCCGTGGGCGATGGCCAGCTCGGCGTCCTCGGCGGTGAGGATCCCCTTGACGAGGACCGGCAGCGGGCAGTCGGCGGCGAGCTGCGCGATGTCGCTCCAGCGCAGGTCCGGTTCGATCAGCCCTGAGTAGTCGCGCAGTCCGAGCACCGGCCGGTCGACGGTGACGACGACGGCCTCATAACCCTGCTCGACGGCGCCGTGGACGAGCTCGCGCGTGACACCCCGGTCGCGCAGCACGTAGAGCGCAAACCACCGCGTCCCGTGCGGGACGGCCTGGGCCACGGTCGCCGGGCCGGCGCTGGCCAGCGTCGAGACGCACATCACCGTGCCGGTGGCCGCCGCCGCCCGGGCCGTGCCCACCTCCCCGTCCGGGTGACCGAGGCGCTGGAAGGCGGTGGGCGCGACGAGCACCGGATGGGGCCGCGTGACCCCCAGCACCGAAACCGTCAGATCGCCGCCGGCGCCGACGAGCATGCGCGGGCGCAGGGCGAGGCGCCCCCAGGCGGCGGTGTTGTCGGCGAGCGTGATCTCATCGGCGGCGCCGCCGTCGATGTAGTCCAGCGCCGCCGGGCTGACGAGCTCGCGCGCGGCCCGCTCGTAGTCGGCGAGGGAGAGGAGCTCTGACGCGGCGGTCATCGGTACCCCGGAAACGTACGGAAAATGCGGCACGATCCCGTCGGCATCGACAAAGTCCCCGGAATTTGGCCGGTTTTTCAGTTGATCAGAAATCCGTGCGTTTTCCGGAAATGCCCGTTGTCGGCGGGGGTCAAATCCGCTTTGATGCCGCGAGCAATCGGCAAGAATCTTCGTCAGGAGTGGGGAGTAGGACAGGCATGGGGAATGGTCGGACAACCGCCGCCAAGGCGAGCTGTGAGAACTGCTTCTTCGGTCGCAACCTGTTGTGTGCGATCGCCGGGGGAGAGCCGTGCGGGACGTTTCGCCCGGCTCATCCGGACGGGCTTCGCCCGCCGAGCCAGATGCGGTTCGTGTTTCGCCAGGAACGCCGCCAGCAGGTCGCCTGGGCCTTCCCCACCCCCAACGAGCAGGTCGCGCTGCACGCGTAAATGCTCACGCGTTGTGAAACCGGGGGGCTGTCGGTTATGTTTGTGCCGTGTTCTGGCCGCTGATCGGCGGATTTATCGCCTTCGTCCTGCTCGCCGTGGTCATGGGGTGGATCATGGATCCCTCGCGCCACGGCGTCGACCGCGACCACCGCTGAGACCCGCGCCGGGCGCGCCGGGCTGATCTCGGCGGCGGGGCGGGGGCCCCTCGCGGCGCGGTGTGGCGCGGCCGTTTGCGGTCTGACCTTGTCTGACATTGGGTGGTGAGCGGCTCGGCTCGCCACTAGAGTTGGCGCCCGAATACTGACGAGGAGTGAGAGTGCAGGTCACGGTGCTTGGAAAGTCACCGGCCTGGCAGGACGCGGGCGGGGCGTGCAGCGGGTATCTGGTCGGCCACGACGGCTTCCGGCTGCTGCTCGACTGCGGCAACGGCGTCTTCTCCAAGCTGCGGCCGGTGTGTGACTACGTCGATGTCGACGCCGTGCTCATCACCCACATGCATGCCGATCATTTTCTGGACCTGGTGCCGTTCAGCTACGCGCTGCGCTACGCGCCCCGGCAACAGCCGGTGGCGGTCGGCGGCTGGCCCGGCACGGCGACGCCGGCGCGGCCGCAGCTCTACCTTCCCGTCGGCGGCGGGGAGCTGTTGCGTCGCGTCGTCGGCAACTGGGGAAGCGCCGACCTCGTCGACATCGCCTTTGCCGTGACCGAGTACACCGCGACCGACGTGTTTGACGCCGGGCCGTTCCGTCTGCGCTTCTGCGAGGTGCCCCACTTCGTCACCACCCATGCCGTCGAGGTCTCGGTCCCGGGGGCACGCTTCACCTACGGCGCCGACTGCCGCCCCAACGAGGAGTTGGTGGCCTTCGCCCGGGGCACCGACATGCTGATGGTCGAGGCGACCCTGCCCCGCCCGGAGCGCAACGGCGCGCGCGGCCATCTCACCCCGCGTGAGGCCGGCGAGCACGGGCGCTCGGCCGCGGCCCGCCGCCTGGTCGTCACCCACTACTCAGACGAGATGGACCCGGAGTGGGCGCGGGCCGAGGCGGCCGACGGGTATGGCGGCCCGGTCGAGCTCGCCCGCGAGGGAGCCGTCTACACGGTGTGACGGCGAGCGGCCGCTTTTAGATTTCCGCACGGCAGCCGGGGATAGGCTGTACCCATGTCAGAGCGCGACCTGTTTGCGAACTTCGATCGCATGCGGCGTGAGATGGATGAGCTGTTCGGCGACGTGTTTGAGCGCGGCGGCCTGTCGCGCCGGCACAGCGGGCACTGGCCGGCCGTCGACGTGGCCTACGCATCCGATCCCCCGCGCGCGATCGTCACCGCCGAGCTTGCCGGAATGGACGTCAACGACATCGCTCTCCAGATCGAGGGCCGCAAGCTGTTTCTCGCCGGGAAGCGGGGGCCGGCGGCACCCGCCGGTGAGGTCTACCAGCAGATCGAGATCGAGCGGGGCTCGTTTCGCCGCATGATCGAGCTCGGCGCCGACGTCCAGGCCGACGCGATCAAGGCCCGCTACGAGGACGGCATGCTCCGCGTCGAGCTGCCGCTGGCCGCGCGCCCGGAGCGCCGGCGGGCGGTCCCCATCGAGAGCGGCGAGCTGTAGATATGACCGTTGTCGACGTCGGCACGGTCGACGCCAGCGAGGTCCAGGAGAACGGTGCGCGCCGGCTGCCGGCCAGGATCGGCGTTCTGCCGTTGCGCGACGCCGTCACCTTCCCGGAGCTGGTCATCCCGCTCAACATCGGCCAGCAGCGGAGCATCGAGCTCGTCAACGACGTCCTGCGCGGCGACCGCTCGATCGTGCTCATCGCCAGCCGCGACGCCGAGATCGAGCAGCCGGGTCCCAACGAGCTCTACGACGTCGGCGTCCTGGGCGCCATCGCGCGGATGGTGCGGCTGCCCGACGGCACGCTGCGCGTGCTCGTCCAGGGCGCGCAGCGCGTCCGCGTCGACAGCTGGGTGCAGACCGAGCCGTACCTGATCGCCGAGGTCTCGGCGGCGCCGGACCGAGTCCGGGAGAGCCCGGAGCTGGTGGCGCTGGCCCGCAACGTGCAGCGCACGTTCTCCAGCATCGTCGGCGAGGTCCCCTACCTGCCCGAGGAGCTGCAGGTGATGGTCGCCAACGTCGATGACCCGGTGATGCTCACCCACCTCATCTCCGGCGCGCTGCGCCTGCCGACCGCCGAGAAGCAGGCGCTGCTGGAGGAGCTGGACGTTACCGCCCGCCTGCGGCGCCTGTCGGAGATCCTCGCCCGGGAGCTGGAGCTCGTCCAGCTTGACTCCAAGATCCAGTCCCAGGTGCAGTCCGAGCTGTCCAAGGGGCAGCGCGAGTACTTCCTGCGCCAGCAGATGAAGGCGATCCAGGAGGAGCTCGGGGAGGGGGACGAGGTTCAGGCCGAGGTCAACGAGCTGCGTGAGCAGCTGGAGGCCCTCACGCTTCCCGAGGAGGCCGCCAAACAGGTCCAGCGCGAGCTGGGACGCCTGGAGCGCCTGCAGCCCGCCATGGCCGAGTACGGGGTGGTGCGCAACTACCTGGAGTGGATCGCGTCGCTGCCGTGGAACACCTCCACGCCGGACAACCTGGACCT
>DASSZN010000197.1:0-16897 GCA_035702805.1 Thermomicrobiaceae bacterium | reverse complement strand
GGCAGCGCCCGAGCCGACCTCGCCGACTTCGTGGACCGCTCGACCCTTCCCTGGCACCGACAGGTAGATCTGCTCGTCGTTCCCACCTCGGACACTGCCGACGTGGCCGGCGCCATCGGCCTCATCCAGCATGGAACCGTGCGAGCGGTCGCGCTGCTCGCAAGCCCCGACGATGATCCCGCGTGGGCCCTTCTGCGCGATGAGGCGACTCGCCACCACGTTCCGCTGACCGTGCTGACCGGCCGGCAGCAGATCGCGCTTGCGCCGGGAAGCACCCTCGTTCTCGACGCCGGCATTGCCGACGACCCATCTCGTCCCGGTCCGATGGCGGTGCTTGAGGACGGTACCGCATCGGTCGTGTTCACGGACTGGCCGGCGTCGCTCTTCAGTGCGAACGTGCCGCCGGTGACTCCGCCTCCGGGCCACGTGCTCGTATCGCTTCGACCAGATACTCCCTTTGGGACGGTCCATAACCAGGTGCTGCTGCGGCCCGAACCAACGAGCACGGCAACCGTGCGGCCCGCCGCCGGTACCTACGTGGGCGACGTCGCTCCAGGGCGGCCGATCACGCTCACGCTGAGCAGGGATCAGATCCGGGCCCCGGTGGGAGCACTCAAGCGCGTCGCCGGATAGCCGCGCGACGGTTTGCTGCGGGCCAGACTGGCGGCCGGCTCGGTGTCGGGATGCCGCGAAGCGGCAGCCGCGAACGCCGCAACCGCGCCCGGAGCCCCCGGCTCGGCGCCGACGTAGCTACCCCATCATCGACGACTACCTGCCCGGGTCCGGTGCCGGATCAGCGCCGACCCCAATCGACCACCGGGCAGTGGCGCTTCCTGGCGGCCGTGGCTCGCATCGACGCGCGCGGTCAGTCGTTGGCACCAGCCCGGCGCTGGGGTCAGCGCCGGGACCATCCTCTCCGCGGCAGGCCTGCCGGCCAAGTGCAGCGCCCCCGGAAAGGCACGTCGGCAGGTTACTCGCCCACGCCGGCCTGGCCGGGGTAGTTACTCCTGGTCATGATGTTCACTCGGCAGGATCGTCGGGCACCCATTCCGTCTCCGAGCCGCCGTGGTCTTCGTAGCCGGCCGGGCCACGCTTGCCCTGGCCAAAGGTTCCCGTGGGCTGGGCCGGCGCGTCCGGTGACGAGGAGGGGGGGGACCCGACATGGGATAGACCCCGCCAGCCTCTGGCCATTCAGCCTGCTCGACGCGGCCCTTGCCGTCCCCGGGGGAGCCCACGCTCGCCTTGGTCCCGCTGCCGCTGCGTGTCGTCGTCGTGGTAGTAGTTCACCATTGCGCGCCTCTCTCGTTCATCTTGGCCACGGTCGATTCGACACCGGCCGTCACTGAACGGCACGAAACGCCCATTCCGTCAGGGCATCCCGGCCTCGTCGCTGGCTGTCCGCTCGGTGTGCCCATGGTCGCGCCGCAACGTACGCTGCGCGGCCAATCCGAGGAGGTTTCGCACCTCGGCATCGGTGGTCGGCTCGAAATCGGCAAACCACATCCCCACGGCGTGGAACGTCGGCGGCATGATCGCGCACACGATCTGGTCTACCTGCCTCTCCACCTCCGCGCAAGCCTCCGACGACCCCACCGGGACCGCCACGACGATCTTCTCCGGCGTCATCTGTCGCAGCGCAGCCACGGCGGCGAGCGTAGTAGCGCCGGTGGCCAGCCCGTCGTCGACCAGGATCACCGTGTGTCCAAGCACGCGCGGCGACGGGCGCCCGTCTCGGTACTCCCGCGCCCGGCGTTCGAGTTCCAGGAACTCGCGGCGCGTGACCTCCTCGACGGCAACCTCCGGGATATGGAGCTCGGCGATCAGGGACCTGTTCAGGAAGCGTATGCCGCCCTCGGCGATGGCGCCCATCGCGAGCTCCTCGTGGCCCGGCACGCCGAGCTTGCGCACCAGGAACACGTCGAGCGGCAGCGCGAGCGACAGTGCCACCTCGTAGGCCACGGGGACGCCGCCGCGCGGCAGTCCAAGCACCAGGCAGTTCGCGCGACTGTGGTACGCGTGCAGTTGGCTGGCGAGAACCCGACCAGCGTCCCGACGATCCGCGAACTGGCCGACCATCGCTCGCTCCCTACCCGGGACGCCGGCGCCGACCTCCCACGCTTGGCTCCGTCCGCAGCGCGCGGGACACGCGGCGAGATCCACGGGCTCCGCGCTGACGCCGCAGAGCCATTGCCAGGGTTCGTCACAGCACCGTACCAGCACCAACGACCTCGCCGGTCCGCCGGTAGAATGAGCCGGCGGGCCGCGCCGTTGCGGTCAGTGTCGCACGGGAGGGAAGCTGAAGCATGTCGACGCCAACGATCACCATCCGGGCCGGCCGCATGGAAGATGCTCCGGCCGAGGCGGAGCTCAACCGGGATGTCGATTGGTGCTGGGACGAGGAGCAGACGGTCGCCGAGTACCACGACGACGCCTACGAGCCAAGCTCCGTGCTGGTCGCGGAGAGCGACGGGCAGGTGGTCGGGAAGCTCGAGTTGTTCGTCGGGGCGAAGTCAGTTCACGGGCGGTTCGGTCTCATCCGCCGGTTCGTCGTCCACCGAGACTACCGCGGTCAGGGAGTCGGCCGGGTGCTCCTGGACGCCGCGACGGAGCGCGCTCGCGACCTCGGCTGCTCCTTCATCGAACTGAGCGTCGACGTCACCAATCCTGCGGCTCACGCCTTCTACCAGCGCGACGGGTTCGTCGAGGACCGCGTCGAGGTGATGATGCGGAAGTCGCTGGACGGCAAGCCGCACGCGTCGTTCTACGCAGCCCAGAAGGAGGAGTGGCGCTGAGTGCGTGGCGCCCTTAGAGGACTCGCCCGCAGCGGGGGCAGTAGACCTCGGCTCCGCGCACGTCCGCGTGGCAGCTCGGGCACGTTCCGTCCTGGACTGGGGACCCATTTTGCTGCGACTCTCCGACCTGCAGCTGGATCGTCTTCTGGGGGTCGACGTCGCCGGTAATCCGGGTCACCGCGGTGTCGGCATCGTTGCCACTCCGCAGGTACTGTCCGCCTCGCTGAGCCGACGTGTCGTCGGCCGGCTGGATGCGGAGCGGGCGAGTCTGCTCTGTCGGTCGGGGCAAGGATCCCTGCGGCGGCTCGGCCTTGTAGGTGGCAGTGGGTGCGACGATGCCGTTCGCCGGGGGTACGCGTGGAGGGTACGCGCGGACGACCGGCTCGGGGTATTCGCCGTATGGCTCATCCCCCTCGATCGCCTCCGGAACGACGTCCCGGCCGAAGAGCGCAAGCACGATCACAATCGGCAAGAAGATCACGGTGGCGACGAGCAGGAGCCAGCCGATACCGGTTGACAGGAACTGGGCCACGAGCGACCGATTGAGGAAGCCCGGCGCCTGGTTGGCCAGCAGGTACACGCGGATATCGCGCAGCGCGTAGCTCAGGAGCAGCGCGCCGTTCCCGCCCGCTATGAGTGCGCCGAAGAATCGTGACCACAGACCCGGCCGCGGCACGGGCAGCGCCGCTCCCGATCCGTAGCCGAGCAGGAACGTGCTCCCGACCAGGAAGAGCACGCTGACCACGAACGCGCCGCCCGACTCTCGCAGGCTCGTGAGCCCGGCAAGGTCGTGACCCAGGGGTACCGCCCACGTGTCCGACAGCGCCGCGCCGAAGAGGATGCCGAGGCTGACCAGCACCTCACGCTGGGCGCCCCGCCAGAACCCGATCGGGACAAAAAGCGCGATGAGGATGAGCAGCAAGATGTCGAGCAGGACGAAGACATTCACCGGGCTTGCTCCTTGACCGGCCGGCTCGACGGCGCCGGTCGCGGACACGCCAACGCGGAGCCTTTCAGCGCCGACCTTACCCGATCCTGGCGGGTCACCTCGGGATGCCCCAGTGGCGTCACGGTGCGTCACACTCGCGACGATACCCGGGCCATGGCGGCAGCCTGGATTCTAACACGCGACGCGAGACCCACCGAGCGTCGCGGCGGGAAAAGTCGACGGATTTATGGTATATTTGTGTCTCGGGATCAGGCCGTGGCGTGGAAGATCTGCCCACGGCCTGACGTATACCGGAGCCAATCAGCGGGAAAGGGGGTGCCAGTTCCACCCTTGAGCAGAAGCAGACGTTCACGCCAGCGTCCGGCCGAGCCACTACAGGCAGCGGACCTGTCCTGGCTCAAGATGGACCTCCACATCCATACGCCGGGGTCACTGGACTACCAGGAGGACGGAGTCAGCTTCGTCCAGATTCTGCAGCGGGCCGAGGCTCGCGGCATCGACATCCTCGGTTTCACCGACCACAACACCGTCCGCGGCTACGCCCGGATGTGGCGGGAGATCGAGGACCTGGAACTCCTCGAGGCGCTCGGGCGCTTGCAGCCCGAGGAGGCGCAACTCCTCACCGAGTATCGTCGCCTCCTCAACCGCGTCCTGGTCCTCCCCGGCTTTGAGTTCACCGCAACGTTCGGATTTCACATTCTGGCCGTGTTTCCCGAAGACACCTCGATCCGCCGGCTCGAGCACCTCCTCCTGGCGCTTGGGATCCCGGAGGAGAAGCTCGACAAAGGGACGAGCGAGGTCGGGGCGACCACCGACGTGCTGCAGACCTACGAGATCCTGCACGAGGCCGGTGCCATCGTCATCGGTGCGCACGTCAACTCGACGCACGGCATCGCAATGCAGGGCTTCCCGTTCGGCGGTCAGACCAAGATCGCCTACACCCAGAGCCCCAATCTCCACGCGCTCGAGGCAACCGACCTCGACAATGAGACGCGGCGCAGCACGGCGCGATTCTTCAACGGCACCAAGCCCGAATATCCCCGGCGCATGCACATCCTCCAGGGCTCCGACGCCCACCGCCTGGCGCGCGATCCCGAGCGCGAGACGAACCTCGGCGTCGGCGACCGGATGACCGAGGTGCTGCTGCCGGAGGCAAGCTTCAAGGCGCTCAAGGCGCTCCTCGAGGGCGACGAGTTCTCGCGGGCGCGTCCCTACCGGGCGACCGAGACGCCGTTCGACTTCGTGCTCTCGGCACGCACCGAGGGCAACAACATCGTCCAGTCCTTCCACGAGCGGCTGGCAAACCGCCGCACCAAGGCGAGCCCCGTGCTGAAGGACATCGCGGCGTTCGCCAACACCAACGGCGGCACCGTGTTCATTGGCCTCAGCACGCGGCCGGACGCCGAAATCACCGGCGTGGCCAAGCCCGAGGAGACGGCCGAGGCCCTCAAGGCGGACATCGCGCGGTTCATCACGCCACCACCGACGCTCACCGTCGAGATCCACCCCATCGACGACAAGTCGATCCTGGTGCTCACCGTACCTCAGGGCAAGGACAAGCCGTATGCGCTCGTCGGCGGGGAGATTTTCGTCCGGCAGGAGTCGGAGACGACTCCGGCGATGCGCGATGAGATCGTCCAGATGGTGCGAGCGAGCCTGACCGGAGACACCGGCCGCGAGCCGCGTCCGGCGCCGACCGGCGAGGAACCCTCCGCGGCGGCGAGCTCGAACGGCTCGACCAATGGAGTGGAGCCGTCCTCGCACCGGTCAACCGCGCTGCCGCGCACCGGCGTCGAGATCGTGGACACCGAGGTGCGCGACGACGTGACCTACCACGCGATGCGCGATCTGCGCAACCGCAAGGTCATCCGCAACGTGACCAAGGACTCCGCACGCCGCCTCTGGCGCTACGCCATATCACAGCTCGAGACGAGCCCGATCGATCCCGAGAAGATCCAGTGGAGCGGGCCGGTCGGCTTCATCAAGCTGCACAAGCAGCGCGACGGCGCCGTGCGCTACGACCTGGCCTATCGGGACAACGGCAACCTGCGGATCTTCTACGGGGTGACCGACGAAGGTATCCCGGACGACTGGCGGCCGCTGATCCCGGCGGCTGCCTCCTGAGCATCGCGAGCCGGCCCTCATCGGGCCGGCTCGTCCTCCCCGGTTGGCGAAGTCAGCTCAGCGCATTGCGCGAAACGCGCCGGCCAGGTCGCCGAGCGTACGGCGGGGCGGCAGCCCCTCGCGCAGGATGCGCAGGATGCGGCGCTGCTTCACCGCTTTGGGCAGGTCGTCTACGGTGAGGTACTCGCGCGCCGCCCGCGACAGGACGACCGGCAGCTCGTTGAGCAGGTGGGGGCGGCCGTGCGCGAACGGGGTGACATTCCGGATGGTGTAGAGGTCACGCAGGATGAAACTCTCCTCGAGGAGTTCCTGGTAGCGACTGAGCGCCATGGCCGAGTAGTCGCCGGTCGCCTTCGCCTCGACGATCGCCTCCGCGGCGAGCTTGCCGGAGACCATGGCGTAGTTCGAGCCCTCACGGTTGATCGGGTTGACGAGAGCCGCGGCATCGCCGACGACCAGCGCGCCGTCGGTGAACAGGCGCGGCAGCGCGCTCCAACCCCCCTCGGGAATGAGATGCGCCGAGTACTCGACGGTCTCGCCGTCGCGAAGCATCGGTGCGATTGCGGGGTGCGCCTTGAACTCGTTCAGCATGTCGCTGACGTTGGCACCGGACTCGACCAGGTCCGAGAGCAGCGCGCCGGTGCCGATTGAGAGCGTGTCGCGGTTGGTGTAGATGAACCCGTAACCGAGAAGCCCCCTGGTCGACTGGCCGAAGATCTCCATGGCCACGCCGTGGCCGGCCGCCACGTTGAAGCGGTCGTTGATGCGCTCCTCGGAGAGGTGGATCAACTCTTTGGCAACCAGGGCCTGGTCGCTCGGCCGCCACTCATCGTGGAGACCGGCTTTCTGGGCCAGCAGCGAGTTCGCGCCGTCCGCGAGCACGATCACGTCGGCGAAGAGGTCGCCCTCCTCCTCACCGGTCCGCACGCCGACGATTTTCCCGTCGCGCCAGATGAGGTCGACTACCAGCATCTGCGGTACGAGAAACGCTCCTGCTTCCTCGGCCTTGCCCGCGAACCACTGGTCGAACTCGCCGCGCATGACCGAGAAGGAGTTGTACGGCTCCTCAGCGAACACCTGGGAGCGGAAAGTCCCGCCGAGCGCGCTGTCGCTCGTCAGGAGCAGGTAGCGCTGCTCGACGATCGCGCGCTCGAGCGGTGCCTCGCGCCAGAACTCGGGCACCAGCTGCTCGGTCGGCTCCCGGTAGAGGATGCCGCCCATCACGTTCTTGGCGCCCGGGAAGGCGCCCCGCTCGAGCAGGACAACCTCGAGTCCCGCGCGCGCCATCGTCATCGCGGCCGCGGCCCCGGCCGGGCCGGCACCCACCACGATGGCGTCGACTCGCTCCTCCTGCATCGGTTCCCTCACTCCCCGCGGAGCGCGCGAATCCTCGCCGCGAGCCTCGGCTCAATCTCGAAGACGTCGCCCACGATACCGAAGTCCGCGAGCTTGAAGATGGGCGCGGCGGCGTCACGGTTGACGGCGACGATCGTGCCCGAGCCGCGCATGCCGACCGTATGCTGCACCGCGCCGGACACGGCAAGGCCGACGTAGAGCTCTGGCGAGACCGTCTTGCCGGTCTGACCGACCTGCTCGTAGTGCGGTCGCCAGCCGAGGTCGGTCACCGCGCGCGTGGCGCCGACCGCGCCGCCGAGCGCGTCCGCCAGGTCCTCGACCAGGCTGAACTTGTCGGCCTCGCCCAGTCCACGGCCGCCGACGACCACGGTCATCGCCTGCTCGAGGTTCGTCGGACCCGGCGGCGCCTCGGCCGTGCCGGTCACCGTGACCCGGAGGTCGCCCGGCGCGAACGCGAGCTCGAGCGCCGTCGTCTCCGCCGCACGACCCGCCTTCGGCTCCGGCGCTGCAAAGGCACCGGTTCGGATGGTCGCGAAGACCGTCGCGTCGCGCTTTGCCCGGATGTCGGTCAGGAGCTTCCCCTGGTAGACGGGACGCGTCGCGACCACGTCATCGCCGTCGACCGAAAGCCGCAGACAGTCCACCAGGCACGGCCCGCCGGAGCGCGTCGCGACGTAGGGCGCCAGGTCGCGGCCGGAGGTCGATCCCGGCAATAGCACGCACCAGGGGCCGGCCGAAGCGATGGCCTGCTCGAGCGCGCGCGTGTAGGCGCCCACCGTGAACTGCGCCAGCTCAAGGGCATCGGCCAGGAGCACGTGATCGGCACCAAGCGCTGCGGCGGACTGTCCCGCCACGGCCACGCCGCTGCCGATCACGACCGCCGCCAGCGACGTCCCAGAGGCGTCGGCCAGGTCGCGCCCCACGCCGAACAGCTCCCGCGATGTCGGGCGGATCTCACTCCCATCCGTCTCGACCACCAGCAACACCGACCGCGTCCTGTCAGCCACGTGCGCTCCTCACTCCACCGTCACCGCAGGCTCAGATCAGCTTGCGCTCCTGAAGGAAGGCCACCAGTTGCTCGACCGCTTGATCCGGCTCGACGTCCTGCAGGATGATCCCGGCGGCCTTCTCCTGCTCGGCGTAGAGTTGACCCCAGGCAACGCGCGACGCCACGTCGGCAGTCGGCACCCCCAGGTCGGCGAGGGACCGCGTGTCGGCCGGCTTGCGCCGCGCGCCCATGATCCCCTTCAGCGACGGGTGGCGTGGCTCGGTTCCCCCGCTGAGTGCGCAGACGACGGCCGGAAGCGAGGCCTCGACCCGCTGCCGGCCGGACTCTACCTCGCGCTCAAGCTTCAGCCGGTCACCGTCCCGGCTCACGGAGACGACATTGCTGACGACTGGAAGGTCGAGCAACGCCGCCAGCGCCGGCCCGACCGTCCCGGTACCGCTGTCGCTCGTCTCCTGGCCCAGCAGGAGCAGGTCAAACCCCTCGGCGCGCGCCAAAGCAGCGAGCACCGGGGCCGTCGCCGCGCTGTCGACCTCGCCCGTTACCGGCTCCTCAACGGTAATGGCCCGATCGGCGCCCATGGCCAGGCAGCGGTTGATCGTGTCCTTGGCGGCGCCGAAGGTCACGACGACAAGCTCGACGTCCGGGTCGTCCTCCTTGAGCTGGATAGCCGCCTCCATGGCGTAGAGGTCGTACTCGTTGGGGACCTGGGGGATCCCCCCCTGGATCTCGCCGGCACGCGGGTCGAGTCGCACCGCGTTGGGGTCCGGCACCTGGGTCACCAGGACGCCGATCTTCACTGGGTCACCTCCTGCAGGGAACCTTCAGGCCGGTCACTGTCCCTGGAACTCCGGCTTGCGCCGCTCCAGGAAGGCAGCCATGCCGTCTTTCTGGTCGGCCGTGTCGAAGGTGAGCGCGAACACGTGGGCCTCGAACGCGAGGCCAGCCTCCAGGCTCCCCTCCTGTGCCTGCTCGACCGCCTGCTTCGCGTAGCCCACCGCCACGGGCGCGTTGCGGGCGATCTGCTCGGCCCGCTCCCGAGCGCGGTCCATCAGCTCCGCCAGCGGGTAGACGGCGCTCACGATCCCGAGGCGCAGCGCCTCGTCCGCGCCGACGCGGCGTCCGGTCAGGATCAGGTCCTTGGCCACCCCCGGACCGGCGACCCGCGCGAGCCGCTGGGTGCCGCCCCAGCCCGGCAGGATGCCGAGGCTGACCTCCGTCTGTCCCATCTGCGCCGAGTCGGCACAGATGCGGATGTCGCAGGCCAGTGCGAGCTCGAGACCGCCGCCAAAGGCGAAGCCGTTGATAGCGGCGATCACCGGCTGGCGCGCGCGCTCGATCAGGTTGCAGGCGTGCTGGCCGAGCTGCGAAAACGCCAGCGCACGCGTCGGAGACATGTCCTTCATCTCGGAGATGTCGGCTCCGGCAGCGAAGGCACGATCACCAGCACCGTGGATGACGATGGCCCGCACACTCGAGTCGCCGGCTGCCGACTGAAAGCGGTCGATGAATTCGCGCAGCTGGTCCGAATTGAAGGCGTTGAGCACCTCGGGCCGGTTCAGAGTGATCGTGACCACCTCACCCATGCGGGCAACGTCGACGGTCATTCGGCCATCTCCTCGCTCCGGCGCGCCGTCGCCAGCGCGTCGCGATACTTCGCGGCGCGTGCCGCGTATCCGGCGGCCGTGCGCAGAACCGCGTTCCGTTCGTCCGGTGAGACGTCGCGGCGCACCCGGGCGGGAACCCCGAGCGCCATGGCGCCGCCGGGGACCTCGCTGCCCTCCGGGACGAGCGCCCCGGCCCCGACAATTGCGCCCGGCCCGATGCGCGACCCGGTCAGCGTGATCGCGCCCATCCCGATTTGCGCGCCGTCACCGACGACCGTACCGTGCACGATCGCGCCGTGCCCGACCGTGACGTCGTCGCCGATAACCGTCGGGAACCCCGGGTCGAGGTGCACGATCACGCCGTCCTGCAGATTGGTGCGGCGGCCGATCCGGATCGGGCCGCTGTCGCCGCGCAGGACCGCACCGAACCAGACGCTCGAGCCGTCGGCGATCTCGACGTCACCGATGATGACCGCGTTGGGTGCCAGGAAGACATCGTCGCCGATGCGGGGAGTCTTTCCGTCGAGGGCGATGATCGTCGCCACGCGGTACACCTCCCGAAGTCGCGTCCTCGGCGACGGGCGCGTGGCCCGCGAGGAGCGCGACGCGTCGCGCCGGCTCCCCGCGGGAGGAACGCCCAATCGTCTCGATCAGGCGTGCGCCGCCTGGGCCTCGAAGGCCTGGGCAGGCGGCTGCGGATGGCTGAGGGGCCGGTCCGCGCGGTAGCCCAGCGCGTAGTCCGCCTGCATCAACTGGTGGATCTCGCGGGTGCCCTCGTAGATCACCGCCCCGCGGGCATTCCGCATGTAGCGCTCGACCGGGTACTCATTCGAGTAGCCGTAGGCACCGTGGATCTGGATCGCGTCGTTGGCGGCGTTGAAGGCCTGATCGCAGGCGTACCACTTGGCGAGCGACGTCTCACGCGTGTTGCGGAGGCCGCGGTTCTTGAGCTCGGATGCCTGCATGATCAACAACCGCGAGGCCTCGTAACCCGCGACCATCTTGGCGATCATCTGCTGCACGAGCTCGAACTTGCCGATCTCCTGTCCGAACGCCTCACGCTCGTGGCAGTACTTGACGCTCGCCTCGAGCGAGCCCCGAATGATGCCGAGCGCGCCCGCGCCGACCGTGAACCGGCCCTGGTCGATCGCGCTCATCGCAATCTTGAAGCCCTCGCCGGGCTCGCCAATCATGTTCTCGGCCGGGACGCGCACGTTGCTCAACGAGATCCAGCCGGTGTCTCCCGCACGGACGCCGAGCTTGCCGTGGATGGAGCCCGTCGTCATCCCCTCGAGCCCGCGCTCGAGCACGAACGCGCAGAGGCCGCGGTGCTTGAGCGCTGGGTCGATGGTCGCGAAGAGCAGGAAGTGGTCCGCGGTGTTGGCCAGCGAGATCCACATCTTCTCGCCGTTCAGGATGTAGCTGTCGCCGTCCTTGACCGCGCGAGTCTGGATGTTCCCCGCGTCCGAGCCGGCACCCGGCTCGGTCAGCGCGAACGTGGCGAGCTTCTCGCCGCGTGCCTGCGGCACCAGCCAGCGCTGCTTCTGCTCCTCGGTAGCCCACTGGTGCAGGGTCAGGCTGTTGAGCCCGACGTGGACGCTCATCACGACCCGGAGGAAGGTGTCGACGACCTCCAGCTCTTCACAGGCCAGCGCCAGGCTCACGTAGTCGAAGCCGCCACCGCCGTACCGTTCGGGAATCGGCAGGCCGAGAATACCCTCCGCGCCCATCTTGCGCAAAACCTCGGGATGGTACTCGCCGTTCGCGTCCCACTGCTGGATATACGGCGCGACCTCCCGCTCCGCGAACGCACGGACCATGTCGCGTACCTGAATCTGCTCGCTCGTCAGCTCGAAGTCCATCAGGATCCTCCTGGTCTGCGCACCCCGGAACGGGCCCGGCGTGCCCGCGCGGCTCACACCCGCCCACGTTTGCGAGTATAGGTAACCCCTTCCGGGTGAGCAAGCGGGCATTCGGGTTCGCCGACGGTGCGCGAGGCTACGCCTCGGCGTCCGGGCCGTTCTCCGGCACGGGTGCCGGCAGCAGGTCGTCGAGGGTCTCGAGCGACCGCAGGATCGCGTGGAGCAGGGCGTCCCGGTCATGCCGCCGTCCGGTGGCGACGAGGAGAGAAGTCGCCGTGGGCAGCGGCAGCTCCGCTTCCGTCAGGTTGACGTTCAGCCCGACGCCGATCAGCAGGTACTCGAGCGACTGGCCGCGGACGCTGGTCTGCAGCAGTACCCCCGCGAGCTTCCGGTCCGTGACCATGAGGTCGTTGGGATCCTTGATCCGCGGCGTGATCTCCGTGACCTCCCGAACCGCCTGGGCCACGCGCTCGGCGACCAGCCGGGCGAGGTCCGGGGACTGGATCGACCGGAGTGGCGGTCGCAGGATCGCGGTGAACAGAAGGCAGGTGCCGGCCGGGGCGGCCCAGACGCGCCCGTGCTGACCCCGACCCGCCGTCTGCTCGTCCGCGACGATGACGGTGCCGGCGGGCGCACCGGCGACAGCAAGCGCCGCGGCGACGTCCATGGTCGACGTGACCACCGTCCGCCGGTCAACGCGCCAGCGCACGTCACGCCGTCTCCGCGCCGGCAGGTCCAGTCACGTGCAGTGCCGCGTCTGCCACGCGCTCGACCCGCAGTTTGCGAATCCGGTGGTGCTCGACCGATCGCACCTCGATGAGGAGCCCGTCCGCGCGCACGGTCTCTCCAGCCTCGGGGATGCGGCCGAGCCGCCGCTGCACGAAACCACCGACGGTGCCGGTCTCTCCCTCCGCAAAATCGGTCTCGAAGAGGTCGGCCACCTCGTCGACGGGGATCAGGCCGTCAACGATCACCTCAGAGGGTCCAAGCCGCTCGACCAACGGCAATTCGCGGTCGTACTCGTCCTGGATCTCGCCGACGATCTCTTCGAGGATGTCCTCGATGGTCACCAGGCCTGCCGTCCCGCCATACTCATCCACGACGATCGCGAGGTGGACTCGCGCCGTCTGGAGGTCGCGCAGCAGGTCGTCGACGTGCATGGAGTCCGGCACGAAGTGCGCGGACCGAATCAGACCGCTTATCGCCGTCGTCTCCGTGGCCCCGCCGACGAACCGCAACAGGTCCTTGGCGTAGAGCACGCCGACCACGGTGTCGATCGACTCGTGGTAGACCGGAATGCGGGAGTGACCGCCACGGCGGATCAGCTCGACCGCGTCATCCACCGGGGTATCGTCAGGGACCGCGACGACGTCGATGCGCGGAACCATGATGTCGCGCGTTGTCGCCCCCTCGAGTCCGAGCACTCCGCTGATCATCTCCTGCTCGTCCTCCTGCAGTCCGAACTCCTCGGTAGTACCAGCCGGCTGCGCTTCGTCGGCTTCGAGCTGGGTGTGTTGCTCCCCAGCGGGTCCGGGACGACGGAAGACCAACGCCAGTGGACGCGCCATGATGGCGGCAACGAACCGGAGCGGCGTCGCCGCGAGGCACAGCATCCGTGCCACGCGGAGCAGCCGCTGGGGCTCGTCGGCGCGGTCCTCCGGCGTGAGCACGTCGGGGAGCACGCTGGCCGCCAGGATGAGCGCCAGCCCACCGACGACCAGCGTCGCGGGCAGCGCGAACCCCGGCACCTCACGGACGAACAGTCGGCCAAGCAGGGCCACGGCCGTCGCCGCCGAGGCGAGCTCAAGGAGGACCATGGAAGCGCGGATCGCGCGAGGGCGGTCGATGAGGGACTGGACGCGATGAGCCCCGGCGCGACCCTCGATCAGGTCGCGGAGGGTCAGGCGATTGACGGTGGCGAGGTTCGCCTCGACCAGCGAGGCGAGGGTCAACAGGCCGAGCGCCGCGAGGGCGACGGCCAGCTCTAGCCAGGTGTCGGTACTCAAAATCCTCCAGACTCCTGGGCTCCCCGGCGCTTCGGCGGCTCCGTCGCTTCCGGCCGCCGTGTCGAGGCCGTTTATTGCGGCCCGCGCCGGGTGCTCCCGACGGTCACGGCGCGACGCGCGCTCACGTGAAGAGCGCGCTGATGCTGAGGTCCTTGTGGATGCGCATGATCGCCTCCGCCAGCAGCGGCGCGACGGTCAGCACCTCAACCTTCTCGCGCAGGACTCCATCCGGTAACGGGATCGTGTCCGTCACGATCACCTGCTCGATAGACGACCCCGCGATCTCGGCCAGTGCGTTGCCGGCCAGGACCGGATGGATCGCCGCGGCGCGCACGCTCCGGGCGCCGCGCACCAGCAGCGCCTCGGTCGCCTTCGCCAGCGTCTCGCCGGTCGAGATTATGTCGTCGACGATGACCGCGTTGCGGCCATCGACGTCCCCGACCATCTCGAGGAGCTCCGATTGCTCAGGGCGGGGGTGCTTGCGTGAGATAATCGCCAGCGACCCGCCTGCCCGCTCGCGAAACTCGTCGGCCCGGCCGACGCCCCCGGAGTCCGGGCTGACCACCACGACGTCGGTCAAGCCCTGCCGACGCACATGCCCCGCCAGGATCGGCGTCGCCCGAAGGTGGTCCACCGGGATGTCGAAGAACCCCTCGATCGCCGCGGAGTGCAGGTCGACCGTCAACACGCGGTCCGCGCCCGCGGTGGTCAGGAGGTTGGCAACGAGCTTGGCGCTGATGGGTTCACGACCGGTCGTCTTCTTCTCCTGACGGGCGTAACCGAAGTAGGGCACCACCGCGGTCACCCGCGCGGCCGACGCGCGCCGTACCGCGTCGAGCAGCAGCAGCAACTCCATCAGGTTTTGATTGACCGGTTGGCACATCGACTGGATCACGAAGATGTCGGAGCCTCGGACGTTCTCCTCGAGTTTGACGCGCGTCTCGCCGTCGCTCCAGGTACCGACGGTCGCGCGCCCGAGCGACGACTCCAGCACGGTCATGATTGCCTGCGCCAGCGCCGGGTTGGAGTTGCCGGCAAATACCTGGAGACGCCCGTCCATTCGTCCTCAGTTCCCCTGTCGCGTGTCGGCGGGCTTGCCACCCCGCGCCATCGGTCGCGCCGGCACGCCCACCACCGTCACCCCGTCCGCCACGTCATGCGTGACGATCGCGCCCGCCCCGGTCACGGCGTCGTCCCCAACTGTCACCGGCGCACGTAGCACGGAGTCGACGCCGATGAACGCGCGGTCGCCAATCACGGTACGGTGCTTGTCCACGCCGTCGTAGTTGGCGGTCACGGCCCCGGCACCGATGTTGACGTCCTCCCCCACCGTAGCGTCGCCGACGTAGCTGAAGTGCCCCATGCGCGTCCTTGCACCGACGACGGAGTTCTTGATCTCCGCGTAGTTGCCGATGTGCACATCGCTGCCGACCCGTGCGCCGGGACGCAGGTGGGCATACGGTCCGACCTCGACGTGGTCGCCGAGCGTCGCGCCCTCGAGCACCGACGCAAGCACCGTGCAATCCGCCCCGACCGTCGTGTCGCGCAGGATGGCATGCGGGCCGACTCGCGTCCGCTCGCCGATCTCCGACTGTCCAGCGATCACGGAGAACGGCTCGAGTCGCGCGTCCTCGGCAATCTCGACGGTGTCATCGATGAAGGTCGAGGCGGGGTCCACGATTGTCACCCCGGCGCGCATCCAGCGGGCATTGATGCGCTGGCGAAGAATGGCCTCGGCGCGCGCGAGGTCCACGCGGTCGTTGACCCCGTGCGCCACCTCCGGCGGCGCCTCGACGGCGACGACCGCCGTTTCGGTGTGCCGATCATCCGCCGCCAGCTCGACGAGCGACGTCAAGTAGAACTCGCCCACCGGGCTACGCGGCACGTCGGGAAGCGCGCCCTCGAGCCAGCGGCGGTCGTAGCAGGAGATGCCGCTGTAGACCTCGACCGCGCCGCGGCGACCAGTCTGGTCGAGCTTCGCCTCGACGATGCCGGTGATCCGCCTGTCCTCGCGGCGAAGTCGGCCATACCCTGCCGGGTCGTCCAGCACTGTCGTGAGCAGCGCGGCCCGGCACTTCGACGTTCGCGCGGCCCCCACCAGTGAGGTCACCGCCCCACCGGAGAGGAGTGGGTGGTCGCCGAAGAGGACCGCGACGAGCTCGACCTCGGGTGCAAGCGCGGGAAGCGCCTGCGCGGTGGCGTGACCGGTCCCCAGCGGCTCGTCCTGCCAGACGACGACGCAGTCCGCCGGCAGCCGATCCTGCAGGTCGGCCTTGGCGCGGCTGAGCACCACGATGGTCTGCACGGGATCGATCGAGCGAACGGCAGCGAGGACGTAGTCGATCATTGGGCGACCGGCAAGAGGATGGAGCTCTTTGGGGACACGGGAACGCATACGTGTACCGAGCCCCGCGGCCAGGATGACCGCGGCGACCGGCTGGCGTGAACTGACTTGATCGTCGGAGCTCACTGATGCCTGACGCTCATCCGCCGTGGCAGAACCACGCTACCCCGCGCGCCCAAATCCGGCTGGCGGGCCAGGGCTCGAACCTGGAACAAAGGCTCCAAAGGCCCTTGTGATACCATTTCACCACCCGCCATCGGTGCCCGGCGCACCCTCAATCCTACGTTCTCACCACCTCATCTGTCAAGGAACCCGCGTTCGTACGCCCCAATACGGTCGACCGGTACTGCGCGGCCATGTCGTTGTCCATGCCGTTCATCGAGACGGTGACGGTCGGGCTCGCCGTAGTCGGTGGCCCGGGCGGCTGCGATCTGCCGGTGCGCCGCAAGAGCCGCACTGCCGTCCCGGCGCGTCGGCGCTAGTGGCGGGCGACGGCGTGCTGGCCATCACGGGCGCCCACGACGTCGTCGCGGTTCGAGCCGTTATCGCCGCCGGCTTTGTCCCAACGCTGTCCCCAGCGGACGCGAACGAACTGGCACGAGGCGTCGGATCTCAGCCCGAGAGCCACATTTTCGACCACTTTCTCCCGCGGGTACCTGCTGTCCGCGTGACCGGCGCACGAGGAGTCCATCGGTGACCGGCTCGATTGCCGCGGCGTGCCGCTGACCAAGAAACACCTCCAGGAAGTTGGCCTCGCCTGGGGTGTCGGCGGGTGCCGACGATGTGAAACGCGTCTCTCCTGCTCGTACCGAGGTCTAACGACCTCGCCGCGGAACTCGCCGGAAGGCGTG